>JBJKRE010000281.1:0-3639 GCA_046704825.1 Acidobacteriota bacterium
ACAGGTAAAGGGGTGAAGAAGTGAAGGGGTAAAGGCGTGGCTCGCCTCCCGCCGGGCCTTCGGGGTGCGAAGCACACCGAGGCCATGTAGTACCTCCACTCAAAACTCAACACCCAACGCTCAAAACCTCTTCTCCTCCCATCCTCGCTGTTGATTCCTGCTTCAAAGGCCCGTCCCGAGCCGTTTTTGATTCCCAAATCCCAATTCCCAAATTCGAAATCTGATATCCCCCTTGACACGGTCGGTGCCTTATTGTACATTGTACGTGTACATTGTACATTGGCAATCGGGAGGCCAGTGGCAATGACGGGGGAAATAGCGACTCAATGAGCGATTCGGTTCCGGTACTCAAAGTCGACCTGGCCGCGGCCACGCCGGTCTACAGGCAGATCGTCAGCGCCATGCGGACCCTGCTGGTCGCGGGGCAGCTCTCACCGGGCGACATCCTGCCGTCCGTCCGGGAACTGGCCCTGGACCTGGGCGTCCACCACAACACGGTTGCCGAGGCCTACCGGATGCTGGCCGAGGAAGGCTGGCTCGAGCTCAGGCGCCGGCGGGGGGCCATGGTCCTCTACCGGCCTGCGCCCGAACCCAGCACCGACGCGCGGGCGGACTTCGAGCGGCGCCTGCGCGAACTCGTGGCCGAAGCGAAGGCCGGAGGCGTAGACGAAAAGGACCTGCAAACCGTCCTTAAATCAGTGGCCGACAATCTGGCGGCCGGGCATGACGCAGTGGAGGCATAGACATGACAACCGCATCGGGACGAGTGACGTGGATTCGGGGTGCTCTGGCGGCAACGGCGGCCCTCTTGCTGGCGGCAGGCCTCTGGGCTGCGCCGCGGCCGGCTTCGGAGGAGCCCAAGCCGGCCGGGACGGTCTCCATCGTCGGGACGTGGGAGGGGACCCTCACCCTGCCGGGGCGGAGCCTCCGCGTGGCCTTCCGCATCCATCCGGACAGGGACGGCGGGTACGGGGCGGTCATGGACAGCCTCGACCAGGGCCTTCACGGCATCCCCGTGAACACGGTCACCTTCAAGAACGCCAAGATCCGGATGGACCTGAGGGATATGCACAGCTTTTACGAGGGCTCGCTTACGGGTAAAGACGCCATCAAGGGGACCTGGCACCAGAACGGGCGCGTCCTGGCTCTCGATCTCGCGCGCACCAGCAGGGACTACGGGCTCGAAAACAAGCAGGCTTCGGGCGACCTGACACCCTTTCTCGGGACGTGGGAGGGGAAGCTGGAGGTGCCGGGAGCATCGCTGAGGGCCATCTTCCGGATTGCCAGGAAGGCGGACGGTTCCGTCGTCGCGACCATGGACAGCCCGGACCAGATGGTAGTGGGCGTTCCGGTGTCGGACGTGTCGGCGCAGGGCAGGAGAGTGACGCTGGCGGTTACGGCCGGTGCACGCTACACGGGCACGCTGACGCACCCCGGCGCCCTTTCCGGGACGTGGGAGCAGCACGGGCTAAAGATCCCCCTCGACCTGAAGCGGACGGGCTCCGCCACGGTCAATACCCGGCCGCAGGACCCGAAACCGCCCTTCCCATATAAATCGGTGGACGTGACCTTTCCAGACAGAAAGGCCGGCATCACGCTGGCCGGCACGCTGACCCTGCCCAAGACCGGCGGTCCCTTTCCCGCTGTCCTGCTCATCACGGGATCGGGGCCCCAGAACCGTAACGAGGAGATCCTGGGCCACAGGCCCTTCCTCGTGTGGGCGGACTATCTGACGCGCAGAGGCATCGCCGTCCTGCGCGTGGACGACAGGGGCGTCGGTAAGTCCGGGGGCGATTTTTCCAGGGCCACGGACGACGATTTTGTGAACGACGCGCTGGCCGGTGTGGCCTTCCTCAAGAGCCGGTCCGACATCGCCCCCCACGAAATCGGGCTCATGGGCCACAGCGAGGGCGGCATCGTCGCCCCGAAGGCGGCCGTGCGTTCGAAGGACGTGGCCTTCATCGTGCTGCTGGAGGCACCCGGGTTGCCGGGCGACCAGATCATCCTGGACCAGACCCTCCTCATCGGCAAGGCCGAGGGGGCCACGCCCGCCGAACTCAAGACCGTGGCATCGGGTGAGAAGCGCTTCCTCGACATCGTCAAGTACCAGCCCGACAAGGCCAGGGCCGCCGCCGAACTCCGCAAGCTCATGCCGCAGATCGACAAAAAGATAACGGGCGCCGCCCTGGATGGGCAGGTCCGCCTGGCTCTATCACCCTGGTACAGAGTCTTCGTGGCGTACGACCCCCGGCCGACCCTCGAGAAGGTGACCTGCCCCGTGCTGGCCGTCGGCGGCTCGAGGGACCTCCAGGTCCCTGCGAAGCAGAACCTTGCGGCCATCGCCGGCGCCCTGAAGGCCGGCGGCAACAGGAATGTCACGATCAAGGAGTTCCAGGGGCTCAACCACCTGATGCAGCCCGCGAAGACCGGATTGCCGAGCGAATACGGCGAGATCGAAACGACCGTCTCACCCAAGGTGCTGAAGTTCGTGGGCGACTGGATCCTGTCGCGGGTCAAGCGAACGGAGGGGCCCGGGAAATGACTCATTGGATCGACGGATCGGTCAAGTGGAGCATGGTTGCCATGACGGCGGGGCTTGCGGTGCTGATGGCCTTCTACCCGCGCCTGTCCCAGCGTGACGTCTTCTTCGCCGTCACCGTCTCCCCTGACTTCCGGGGGACGAAGGAGGCCCGGAGGATCCTGACGGTCTACCTCTCACTCGTGACCGTCTTCGGAGTGGCGAGCGTCCTCATGGCTCTGTTCGGGGCGCCGGCCGGGCGACAACCCCTTCTGGTACTGGCCCCTCTGCCGGTCATTTTCGGCGCCATTGCAGCCTTCGTCGTGGGCCATCGCATGACGGCGCCGCACCGGACCGCGCCCACTGCCGTCCGCCAGGCGTCGCTGGCCCGGCGTAAGGAAAGCCTGCCCGGTGGCCCCCTGGCCCAGGTCGGTCCCTTCCTCCTCCTGGCCGTGGCGTCGGCGTGGACGATCCTGAACTGGCAAAGCCTGCCGGTCCGCATCCCCATCCACTGGGGCGGCGACGGCCTTCCCAACGGATGGACCACGCGGACTGCCTACCACGTATTCTCGCTGCCCGTATTCTTTGCGGGGCTCTGTCTCTTTCTGGCCCTGACGGCCTTCAGCGTGCTCAAGTATTCGAGGCGGTGCGGGGCGAGCGACGCCTGGGGCCGGTTCCGGCGGACCCTCGCGGAAACGCTCCTGGTCCTCGAGTACTGCGTCGCCGTGTCGGCGGCCGTCCCCATGTTCCTTCCCTTCGCCCGCAGTCAGACCGCGGCGAAGCTCAGCACGGCCCTCCTGGTGGTCCTGTCCGTCGTCCTGCCCTTTGCCCTCGTCATCGTCCTCCTGGTTGCCGTCAGCCGCGCGACGAGCGCCCGGTCGGGCGGAGCGGGCGCGGCGCCCGAGGGCGACGGGACGCCGGACGCGTGCTGGCACGGCGGGGGCATCTTCTACTACAACCCGCACGATCCCGCCCTGTGGGTGAGAAAGCGCTTCGGTATCGGCTATACGCTAAATTTTGCTAACCCGTGGTCCTGGGTGTTCATGGGAGGCACCGTCGCCATCGTGGTCGCGCCTCTGCTGCTTTTGCCGTGAGAGCCGCCCGGCCCGAAGGGGAAAGGA
>JBJKRE010000282.1:0-10175 GCA_046704825.1 Acidobacteriota bacterium
ATCTGCCATCCCTCGCCGGTGCGGAGCAGTTCGGCGTGGCTTCTGGACACCGTGTGGTCGGGCAGGGCCAGGTCGCTCCCGATCATCCGCCCGACGGTTACACGGTCCTTGTCCAGCGGGTAGGCGCGCGATTCACCGTCCAGGGTGAAGACGAGTCTGAACATGAAATCCCCTCGGGGCGATTCTACCACGGCGCGGCAAGCCGGCTCCGCGAGCGGTCAGTCTGGAAGTCCTGCGCCCGGAGCCTCCACCGGAGGTTCAGACGGGCGGCCAAGCTTCCGGCTCACGAGGCTCACGGCGACGGCGGCGCCTCCCGCCAGGAAGAACGCCGGGACGAGTTCGTAGACCAGGGACGCCGAGAGGCCCGTCTCCTTCCACACGATGGTGACCAGGAAGCCCGTCACCATGCCCGCCACGACGCCCGAACGCGTGAGAATCCTCGTGGTCAGCGCCAACAGGAGAACAGGTCCGAAAGCCGCGCCCAGTCCGGACCAGGCGAAGAGGACGAACCAGAACACCACCCGGATGTTCTGTACGGCCACCAGCATGGCGACCACTCCGAGCACAAGCACCGAGATTCGGCCCGCGAGGACGGCCGTCCGGCTGGATTTGCCTAGACCGAAGACCTTTTCGAACACGTCACGGCTGACGGCCGATGCCGCCACGAGAAGCTGGGACGACACCGTGGACATGATGGCGGAGAGAATGGCGGCGAGCATGATGCCGGCCACCAGCGGGGGCAGCATCTGGCGGGACAGGAGCGGGAATAGCTGCTCGGGGTCGCCGCCGGGCTTCATGAGGGAGGGCATGACGATCCGCCCCGCCAGCCCCAGAAAGCTCGCGCCGTAGAAGACGAGGACACCCCACACCATGGCGATGACCTGAGTCTGCCGGATCTTCTCCTCCCCTGATGCGGCCATGTACCGGGTGAGTACGTGCGGCTGTCCGGGGTAGCCCAGGCCGATGCCGAAGAGGCCCGCGATGAGTCCGAACAGCGCGAAGCCCGTCTTGCCCCCAGTCACCGTCACCAGGTTCGGGTCCACGGCCGAGAGCTGGTGGAGCATGGCCGAATAGCCGCCGACTTTCGCCACCACGAGTATCGGCATGAAAACGAGGGCGAAGACCATGATCAGCCCCTGGACGAGGTCCGTCCAGCTCACCGCCCGGAAGCCGCCCATGAGGGTGTAGACGATGATGATGGCGCCTCCTATCCAGACGCCCGTCTGGTAGTGGAGGCCCAGAATGGCCTCCATGGCTTTGCCGGTGGCCGTCATCTGGGCCGCCACGTACCCGCCGAGCGACAGGAAGATGATGACGACGCCCACCAGCCTCACCACGTGCATGGGGTCTCCGAAGCGGTCCACGAGGAAGTCCGGGATCGTGAGCGATCCGGTTCTGGCCGCCTCGCGTCGGAGCCTGGGCGCCACCCAGTAGAGGTTCACCCAGTAGCCGAACAGGCACCCCGGCGCGAACCACATGGCGGACACGCCGCCCTTGTAGGCCATGCCCACCGCCCCGAGCACGACCCAGCCGCTCTCCGACGAGGCCGTTGAAGAGATGGCGGTGACCCACGCCCCCAGGGAGCGGCCCGCGAGAAAGAAGTCCTCGGAGGATTTCGTGAGGCGGGAGGCGACGTACCCTATGCCGAGCAGCACGGCCATGTAGAGGACGACGATGATCCCGATGGTCACGTCAAGACTCACGGCGCCTCCCGAGTGCGTAGTAAAGGAGGGCCCCCGCGAGAACCGCGACGGGAAGGACTACCAGGAACAGGTTGGTGGACAGGGGAATGTGCAAAGCCCGCTCCCATTGGTTTCGAACGCTTCAGAAGGTCCAATGTACCACGGGCGGGGGCGCGCCAACAAACCGGCGGCGACGGCCGCCCTGGAGAAGGAGCTGGGAAGTCGATGAGCAAGCTGGAGCATCGAGAATCCATCGGGTGATCCAACAGCCGGGTGCTCGGTTCGGCGACCGAAGACCTCCCGTCTGCCGATTCTCATTATCCCAAATGCCCCTCGGGGCTCCGCCTTTAGCCCTTAGCCCTTAGCCTTTCGCCTTCAGTCCTTAACCCTCGGCCCCTTCCATGTCACCATGTCCGGGGGAAGCGGCGCCTCCACCTCCTGTTCCGAGCCGTCCGGCAGGGGAAAACGGATGCACCGCGCGTGGAGCATGAGTCGGGCCGCTCCGGACGGGGCGCCGTACTTCACGTCCCCGGCGATGGGGCACCCCGCCAGGGCGCAGTGCACTCTGAGCTGGTGCGTTCTCCCGGTCCGAGGGAACAGCTCCAGGAGAGATGCGCCGACTTCGCGCCTTATGACCCTGTAGTCGGTCCTTGCCGCACGGCCGAGTTCGTCCGCCCTCACCGCGCCGTCTACGGGCCTTGAGAGGGGAACGTCCCATGTCCCCGCCTCGGCCGGGGGGCCTGTGTGGACCCATGCGTTGTACGTCTTGCGGACGCGCCCCTCCTGAAAGGCGAGCCCGAGCCGCCGCGCACCCTCGGCCGTCAGACCGATCAGCAGGACGCCGGACGTCCCCCGGTCCAGCCTGTGGACGGGATGCAGGGATTGCATGTGCACGCCGAGCTGCATGGAGAGAACGTGGACGGCGCAGCCCTCCACGCCGCTGCGCGTGGGCGCCGAGGCCATGCCGGCCGGTTTGTCCACGGCGACGACGTCCCGGTCTCGCCAGAGGATGGCGAGCCGAGAGGGGGGCGCCTCGGCTCCCGTTCGGACGGGTTCCGCCTCGACCCGGATCCCGCTGCCGGGCGCGACGATCCGGGAGGCGATGCGGCAGCGCCTGCCGTCCACGTAGACCGAGCCCTTCTGGATGAGCCCGCGCGCCGCCCGCCGGCTCAGCCCTTCCACGAGTGCCGCAAGCGCCTGATCCAGGCGCGCATCGGTCATGTCCCCGGGAACCACCAACGTCCGTAACACCGCAGAACCTCTCTCAGGGATCGTGGCGGGACGCCCCGCCTCTGACAGGATACCAGCATCGCCGGCGGGCGTGCGAAGCCGATTCAGGGCGCACGGCCTAGACATTTGGTTATGTCATCCGTCTTTAAGGTGTCACAGGACATTCATGAATGCCTGCCTGAAAACAAGGAAGGGATTGCGTTATGCGAGAGATCAGAGTCCGTCTACACCTGTATGTCTTACCCTTTTTCGTCTCGTTGGTCGCTTTGCTTGCATCCGCCGGCACTCCCGCCCAGACCTTGCTCTGGACCTACCATTCCGATGCGCCCATTCTCTTCGCCCCCACCGTGGGGACCGACGGGACGGCGTACCTCGCATTGAACAACGGTCACATCGAAGCGCTGTCGGTGTCCAAGGCCGCGCTCTGGGATGTCAACGTCGGCAGCACGCCTTCGTCGGCGATGGTCCTCAGCAACGGTCGGCTGTACTTCACCGACACTCAGGGACAGCTCCTCGCATACACGACGGGAGGAGCCCCGGTCTGGGAGGTGGACCTTCAGGGAAGTATCCAGAGCGCCCCCGCCGTCGCCGGCGACGGTACCATTTATGTGGTGAGTACCAGCGGCAGGCTGTCCGCCGTTTCGCCGTCCGGCCAGATCCTGTGGGTGCTGAATCTGGCCGAGACCGTGGCGGGCTGTCCGGCCGTCACGCACGGCGGCAACGTTATCGTTGCTGGCGACCAGGATCTCTACGAGGTTTACGCAAACGGTGAACAGGCATGGTACCTGCCGCTGGACGCGGCGGCCGATGGACCGCTCGCACTGGATGCCGAGGACAACGTGTACCTGGTAGATGCCGACGGGAACGTGCTGAGCGTTTCCTCGAACGGCAGGCTCAACTGGAAGACGAGCCTCACGGCTGCCGTCGCTTCTCCCGTCGTGTCCGGCGACGCGGTCTACGTAACGACCTCCGACCAGAATCTCTACAGGCTTTCTCTGTCGCTCGGCACGCAGGACTGGACGTTCCCAAAGGGCGGCGACGGGACCCCGGCCCTCGCGGAGGGCGGCCTGATCTTCGTCGAGAGCGCCGACAATAAGATACTGTATGTTCGGCACACGTCAGACAACAGCGCGGCCGGTCAATCGGAGGTCCTGCCGGACGCGCCGGGCGACCTGGTCCTGGTCCAGACGACCAAGGGGCCAAGGCTGTACATGATATGCGGCAGCACGTATCTGTGCTGCCTTTCGACCGACGCCCCTCCCGAGTCTGCGGCCCCCTGGAACCAGCTGGGCGCAGGGCCACGGCACCTGTTCAGGCGGGACGACCCCCCGAGTATCGCTCTTACCGCACCCGTCGATGGGGCATCCGTGTCGGGAACGGTGACCGTCACCGCCCAAGCATCCGATGACTTCTCGCAGAATCTGCAGGTTCGGTTCTATTCGGGGGAGACCCTGCTGGCCACGCTCAAGGCATCGCCCTATCAGACCGACTGGGCCACAGGCGCGCTCACCGACGGAACCTACACGCTCACGGCGCAGGCCAAGGACTCGGCCGGACAGATCACCACGAGTTCGGTCAGCGTCACCGTCGATAACGGCGGCGAACCGACGACTATCTACGCCGACACACCCCCGCCCGTCTTCTCCTGGTCACCCGGGAACGAAGAACGCTTTCGGGTGGAATTCTCCGCCGACCAGACTTTCGACTCCCTGCTGGCGAGTTCGAAATCACACGCCCATCCGTGGCTCAAGGGATCGGACTGGCAGCCCTCGAAAGGGAGATGGAAGAAGGTTCTCGTGGCCGCCTCCGGTGCGACGGATGCCGATACTCCGGTCTATTGGCGCGTGGTGGGGAAAAGCGGCGGGCAGATAGCCTCCGGCGCATTCACTATCGCAAGACCGGTCGGCGCCAGGCTCCTCAGCCCGGCCGACGGCTCGGGCACCACTGCCGGCGAACCGCTTACTTTCCAGTGGGAACCGTCGCACAATGATCGCTTCATGGTGGAGTTTGCCGCCACAGAAGATTTTTCCGGCGGCGCGGTCGTCACCAGCTCGAAGCAGATCAAGAAATGGACCAAGGAGGTCGCGTGGACGCCGGGGGCGAAGAAGTGGAAGAAAATTCTCGCGATCGGTACCACTGTCTACTGGAGGGTGAGAGCCAGGGACGCCATCGGGAGGGAAACGACCAGCAGCTCCGCGTACAGCTTCGTCATTACGCCCTGACTGCATCTGTCGACAGAAACGATGGCCCGCCGGACGAAGACCGAATCCGGCGGGCCCGTGTAACGAGTTCTCCACCTCTCACCGCTTGGTCAGCCGGACGCTTCCGCTCAGGGTCTTGATGCTGACGCGCGAGCCGCCGCCCCCGGCCGAGAAGTCCAGCGACTTACCGGGACCGTACTTCGACTCCCGGACGGCCGCCGGGCCGAAGTCGTTGGTGATGGATCCGCTGAAACTCTTGACGCGGAAGTCCGCGGCGACGTTCGCGGGCAGCTCGAGCTTCACGTCCCCGCTGACGGAGGTGGCCTGGAGTCTGCCCGACGGGTCGAGCGCCCCCTTGATGACGATGGAGCCGGAGGTGGTCTCGAACTCGCCGTCCTTGATGGTGCCCGCCTCGACGACGACGGACCCGCTCACGCTGGCAGCCTCCACGCGCCCGTGAGCTCCGCTGATTTCCACGCGGCCGCTCACGGACTTCGCCCGGACCTCGGCCGACCTGGCCGACACCTGGACGTCGCCGCTCACGCTCGTCACCCTGATCTCGCTCGAGCCGGCACCCTTGATGCCGATCTCACCGCTGACCGTCTGGCCTTCGATGTCCCCTTTCACAGACTGGATGTCCGCCCTGGCGCTCACGGTCTTGAACTCGACGCGGCTGCCGGCCGGGACCCGGATGTCCAGGTCCGAACCTTCCACGTCGTGGGCATGGCGTGGGAGCACCACCCGGATCGTGGTCGTCTTGCCCTTCACGTCGAAATCGAGCCTGTCCGCGTTCTTGCCGAGGGTCCCCTGCACGCTGACCTCGGTCCGGTCCCACCCGGTTACCGTAATCGATCCGGCGAGGTTGTCGATCTCCACCACGCCGTCGGCGGCTGCGGCGTGCTTCCTGTCGATCTTCTGCTGGGCCAGCACCGGCATCGCCGATGCCAGGACCAGAACCAAGCCGATCATCAACTTACGATTTTTCATAGTCTCCTCCTGTCCACTGCGTATCCGAAAGCTGGACCGCCTGCCTCAGGAGGTCCAGTTCCTGCCTGTACGTCCCGGCCAGAAGCAAGGCCAGGTCCCGGTTGCCGGGGTCCTTCCGGAGGGCCGCCTCGATGTCCGCGAGCGACCGGTCGATGATGCGCAGGTTCTTCTCGACGACCTCCACCGTAGAGGGTCGCAGGCGGCCCTTCCGGGCCTGGAAGGCGGCCAGCAGGCGGCGCCGCTCCTTCCGGAGGTCGGTCTGACCGGTGCGGAACGGCCCCGGTGCCCAGGCGCGCGTGACCGCCGCAGGAGCCGGAGGAGGTTCCGGCCGGCGGACATGAAGGACCCGGGTGGTCACGAGCGCCGTGCCCGCAACCAGCACGACGGCCGCCGCGACCGACAGGCCCCAACGCCTCCACCTGCTGCGGTCCCCCCCACCCGGCCTGCCGGAGGAACGTCCGCCCATGACCCTCCGTTCGACGGCCGTCCACACCCGTTTCGGCGGCTCGACCGGCGTGGCGAGCCTCTTCGCCTGCGCCAGCAGGTCCCGGAGCGAGACGGCCCGGCCGGCGCAGGAAGGGCACGCGCCCAGGTGGGCGCCCACGGCCCCGGCTTCGTCCGCAGGCAGAAGGCCGTCCACGTAGTCGTCGAGCCGTTCCATTACGTCGTGACAGTTCATCCCAGCGCCTCCCGCAAAAGCCGACGGGCCCTGTGAAGCTGGGCCTTCGTCGCGCCGGCGGACACGCCTCTCATGGCCGCGATTTCATCGTGCCGGTACCCCTCCACGTCGTGCAGGACGAAGACCATCCGGGCCCCGTCGGGCAGCGTTGCCAGCGCCCTCTGGAGGTCCATGGCGACGCCGGGTTCCTCCGTCCTGGCGCGGCCCAGGTCCGACAGGTCGGGCACCGGAACCACGCGCGCCGTGCGCCGCTTCTCGGACCGCCCCGCCTCCAGAACCACGTTCACGGCGAGCCGGTGCAGCCAGGAGCCCAGCGCCGCCTCGCCACGAAAGGAGTGGAGGGCCCGCCAGGCCCGGACGAACGTCTCCTGGGTCAGTTCCTCCGCCTGGCTCCGGCTTGCCGTCATCCGGAGGCACAGCCCGTACACGGCCGCCGAGTGGGCGCGGTACAGGCTTTCGAAGGCGCTCACGTCGCCCCTCCGGGCCCGATCCACCGTGTCGGCCTCGTCGACGGCCCGCGCCCTTCCCGCCGGATCGTTCAGGATGTCTTCCGCCAGACCGTCCATGCCGCCTCCACCCTTCAGAACCATTTAGATGCCGCCCGGGCCCTGAAGGTTTGAACGGATTGGGGAGGCTGGGGTTTCACGCCGGGGGTAGTCGTCGCCCCGGCGGGCATGCGCAGAGACGCTCGCCCCCTGCTCTGGAGAGGATCACATTCGATGGGAACGCCGGGGATCCGAGCGATGGTACCGCGCCCCGACGCCGATCACGTCCTTCAACTGGATGTTTCGAGGCGGGTCACCAGTGCCGTGATCTCCGCCCGCAGAGCGTCCAGGGTCGTGTCGTTCCGAACCTCTTCGTCGGCCAGTTTGAAAGTGGCGTTGAGCTGCTGGGCCGCCGGGTCACCGGAGTTCTCCTCGGCCTCCTTGGCCATGAAGGCCTCCAGGCTCTCCACGGCGTCCCCCCGCCCAGTTCGAACCTTCGCCCTCTCGTACCGGACCTCGGGCGGGGCCCAGACGCCGACGAGGACGAACCCGGGGACGCGGCGCAGGACCTCCACTTCCCTCGGGTTCCGTATGGAATCGACGATGTCCCTCCCTCCGAGGCGGCTCATGGTCCGTTCCGCCAGGATTCCGGCGCCGCCCTCCGAACGGAGGGCGTTTCCGGTGAAAATGAGGTCGTCGCGCGACGTGGTGAGGCCTCGCGCCACGGCTTCCTCCCTGACCACGTCAGACAGACTGTGGTATGCAAATCCTAGATCCTGGAGCACCTTGGCGGCTTCGCCTTTTCCGGCCGCGTTCGGGCCGGTGAGCCCTATGACGAGGGAGGGGCTGGGCGTCATTGAATCTCCTTCAAGCGTCTCTTCGCGAGTTTGACCAGAAGGTCGTCGTTGGGAGACAGGGCCGCCAGCTCGAAGTGTTTCACGGCCAGGGGGCCGTAACCCGAGAGCTGGTAACACCGGCCCAGGAAGTACTGGGCCTTGCCCTGCCAGGATGTGGTGTACGGGGCGTTGACCAGCAGGTCCGTGAACCCGTCTATGCCCCTGTCGTACAGGCCGAGCCGGAAACGTGCGTAGTTGAGGAAGTACCGCGCGTTGCCGGCGTAAAAGTCGAGTGGGTGGTCCTCAACGAATTTCTTGAGGACCGGCAGAGCCTCGTTCTCCTTCTGCTGCCTGAGGAGGGCCACGGCGTTCATGAGCACCTGCCGGTTCGCACACTGGTCCGAGAGGTAGGCCGTGGCCCAGGTCCTGTAGGCGGCCTCGAAGGCCCCGTAGGATTCGCCTGTCGTGCGCCGGAGCGCGTCCTTCCACCCGAAGCCCGCGCGCATGGCCTCGATCCAGTCTTTGGCGGCGGCGTCTCCACGTGACGAGACGAGGGCCTTGATGGCCCAGTATCCGTCCACCCAGGCCGTGTCCGTCGCGTCGCTAAGCGGATGGATCATGCGGATCGGCGGGCCGTCGCTGTCCAGCACGGCGCGCTTGCTGTAGGCATTACCGAAACCCGAGAGGTAGAGCGACATCCCGTACCGGAACCACGCCGGCGCATCCGAAAAGGTGGGGACTTCTTTGAGCAGGATGCCCGAGGTCAGGCCGGCCGACATGACGTCCCGCGCAGGCCACCATTTCAGGACCACGGGCTCGAAGGGCAGGAGGACCCGGACCCGCCCCCCGTCGAGCGTGGCGGAAAAGGCCTCCGTAAAGGAACAGTCCCTGGCCGAGACGGGGACGAAGGTTACCACATCGTCGGCCGTGGGGAAGAGGGCGGAGCGGTCCTTCAGGTCCTTGACCGCGTCCATGAGGTTCGAGTCCAGCACGCCGAGGGTTTTCTCGACGGTGGGGTCCAGGGCCAGCGGCCCCTTGTAGGGCTCGATGGAGAGCCCCTCGATGGAGAGGATGCGCACCGGCGGAGCGGCAACCGTGCGCACTGGGGGCGGAGCGGGCGGCGCCGGAGGCGGAACAGGCCGCTGCCTGCGCGGAACGGGCGCGGTCTCAGCCTGAGGCGCCCACAGCCACCGGAGATCTCCGCGGTGGGCGTAGGCCACGGCAGCCAACAGCGCGAGGCTCACCAGGACGGCCGCCAGTGCTTCAGTGCCGAGACGCCACCACCGCATCACGGGACCTCCACGTCGCGCGCAGCGGTCCATCCACGGCCCTCGCCCCACAGCACGAGCTTCCAGTTTCCGGCGGTGGAGACCTCGACCACTTCAGACCCGGGCGGCAGTTCGGCCAGCGGCTGGCCCTTCTGCTCCGGTTGAGGATAAACCCTCGCCGTCGACACGATGACTGCGGGCTTGTGCGCCGGCAGGACGGTCTCGGCGTACGCCATCATGCCGCCCGCAATGGAGGCCAGAACCAAGGCCGTCACCAGGGCCTGTGCGCAAACCCTCCGCCCCCGGCCGGGGCCGATGAACAGGAGCGCCGCCAGGAACCCGTTGCCGATCAAAACGAAGCAGAGGACGAGGACCTCCAGCAGGCCGGGCGGCAGGTCCCTGACCGCAGATTCCCAGGGGGAGGGCTGCCACATGGCCACCCGGGCCGGCAGGAGCTTCCTGGCCACGTCGAGGTTGTGCCTGGCGGGAGCCAGGTCCGGGTCGTACTTCAGCGCGCGCCGATACTCCAGGATGGCCCGGCCCAGGTCTCCCTCCTTGAGGTAGCAGTTGCCGAGGTCGTAGTGGACGTCGGCGCCCTCGAGGCCGGCGTCCCTCAGCATGCGGTAGAGCCGGGCCGCCTCGCCGTAGCGCCCCTGTTCGTAGGCCTGGGCGGCCTGCTGCGCCAGGAGGTCCGTCGAAGCCGCCCGGAACACGGAGGGCCACGCGAAACAGGCCCCCAGGATCAGCGCCGCGATCAGGAACCTACGCACCTGGACCTCCTTTCGTCCACCTGGACACCTTTGCGCA
>JBJKRE010000283.1:0-18050 GCA_046704825.1 Acidobacteriota bacterium
TGGCCAGCTCGGGCAGGCTCGTGCCGAGGGCGACTACGGTGAGCCCGATCATGGCTTCGTGGAGGCCCAGAATGCGGGCGGCGTCCACGGCGCCGTCCACGAGGAAGCGGGCGCCGACGGCGAGGACGATCAGCCCGGCCGCGGTCAGCCCGGCGGCCGGAAGAAGGCCCCGCGGCGAGCGGGCTTCCGCCGGGGCGACCTCGTCCACGATCCTCGCCGAGGGTTTCCTGCGCGCGATGAAGACCCGGGCCGCCGTGTACAGGGAGAGCAGAAGCAGGAACAGGCACCCCTCCCACCGGGTGAACCCCCCTCCGGAGAGGAAGGCCCACGTGGCCAGGGAGGCGAAGATCAGCACCGGCACTTCCAGCCTCGTGACCAGGGCGCGCACCTCGAGCGGGCGCACCAGCGCCGAGATGCCGAGTACGAGGGCGATGTTCATGATGTTCGAGCCGACCACGTTACCCACGGCGATGGCCCCGTTGCCGCTCAGGGCGGCTTTCAGGCTGACCACGAGTTCGGGGCTTCCCGTACCGAAGGCCACGACGGTCAGCCCCACCACCAGGGGCGACAGGCCCAGCCGTCGCGCGAGGGACGCGCTGCCCCTGACGAGGCCTTCGGCACCCGACGCCAGCAGCGCCAGGCCGATTACGATCCATGCCAGTGCATTCAGCACGTTCCCGACCCCCTGCGTCTCCAATCTTCGACGACCGCTTTCCTATCCTAATCCTCGCCGCGGTTCGCGTGCAAAAGTAAAGCGGCCGCTCCGGATAAGGGAACCGGGGCGGCCGCTTTGGACCGGTGAGCCTTATGTTCGAGCCGGTGTCAGTGCGCCGGGGGAGCGGACTTGCCCATCTTGCCCGAGAGCATGAGGATGAAGGGCAGAAAGAGCACGAACGAGAACGTCAGCATCCAGAAGACGTCCACGTAGGCCATGAGCAGGCTCTGCTGCTGGACGAGCCCCTGCCCCACGGCGGCGGCGAGCGTGTGGACGCTGGCGGGGTCCCTGCCCGAAATGACAGCCAGCCCCTGGTTGGCCGAGGCCTGCCAGTGCTGGAATACGGGGTTGTAGGGCGATATGTGCCCCACCAGCCTGCTCTGGTGGAACTGGGCGCGGCGCGCCAGGACGGTCGCCGAGATGGCGATACCCACCGAGCCGCCTTCGTTCCTCAACAGGTTGAAGAGACCCGTGCCCTGGCCCGTCTTCTCGTAGGGGAGCTTCGCGAAGGCCGCGGTCGTGATGGGGACGAACAGGAACCCCAGGCCGAAGCCCTGCACCAGTCTCGAGTACGTCACGTACCAGAACCCCACGTTCAGGTTCACGAACTGGAGCAGCCAGAGGGAGTAGATGTTCAGGAGGGCGCCGATGAGTACGAGGATTCTGGTATCCACCCGTCCGATGAGGTTCCCCACGATCACCATGGCAAGGAGCGACGTGACGCCGCCGGGGGAGAGCACGAGCCCCGCCCAGAACGCCGTGTAGCCCATGAGCTGCTGGACGTAGAGGGGCAGCATGGTAAAGGAGCCGTAGAGGCCGAAGCCCAGCAGGAACATGAGGAAGGTGCCGGACGCGAAGGCCTTGTCCTTGAATATGCGCAGGTCCACCAGCGGGTTCTTCGCCGTGAGCGATCGCCAGACGAAGAGCGCGAGCCCGAGGAAGGCCATGAGCGCGAAGGTCTTGATTAGGTTGCTGTGGAACCAGTCGTAGCGCTGGCCCCGGTTGAGCATGACCTCCAGGCTGCCCAGGCCCAGGGCGATGAAGACGAAGCTGGCATAGTCCACCTTGCCTTCGGGCCGCTTGATGTAGGCCGGGTCGGCGATGTAGAGCAGCCCCAGCAGGATGGCCAGAATGCCCACTGGGATGTTGATGTAGAAGATCCAGCGCCAGTTCCACGTGTCCGTGATCCAGCCGCCCAGCGTGGGGCCGATGATGGGGCCGAAGACGACCCCCACCCCGAACATGGCCATGGCCTTCCCGTGCTCTTCCTTTGGGAAGGACTCCAGGAGGATGGCCTGCGACATGGGCACCATGGCGCCCCCCGCGAAGCCCTGGATGACGCGCATGAGGATCAGGAACCAGAGCGTGGGCGCCGCGCCCGAGCCGAGGGAGGCCAGGGTGAAGACGGCGAGGCACACCAGGTAGAAGCGCTTGCGCCCGAAGTAGTTGCCGAGCCAGCCCGTGATGGGCAGGATGACGGCGTTGGCCACCAGGTAGGACGTGATGACCCAGGTGATCTCGTCGACCCCGGCCGAGAACGTGCCCTGCATGTGGGGCAGCGACACGTTGGCCACGGAGGTGTCGACCACCTCCATGAGCGTTCCCAGCATGGCCGTGAAGGCGATGAGGTACTTGTTGTTCGTCTGTGCGGCGGACATGGCTTCCTCGCTTAAATCCAGGGGGTTCCGTGGGCGTCCTGCCTGGATTCGAGCTCGATTACCGGGTCTGGGACACGTCGTGTCTGGGCGGCGCCAGCGTATCCACCTCGACGTGGACCGACAGACCGAGCCTCAGGCTGTGGTCGCTGTTGCTCTTCGGATCGACGGCGATGCGCACGGGCAGCCTCTGGACCACCTTGACCCAGTTGCCCGTGGCGTTCTCGGGGGGCAGGAGCGAGAAGGTCGCACCCGTGCCCGCGCTCAGGCTCTGCACCCAGCCGCGGTAGGTGCGGTCGGGCTGGACGTCCGTATGGAACGTGACCGACTGACCGGGCTTGATCCTGTTCAGCTGCGTCTCCTTGAAGTTGGCCTCGATCCAGACGGAGGCGCCCTTCATGGGGACGACCGCGCACATGGGCTGGCCGGGGGCAACGACCTGGCCGACCTCGGCGCTCTTCTTGCTGATCGTCCCGGAGGCGGGGGCGTAGATGGTGCAGTAGGTGCGCTGGAGTTCGGCGTTGGAAAGCTGGACCTTGATCACGTTCACCTTCTTCTCGGCCACGGACAGCTTGGCCTCTGTGGCGGCGAGCGCCTTCTTCACGGATGTGTAGTCGGCGGCGGCCACCTGCTCCGTCGTGACGGCCTGGTCGTAGCGCTGCTTGGGGACGGAGTTGCGGTCGTGGAGTTCCGTGAAGCGCTTGAGGTCTATCTTCGCCAGATCCAGCCGGCTCTTCGCGGCGTCGACCTGGGCGGCCGTCTGAGCGATGAGGGCGCGGTCCGCCGCGAGGGCGGCGGTGGCCTCGGCCAGGCCGGCCTGGGCCTTCTCGATGGCCTTGTCGTAGTCGCTGGGGTCCAGGTCGGCGATCTTCTGACCCTTCTTCACGACCTGGTTGTCGGTCACGTAGACGGCCTGGATCGTGCCGGGGATGCGCGCCGCGACGGGATAGATGTCACCGTTGACGTAGGCGTCCTCCGTGCTGGGGTAGAAGCGCGAGTGCCGCCAGTACATAACGCCCCCTATGACGACGGCCACGACGAAGACGAAAATGATCGCAAGGCTTATCCATTTCTTTTTCATGTCAGCGCTCCTGTCCGGCGACCGGGAGATTTTCGTAAAATGCGGGCAAAGCCTCCCCCATGACGGACAGGAGGGTCCCCTGCTTCATGTACGCGTTGTAGTGCTGGGCCACGAGGGAGAACCGGCTCTGGGCGAGCACCGCCTCGGCGTCCAGGACGTCCGTGGTCTTGGCGAGACCGGCCTTGTACTGGTCCTCTTCGATCCGGAGGTTCTCCTCGGCGGCCTTCACGTTGGTCTTCGCGGTCTTCGCCTCGAGGAGGGCCTGGCGGTAGTCCCGGTAGGCCTTGTCCACGGCGATGTCCACCTGGCGTTTGGCCTCCAGGAGGGTCCGCTTCGACTTCTCGACGCCCAGCTCTGCCTGGCGGACCTTGGAGGACCGCACCCCGCCGTCGAAAATGTCCCAGGAGAGGCCCAGGAACACGTAGTTGGCGTGGGGGTAGAGCAGGTACCGGTTCTGCTGGTAGGTATGGCCCGCCTCGGCGATCACGTTCGGGTAGAAATCCCGCTTGCGCAGGCGGACCTTGTCCTCCTTGGTCGTCAGCAGGGCTTCCGAAGCCTTGATGTCCGGGTTGTTGTCGAGCGCCTGCGCCTTGAGCCGGGCGACGCTGTCGGCCATGGCCGGCGGTCTGGGAAGACCGGGGGGCAGGGTGACGGGCGTGGAGGGGTCGCGGCCCATGATGCGGTTCAGGGACTGGATCGCCACCGCCTCGTCGTTGTCCACCCGGCTGCCCTCGTCCTGCACCAGCCTGAGCCGGACCTCCGTCTCCAGGAGGTCGTTACGCGCGACCAGGCCCTGGCCGTAGAGGTCCTTGACGATGCGCAGGTGGTCCTTGAGGGCTTCGATCCGCTGGTTCACGACCTTCCGCTGAGCCTTGAGGGACAGGGCCCTCAGGTAGGCGCCCATGCCGTCCAGCTGGGCGGAGAAAACGTCCGCGGTCCCTTTTTCGGAGACGGCCGTCTCGAAGCTCTTCGAGGCCTGGACGGCGGACTTGCGGCGCCCGAAATCCCACACGAGTTCTCGCGCCCCAACCTGGTATTCCCAGTAGTTCTGCTCGGTGGTCGGTGCATCCAGGACGCCGAAGACGGCCACGATGGGGTTGTCCCGGTAGTACCGCCCGCCGCGGGCGAAGATGGTGGGGTAGTACAGGGCCTCGGCCTGCTTGGAGCCCTCCCTGGCCGACGCCACGTCGAGCTTGGAGGTGACCGCCTGCTGGGAGGCCGCGGCCACCTGGCGCAGTGCGTCCGACAGGGTCAGGACGTGGCCGGCCGAGGGTTTTGCCTGGGCGGCGGCGGCCGGAGAGGCGGCCAGGAGCGCTGCCAGTACCAGGACGGCGGGGCTCAGGAACCGGCGCCGACGCCCTGTAGAAATGCTTCCATGGTTCGGTCTGCGCATTGGATGATCTCCTCGGTGGGACGGCATTTATACGAAAAATAAAGGGATGCCTGGGACACGTTCAGGAAGAGCTGGACCAGGAAATCGGGGTTCTCGGCCCTCAGCTCCCTCTTCTTGACGGCTTCCTCCATGATGGCTCGCAGGCGCTTGCGCTCTTCTTCGAAGGCCTTGTGGATCTGGTCGCCCAGCCGCGAGCGGTAGCCCCAGTCGAACTGGAGACGCTCCTTGAGGAAGATGGGGAAGAACGCGGGGCGCTCGCGGAGCATCCGCGTCCTCACCTGGGCGATCGCCTTGAGCTTTTCGACGGGCCGCTGGAGGCCTTCCACCGCATCGAGAATCCGCGACCGGTAGGTCTTGGTGCGCTGCAGGATGACCTCTTCGTAGAGGGCCTGCTTGGACGGGAAGTGCTCGTACAGTCCCTGCATGCCGATCTCGGCTTCCGCCGCGACCATGTGCATCGTGGCCTGGTCGAAGGGCTTCGTTCCAAACACGCGCTCCGCGGCGTCCAGGAGAATTTGCCGTCTCTGCTGCCGTTCCAGTTCTTTTCGGCTCGTGGTCATGGTACGCCTCAGAATCAGGTTTCCGAATATAGAATTTATATTCTGAAAAGTCAACCCTCCATTCCGAAAATGGAATGATGCACTCCCGGCGCCGTCTAGGTGCCGGGAGTAGGGGGAGTAGGTGAGCAGGGCGCATGCGGCCATTCGAAGGGCCAGTGTCCGGGGTCCAGTGTTTAGTGTTTAGTTCGTGGGCAGGCCTTTGGCGGCAACCTGTCGATGGTCGACCGTCGATCGTCGACGGCGGGAAAGAAGGCCGCGGACGGCAGAACGTCGGCACCTGAAGGTGCCTTCTGCACGTGCCAGGGAGAAGACGTGGGAGCGACCTTTGGGATGTGATCCTCGAAGGCCCCCCGTCTGCCGCATTCGTAGCGGCCGATTCCTATCGGCCGTCGGCCGCAGGGATGCGGCTGCTACGGCGGCAAGCGGTCTGCCGTCTCCCCTTTAGCCCTTAGCCCGTGCGCCTATCGGCGCAGTTAAGGGGTGAAGAAGTGAAGGAGTTAAGGGTAAAGCAAAGCCAGGGAAGGCCTTCGAAGGCTCGTCCCTCGCCGCTTTCTAAATCCCAATTCCCAAATCCGAAATCCCAATTCTCATTCTTCCCCTACCACGTGTACCTGACGGTGTAGGTGACGGTCTTCTT
This sequence comes from Acidobacteriota bacterium, assembly GCA_046704825.1. Lineage (GTDB taxonomy): Bacteria > Acidobacteriota > UBA4820 > UBA4820 > DSQY01 > CAVRTJ01. The sequence continues at coordinate 6,042 of JBJKRE010000283.1, forward strand.
GCCGTTGGCGGGAACGGTGGTGGGGAAGACCACGGTCTGGCTGTCAACCTTCTCGTGCTTCTCGCTCTCGGCGCGGATCTCCCAGTCCGACCAGCGGTACAGCACCTCGACCACGCGCACGGTGACGGGCTCGTCCTTGTGGTTGCGCAGCGTGATCTCGAAGGATTCGTCGTAGACGTGGCCGGGCACCACGGCGCGGAAGGCCGTCTGCTTGCGCTCGCCCACGATATCGAAGGCCTCGCCGAGCTTGATGCGGACGTGCTCGTCCTTCGGGGTGTGGTCGATGGCGTCCTCGCCGATGAACTGCGCGGAGCCGTCCGTGTCGTTTTTGAAGACGCGCACGGTGCCCTTGGGCAGGGGAATGCCCAGCCCCGAGGCCTTCTTGTTGTCGAAGCCGAGGTACACGTCGACCTTCTTGTTGGACGGCACGCCCAGGTCACGGCTCTCCCGGCGGCCGTAGTAATAGCCGCCGTAGCCGTGGATGTTGGCGCCGTCGTAGACGTAGGTCTTGGCGACGGGCACGTCCGGCGCGCTGATCAGCTCGATCTGCTTGGTCTCGTTGTCGGCGACCGTTGCGGGGCGCTGGAGGGTGTAGAGGTGGTACTCGAAGAGCGCCTTCTCCTTGAACTGGGGCGCGGGCGCCGCTTCGGCCTTCATCATGTAGATGCCTTTGTCGCGCTGCGCGGGCTGCACCCTGTGGACGTCTCCGGCCAGGAGCTTGAGGGTGGCGTCCTTAAAACCGATGCCGCTCTGGTTGTCGATGGTGACCCAGCCCGTGAAGCCCACCTTCTTTTCGTCGGGGGCCAGCAGGAGCACGTAGTTGGCCTTCCACGACAGGCCGCCGGTAAGGTAGGACAGAGCGACCGTCTGGTCCTGAGCCCTCTGGCCCTTCAGGAGCCATACGAGCGTGGGCTTGACGATGAGGCCGGGCGGCATCTTCGCGAGCATGTAGCGGGAGGGGTGGCCGATGAAGATCCCATCGCCCGTCTTTATCACCGGCCGTCCGCCGCTCACCGAGAGCAGGGTCCCCGTGTAGGCCTTCTCCGTGTTCCCCACGGTCTGGAACACGGTGATCGTCTGCCCCAGGCTCTTTTCCAGCACCTTCTGGTCGCTGACGAGGTCGTAGGCGTAGTTCTGCTCGAGGATCGAGATCGGCGGGCCGGACAGGGTCTCCAGGGCCACGGAGGTGGGGTCGATCTTCGCGGTCACGTCCTGGAACAGATATTTAAACACGCCCTTTTCCACGGGGACGGTCCGGACCTGGCGCACGAGGGCCAGGTCGTCGTTGTAGATCGTGAGCATGGTCTTGGGTTGTCCGGCCGCCAGGCACGACAGCCCCAGGGCCAGGGACAGGCAAGCGAACAGGGTCTTTTTCGCGGTCATGGTCACCTCCCGACGCGCCCGCAACGGGCATCATGCACTCTTGGACCCACCATAGCACGTTTGGTTCCCGGGGGCGTGAGCGCCGCTTCTGTACTGGCCTTCTGCGGCCCTCACAACCCGAAATGGGGCAACTGGCCACCCGTGCCTGTATCCCCTTGCAATTTCTTGACACCCTTTGGGGGCCGCACCATAATTTGTACTCGAATTACTGGGGGGATTTCTAAGACTTCGATCCTGTAAGGCTCCTGAAGTCTTGAAATTAGGCGGACGACGTGAACGGTGTGTTCAAGCGAGGCCCGGACTGCGTCATCGACGGGGGGCCGAGCACGGGTGAGCCGAAGGCAGTCGGGCCTGCGGCACAAAACGGGACCCATTAGGAGGTGTTCAATGAGTAAGTTGAAACAGGTACTCGCTGAAAAGATCCCCACCATGCGGAGTGACATCAAGTCCTTCGTGAAAGAGCACGGCGCCAAGGTCATAGGCGAGCTGACTATCGGTCACGCCTTCGGGGGCATGCGCGGCCTCAAGGCGATGGTGTGCGATACCTCCGAAGTCCCGCCCGACAAGGGCCTGATCATCCGCGGCATCCCGATCAAGGACCTGACGAGCAAGCTCCCTGAAGAGATCTTCTGGCTGCTCTGCACGGGCGAGCTTCCCACGGCCGACCAGCTCAAGGACTTCCAGGACGACCTGAAGGCCCGGGCGAAGAAGATCCCGTCCTACGTGTTCAACGTGCTGGACGCCATGCCGGCCGACTCCCACCCCATGTGCATGCTCGACACGGCCATCCTGACCATGGAGGGTGAGTCCGAGTTCCGCAAACGCTACACCGAGGGCATGACGAAGGACGAGTACTGGGAGCCCACGCTGGAAGACTCCCTGAACATCCTCGCCTGGATGCCCGAAGTCGCGGCCTACGTATACCGCAAACGCTTCAACAAGGGCGCCCGCATTCCCGCCGATCCCGGCCTCGACTGGGGCGGCAACTACGCCAACATGCTGGGCCTGCCCGATCCGGACGGCGAGTTCAAGAACCTCATGCGGCTCTACCTCACGCTGCACAGCGACCACGAGGGCGGCAACGTCTCGGCGCACACCTGCCACTGCGTGGGCTCGGCCCTCTCCGATCCCTTCTACGCCGTCTCCGCCGGCCTGAACGGCCTGGCCGGCCCGCTCCACGGCCTGGCCAACCAGGAATGCCTGAAGTGGATCCTCGAGACCATGCAGAAGTTCAACGGCGCGCCCAGCGAGGAACAGCTCGCCGAGTACGCCCAGGAGACCCTGAATGCCGGCAAGGTCGTCCCCGGCTACGGCCACGCCGTCCTGCGCATCACCGACCCGCGCTTCGACGCCTTCCACGCCTTCGGCGCCAAGGTCTGCCCGGAGGATCCCACCTACCAGACCGTCGCCCGCGTCTACAAGGTGGTCCCGGAAGTCCTCAAGCAGGTCCAGAAGATCAAGGACCCCTGGCCGAACGTCGACGCGGCCTCGGGCTGCCTGCTCTACCACTTCGGCATGAAGGAGTTTGACTACTACACCGTGCTGTTCTCCGTGAGCCGTACCATGGGCATGTGCTCCCAGCTCATCGTGTCCCGCGGCTGGGGCGAGGCCATCGAGCGCCCGAAATCCATGCCCACGTCCTGGTTCAAGGCGCAGGCCGCCAAGTAAGCCAACCGGAAAGAGGGGGATCCCCTTTCTTCCGTGCACGAGAAAAGGCGGGGCTTCGGCCCCGCCTTTCTTTTATTCCTGCGCCGGCTCAGCGGGCGCTTCCCGGATCGGCCTCGGCCGTCATTCTCCGGGAAGCGCGGCCATCAGGGGAACGGATCAGACCCCCTTGTTGAAGTAGATGCACCCCTCGACCGAGCCCGAGGCGACGCCTGCCGAGGCGCCTGCGGTTCCCTTGATGCCCCAGCCGCACCGGCTGTCGTAGACGAGTTCTATCTTCTCGCTGATCTTGAACGGTCCGGGGACGACGGAGCCGGTATCGATGCCCATGCCCATGGAGACGGAGTAGGAGCCGTCCGTCGGGTTGAACTGCATGGAGCCCGTGGCGTTGCCCAGGCTTCCCGAAAAAGAGATGTTGCCTCCGGAATCCCCGCCGACTCCGCCCGTGGCACTCCCGCCCACGCTGGTCTGCGTGCTGACGCTGCCCGAGCCGAGGTCCCTGGAGGCCGAGACGGTGAAGGCCCCGTCCGGCCCGACCGAACAGGTCGTCTTGAGATACTCCGAGGCCGGACACTTGGCCTTGGGAGGCTCGATGACCTTGCAGTCCGGCGTGACGGTCTTGTCGGTCTTGAAGATGTAGGCCTCGTAGTGCACCTTCTTGATCAGCCGGTCGTTGAGGGCCAGCCACTGATTGACCTGGATGGAGGGCGTCCCGTTCTCCTCGTTGGCGAGGAGCATGCGGAAGGGGCCCCTCATGTGGCCGCGGTCCTGCGGCGGGAAGGGTGACCAGCAGGAAATCTTCTGCCACTTGCCCACATTGAGGAAGTCGAGCCGCTGGGATGGAATCCCCGACACTTCGACCGTGCCGTCGGGGGAGACGTGCCCGGAGAACGTCCATGAGCGCGTCTGGGAGCCGTTCTTGAGCGTGGCCGAAAAACCGCCGGCGCCCGCCACTGCAAAGCCCGGCATCAGGCCCAGGGCGGGATTCACGGCGGTCCCCAGGTAGACGTACAGGAGCTCGCCCCGGCCCGTGATGTGCCCTGAGGCATCGATGTCCATGGAGAAGCTCTTGGCGCAGCAGAGGGTGTCGGTCTTGATGGCCGTCTGCGCCAGAGACTGGCCGAAGACGCTCACGTCCGAAGACTTGGCCCGGACGTACTTGGCCTCATAGTGGCCTATCCACTCCTCGGGGATTCGGCCCCTGTCGGATGGCCCGCCACTCGTTCCGCTACCGCCGGGGCCCCGTCCGCCCTGGCCGCCCACTCCGCCGGTCGCACCCGGAGCGGCACCGCCGCTGGCGGACCCGGCTGAGCTTCCCTGTCCACCCGGAGCACCCGGGGCCCCGCTCCCTCCAGGGCCGCCCGAACCTCCGGGCTGTCCCTCGCCACCCGAGCCTCCGTAGCCGTTGCGCCACGCCAGGACGAAATAGCGCTTGGCCTCCTCCTTTCGCCCTTTGGCATCCAGAACCTTTCCGTAGGCGTAGGCGTAGAGCCCGTTCTCGGGCGCGAGCGTCATGGCCCTGCCCAGCGCTCTCAGGGCCGTGTCCAGATCGCCCGTCTTCAGGCAGCAGACGCCCAGATTCCCGAAGGGGGAGTCGAGGTTGGGATAGTGCGCAGTGACCCAGTCCAGTATCGCGCGCGCATCCTCCATGTGGTCCAGCTCCATGAGGACCATGGAGAGATTGTTGAGGTACACGGCGTTCTGGGGCGCCAGAAAGGAGGCTCTCGCGAAACCATACCAGGCCTCGTTGTAGTAGCCCTTCACAAAGAAGATGACGGCCTGGGCGTAGTAGGCCTCGGCCGGTCCGCCCCGGTAGGCCCCGCCGTTCCGGGCCACACGTCGATCCATCTCGGCGCGCTGGCGCTGGTTATCCAGGCTCTGGGACTCCGAGAGCGTCCGGGCGAGAACCTCCTGGAGAGAGCCCGTAGCACCGGATGACGACCCCTCCGCCTTCGCCGGCGCAGAGACCGACAGGGACCACGTGGACGCCCCGGGGCCGTCGCTGAACATCTTGACGGGCAGGATGAGCAGGTTCCCTTCGTGGGAGAAGAACTTGTTCTTCACGTTCTTGTCCAGGGAGGTGAAGGTCATCGTGATCAGGTTGCCCCGGATCTCGTAGGTGCCGTGATCCTCCAAGGTCTCGCCGGGCCGGACAGCCTTGAGGTCGAAGGTGCCTCCGTGGAAGGTGATCTCGACCGACGCGCCCGCGCCGGGTGTGGTCCCGTCGCTGTCCCTCAGCAGACGGTACGTCCCCTGCAGACCTTCACCCCACGCCGACAGACAGAACAGTCCCAGCAAAAGGACGATTACAGCGTGCCTGATTTTCATGGCCATCCTCCCTGCGATGAACCCCGTTTTCAAGTGCCGCCCTCGCGGTGGTCGATTCTCCCGTACATTCTAGCCCATTTTCGGCGGGCCATCCGTGCCTGTCCCGACGCGGCCGCGCGATGACGTGGCATCAACCGGGGGATCGATGCGTTAATCTTATATAAGCCATGGCCTCCGGCGGCAGTCGATGGCGGAAGCAAAAAGTGGAGCGTTCGATGAGCAGAGACCTGATGGACACCCTTCGAGACCTCGCGGCGGGGCGCGTGCAGAGATCGAGGCACGACCTTGTGGTCGACGGCGTGAGCCACGTCGGCGAGTTCCGCCGCGCCCTCGAACTCGAGGGGTACAGGCCCGCGAAGGTGAGGGACCTGGAGCCGCCCGCGGGGATTCGGTTCCCGGCCTTCGTCATCCGGGACACCACCGCAGACTTCGGCTACGTCTTCCACGAAAAGTTCGCGGACAAGGAGTGGCGCGTCCTGTTCGGCTCGGTGGTCCGCGACTGGATAGGGGACTGGGAGATCATGCTCACCCGCCGGAGCCGCGAGACCGTCTGGGTGAACATCGACAAGGGCGTGCCCTTCGACGAGGACCGGCCGTCGGATGGGCTCTAGGGAGAGTTGGGATTTGGGAATTGGGATTTGGGATTTAACTGCGGAAGACAGGAGGCCTTCGAAGGGCTACACGCGCCTTCACCCTTAACTCTTAACCCCTTCACCGCGCCGTCAGGCGCAAAGGATTTGGGATTTCGGATTTGGAAGACGGCGGAGGGTCTGCCTTCAAAGGCAGTCCCACGCAACTAAACACTAGACACTAGACACTAGACACCGCTCCGAAGGAGCCCGATTGGCGAACTGGAAACTGCCGAGGAAGAAGATGAGTGCCGCGGCGCTGTCGCGGTTCTTGGAGACGGTTCAGGACTGGAAGCGGGGCCGGGAGGAGCCGGTGGTTGGCCGGATCCGTGAAACGCGGCCCGACCCGTTCGCCGTGCTGGTGGGCACGGTGCTGTCCCTCCGCACGAGAGACGTGGTCACGGAACAGGCCTTCGAGCGCCTCTGGGCGCTGGCGAAGACCCCCGGAGAGATCCTTTCCCTGCCGTCCGCCGACCTGGAGGCCGCCATCCGTCCCGTCGGCTTCTACAAGACCAAGGCGAAATCCCTGAAGGCCGTGGCCGGCCTCCTGCTGGAGCACCATGGCGGGAAGGTTCCGCCCGACCTGGAGGACCTGCTGGCCCTTCCCGGCGTGGGGAGGAAGACGGCCAACCTGGTGCTGACCGAGGGCTTCGGCCTGCCCGGGATCTGCGTGGACACGCACGTGCACAGAATCCTCAACTGGTGGGGATTCGTGAAGACGAAGGCGCCGGACGAGACCGAGATGGTGCTGAGGAAGACCCTGCCGGAGCGTTGGTGGATCCCCGTGAACGGCCTGCTTGTCTCCTTCGGCCAGAGCGTGTGCCGCCCCGTGGCGCCGCGGTGCGCGGAATGCCCGCTGGCCGGAGATTGCCCCTACCCCGGGAAGCGCCTTCCGGAAAGCCGGGCGTCCGCGTGAGGCGCCGGACGCACGCCGGCCTTTGCCCCCGGGCCCGGGAGGGCACCATACTATGACCATGAAACACGTACGGTTGTCCGCATTGGCCATAGTCCTGCTGGCCTCCGCCTCGCTTGCGGCCGGTCCAGACCGGGCCGACGGTACGCCGCTTCCCGCGGGCGAGGTCCTGCCGAGGGTCGCGTGCAGGGCCGACGGGCGCTATTCCTACGCGCTCTACCTCCCCTCCGGCTACAGGGGCGACAGGAGGTGGCCGGTGATCTTCTGCTTCGATCCCGCCGGCCGGGGCGAACTCCCCGTGGGCCTGCTTAAGGAGGCCGCGGAGCGCTACGGATACATCGTCGTCGGGTCCAACGATTCCAGGAACGGGCCCTTCCCGCCCATCGTGAAAGCCCAGCAGATCCTGTGGCGGGAGGTCAACGACCGGTTCCCCGTGGCCCAGGCCCGCGCCTACGCCGCAGGGTTCTCGGGGGGCAGCCGGGCGGCCCTCTACCTGGCCCTGAGCCACAGGGACCGCTTCGCCGGTGTCATTTCCTGCGGCGCGTTCGACGCGGAGCACAAGAGCATCCCCCGCAAGATGGACGCGGCCTTTTACATGCTGGTGGGCAACGAGGACTTCAACCTCTTCGAGTTCACGCGCTTCGACGAGAAACTGACGAAGCGGAATCACACCCACTGGCTCGAGGTCTTCGACGGCCCGCACCGTTGGCCGCCCGAACCGCTCCTGCTCGGGGCCGTAAAGTACATGCAGGCGGACGCCATGAGAAGGGGGGTGATCCCGTCCGACCGGGCCTTCCTGGCCGAAAGGGTCCGGGAACGCCTCGCCCGGGCCCGGCGGCTCGAGGCCCGCGGCGACCTCCTGAGGGCTTTTCGCGAGTTCGACCAGACGGCGCGTTTCTACGCCGGAACAGAGGGCGCGGAGGAGGCCGCCAGGTCGGCGGCGCTCCTGTCGAGAAACCCCCGGGTGAAGGAGGGGCTGGAACTGGAAGACCGGTTCGAAACCCTCCAGGCCCGGCTCGCAGGTGCCGCGAACTCGGAGCAGTTGCTCCGGGCACTCCGCGACGTGGAGAGGGAACGCGCGAAGGGCGGAGAGTCGGCCCGGTACGCCGGCCTTCTATTTCGCATGTCGGCGCTCCAGCTCTCCCAGCTCGGCACGAACCTGCTCCGGCAGGGGCGCTACGCCGCGGCGGCCTTCTGCTTCGAGACCAGCCTGGGGGTCCAGCCCGGCGACCGGGTCGCCGCCTACAACATGGCGTGCGCCTGTGCGAGGCTGGGCCGCAGGGACGAGGCGGTCGGATGGCTGCGAAAGGCCGTGGAAAACGGCTTCACCGACGGGGCCTTCATCGAGAAGGACCCCGATCTGGAAGCCATCCGCGCCGAGCCCGGGTACAAGAAGATCATCGACGGACTGGCGGGACGGTGACAGGCTTCGCATGCCGCCTGCGCTCCGACGTATTTCCGTTTCAAGGAGAGAAAGGATACCGATGAAGATCGTCGAAAGCGTACTCGATCTCGTGGGCCACACACCCATGATCCAGCTGTCCGCTGTGCGCGAGGAGGGCGAAGCCCGAATCTACGCCAAGCTCGAGTACCTCAATCCCGGCGGGAGCGTGAAGGACCGCATCGGGCTGGCCATGATCCGGGCGGCCGAGGCGGACGGCCGGCTCCGGCCCGGCGGCACGGTTATCGAGGCCACGGCCGGCAACACGGGGATCGGCGTCGCCCTTGCGGGCGTTCAGCGGGGCTACCGGGTGATCATCGTCATGCCCGAGGGCTACGCGCCAGAGAAGATGGCCCTCGTCAGGGGGCTGGGCGCCGAACTCCTCCTGACGCCCGGGGCGGACAAGATTCCCGGGGCCGTGAGCAAGGCGGACGAACTGGAGCGGGCCATCGAGGGGGCGGTCCACCTCCGGCAGTTCAGCAACCCGGCCAACCCGCAGGCCCACCTCGACACGACGGCGCCGGAGGTGTGGACGCAGCTGGACGGCCGCGTGGACGGCATCGCCGTGGGGGCAGGCTCGGGCGGAACCTTTACCGGCATGGCGCGCTTCCTGAAGGCGCGCAACACGGCGGTGAAGTGCTACGTGGTGGAGCCGCCCGGGTCCGTCTTCGGCGGATGCCCGCACGACGCGCCCCATCGGGTGGAGGGCATAGGGAACTCCTTCTGGCCAGAGGTCCTGGACCGGTCGCTCATGGACGGCACGTTCACCATACCCGACCGGGAAACCTACGACTGGGTGGACCGTCTGGGGCGGCTCGGCATCCTGGCGGGGTCTTCGTCGGGGGCCAACATGGCGGGCGCCAAGCGGCTCGCGCGCATGCTCGGCCCGGACAGGAACGTGGTCACGGTGTTTCCCGACTCGTCCGAGCGCTACCTCAACAAGTACGCCTATGACGGCCTCGTGGACGGCAGTCCCATCGAGGACTGAGCGCCCGGCTGTGAAGTGTGAGCCGCTGCTATACTGAGGCCTTCGCCAATTCGAAATAACGGGGTGACCGCCCCTACCTGATCAGGAGCAAAACGTGGACGAAAAGAAGAGAGGATTCGACACCCTGGCCATCCACGCCGGACAGGCGCCGGGGCCCGCCACGGGCGCCATCATGACGCCCATCTACGCAACCTCCACCTACGCCCAGCCCGAGCTGGGTGTCAGCACGGGCTACGAGTACGCGCGGACGAACAATCCCACGCGTACGGCGCTCGAGGCCAACCTGGCGGCCCTGGAGGGTGCACGGTTCGGCACCTGCTTCGCGTCGGGCATGGCGGCGGTCTCCAGCCTCATGGGCATCCTCTCGGCCGGCGACCACGTGGTGGTGTCGGCCAACACCTACGGCGGCGTCTACCGGGTCTTCGAGCGCGTCTTCAAGAACTTCGGCATCCGGTTCTCGTGGGTGGATACCAGCGACCTGGAGACCCTCGAGAAGGCTTTCACGCCCCGGACGAAGCTCCTCTACATCGAGACGCCCACCAACCCCGTCATGGAAATCACCGACATCGCCGGCGCGTCCGCCGTCGCGAAGGCGCACGGCGCCCTCACCGCCGTCGACAACACCTTCATGACGCCTTACTTCCAGCGCCCCCTCGAACACGGCGCGGACCTGGTCGTCCACTCCACCACCAAGTACCTCAACGGCCACTCCGACTCGGTGGGGGGTGCACTGATCACATCGAACGAGGAACTGGACGAGCGCCTCAAGTTCCTCCAGAACAGCGAGGGCGCCATCCTCGGACCCTTCGACTGCTTCCTGGTCCTGAGGGGCACCAAGACCCTGCCCGTGCGGATGCGCCAGCACGAGGTGAACGGCCGCGCGGTGGTGCAGTACCTCCAGTCCCGGCCCGAGATCCGGACGATTTACTACCCGGGGCTTCCCGAGCACCCAGGTCACGAAATCCACAAGCGGCAGGCCTCGGGATTCGGCGCCATGGTGGCCTTCGACGTGGGGTCCTACGAGGCCGCACGCGCCTTCCTGAACGCCCTGGAGGTGTTCGTGCTGGCCGAGAGCCTGGGCGGCGTCGAGAGCCTGGCGTGCCACCCGGCCAGCATGACCCACGGCGCCGTCCCGAAGGAAACCCGGGACGCCCTCGGCATCACCGACGGTCTGATCCGGCTCTCGGTGGGTCTGGAGGACGCGGCCGACCTGCTGGCGGATCTGGAGCGGGCCATCGAAGCGCGCTGACCGCCGCAAGGCGCGCCGAAAGGGCCCCGCGGAAAGGAGAACCCCATGGAAAACATCGTCAATCGCAAATGGATACTCACCGGCTACCCCGAAGGCCTGCCGGACGAGAGCACCTTCCGCATGGAGGAGGCGCCCGTCCGCGAGCCCGACGACGGCGAGGTCCTGCTCGAAACCCTTTGGCTGTCTGTGGACCCGTACGTGCGGGGACGGATGAGCCCGGTCAAGAGCTACGTGGCACCCATGACCCCCGGCGACGTCATCTGCGGCGAAGCGGTCGCCCGCGTGCTCGCTTCCCGGGCGCCGGCCCTGAGCGAAGGGGATCTCGTCCTGGCCCCGGCGGGCTGGCAGACGCACGCGGTCTTTCCAGCCGAAGGCCTGCACCGGGTTCAGCTTCCGGCCGAACGGGCCTCGCTGGCCCTGGGCCTTTTGGGGATGCCGGGCCTGACGGCCTACTTCGGGCTCTTCGACGTGGGCAGTCCCCGGGCCGGCGAGACGGTGCTGGTCTCCGGCGCCGCCGGGGCCGTGGGCTCGGCCGTGGGCCAGATGGCGAAGATCGCCGGGTGCCGGGCCGTGGGCGTGGCGGGCTCGGACGAGAAAGTGGCGTGGCTCACGGGTAAGCTCGGATTCGACGCCGCGCTGAACTACCGGGAGCACAAGGACCTGCGCCCGGCCCTCGAGCCGCTCTGCCCGGACGGCGTGGACGTCTTCTTCGACAACGTGGGCGGCTCGGTGTCCGACGCGGCCCTGGGCCTGATCAACCAGAACGCCAGGATTCCCATCTGCGGCCAGATCGCCCACTACAACGCCAAGAACCCCCCGAGGGGGCCGCGGCCCTTCGCGACCCTGCTGGTCAGACGCGCCCGGGCCCAGGGCTTCATCGTCTTCGACTTCAAAGACCGCTACCCCGAGGCCATGGCCAAGCTCCGCGAGTGGGTGGAGGGTGGAAGGCTGAAGACCCGGGAAACCGTGGTGGACGGCATCGACAAGGCGCCCGATGCCTTCCTCGGGCTCTTCTCGGGCGAGAACATCGGCAAGATGCTGGTCCGCGTGGCCCCGTAGGAACACGCCATAGTCGGCCTCGCACACTGAGGACGCGATGACGCCGGGCCGGTCCCCCCGGGACCGGCTTCGGCATAGACTGCCCGCGCGGCGCGTTACCTCTTTTCCATCCGGAGGTTCCGGAGCAGGAGGTGCCCGTGCGAGTCGTCCGTTTTCTAATCGCATCTCTCCTGCTGTGCGCGTGCGTGTCCGTCTTCGCCGGGCCGCCTTTCCTCACGGACGACCCCGAACCGATCGGCTTCCGCCACTGGGAGTTTTATCTCTTCTCAACCCTCGACAACGGGCCGGGCGCCACGGCGCTTCAGGGGCCCGCGGTGGAGGTGAACGTCGGCACCTCGGCGAACACCTTCGTCC
>JBJKRE010000284.1:0-3086 GCA_046704825.1 Acidobacteriota bacterium
CGCCCGGGACGACAGCCAGACAGCCAGCACACCCAGCACCAGGAGCCCGCCAAAGATGACGAAGCGGAACCACATGCCGCTGAGGGCCTTCTCGTTCCAGTGTACGAGCCGGCGCCACCTCTCGGCCCTCTTCTGCCCCTTCGCGCAGTGCCTCGAACAGTAGATGTGCCCTTCAATGCGGTGCTGGCACTTCGGGCAGATGGGCCTCTTGCAGTGGTAGCAGTGGCGGCGCGCCGTCACCGTGGGGTGTCGAAAACAGACCGCCTTGTCTCCGTGCGCTCCTTCAGCCATGCATTCAGGATACCCTGAACCCGTTTGCCGGGAAAGAAAGCGGATTCGGGCGCCGGTGCGGGATTCCGTGTATACTCGATAAAATAAACGATGCCGGTTCAACGGGGAACGGCATCACCGGCCGGCGGGAGAGGATGAACCTTCTTTATCGCTTCTTACTGTTCCAGCACCTCAAGGGACTCCGGCGTCTCAGACGGCTGGGCCGAACGCCCAGGCTCCTGCTGATCAGCGTCTTTCTCGGCGTCATCGGCGCCCTGGGCGCGGGCGCCTTCACGTGGCTCCTGGAGTGGTCCGAGCGCCTGATCCTGTTCCCCATCGGCGGGTATCGCTACCTTACCGAGAGCGACGCGGCCAGGGCCATCACCGTTCCCCATACGCCGCACTGGCTCTGGTTCCTTCCGGTCGCGACCACGCTGGGCGGCCTGCTTTCGGGCTTCCTCGTTTACACGTGGGCGCCCGAGGCCGAGGGCCACGGCACCGACGCGGCGGTGAAGGCCTACCACCACCTGGGCGGAGCCATCCGGGCACGCATCCCCTTTATCAAGGCCTTCGCCAGCGCCGTCACCATAGGCTCCGGCGGCGCGGCGGGCCGCGAGGGGCCCATCGTTCAGATCGCGGGGGGCATCGGGAGCCTCCTGGGGCGGCTGTTGCACCTCTCGGCCGAAGAGAAGCGCTACCTCATGCTGATCGGCATGGCCGCGGGGCTCTCGGCGGTGTTCAAGAGCCCCCTGGGCAGCGCCATCTTCGCCGTGGAGGTGCTCTACGGCACCATGGCCTTCGAGGGGACGGCGCTGATCTTCACCATCATCGCGGCCGCGGTGGCCTACGCCATGGCAGGCCTCTTCACGGACTGGACCCCGCTCTTCTACCTGCCGCCTTCCATCACGCCGTTGAACACGGGGTGGGACCTTCTGTGGTTCGCGCTCCTGGGCCTTTGTGCGGGGGTGGTGGGCGCCCTCCTGCCCACCGTTTTCTACCGGCTGAGGGACTTCTTCCGGGCGCTCCCTCTCCCCAACCAGTACAAGCCGGCCATCGGTGGCCTGATCCTCGGCGTCATCGGCATCTTCCTTCCGCAGGTTCTGGGCGGCGGTTACGGCTGGATGCAGCTCGTCATCGACGGCCGCCTGCCCCTGCTTCTGATGCTCGTCCTGATCTTCGCCAAGATCGTCGCGCTTTCGCTGACCGTGAGTTCGGGCGGGTCCGGCGGCGTCTTCGCCCCGAGTCTCTACGTGGGCGTCATGGTGGGGGGCACGGTCGCCGTGGTGTTCCACGCCATCACCCCAGGGGGGGCCGACCCCACGGCATTCGCGGTGGTCGGCATGGCCGCGCTCTTCGCCGGAGCGGCCCGGGTGCCGATCGCCACGCTGATCATGGTGACGGAGATGACGGGCGGGTACACGCTGATCCTGCCCAGCATGCTGGCCGTGGTGCTGAGCTTCGTGGTCCAGTCCGCGCTGACCCGGAAGGCCAGGTACCCGACGCTCTACGAGGCCCAGGTCCAGAGGCCCTCCGACAGTCCGGTCCACCGGAGCACCTACTACCACGCCGTGGCGGCCATGCTCCGTCAGCACAAGGTCCGGCTGGACGAAGACCTGGTCCGCCAGGAAGTTGCCGACCGTCTGGCCCAGGGCGAACCCATACCGCTGGCGGCGGGGACGGGCGGCGACGAATACCTGTACACGCTGGACGTGGAGCGAGGCTCGCCTTTGGCGGGACACAACCTCCGCGAGGCGAACATTCCGGGGGAGGTGCTCCTCGTCAGCGTCCTGCGCGACCAGGACGTGATCACGCCCCACGGCGATACGGTCCTCGAAACCGGCGACCGGCTGGTCGTCGCCTCAACGCTGGGGGGGTTCCGCCGCTTCAAGACCATGCTGGCGGAGGAGGCGTGAGTTGCCCCGGCGCCCCCAGCGGGCCCCCTTCTCCGCCCCCCGGCGCCGCACCCCTGCGGTACAATGGGCACCTTTGCAACCGGTTCGATAGGGAGAGCATATGTGCGGCATCTTCGGAATAGTATCCCGTGAAGAGCGTGAACTCGGCCCCGTCCTCGTGGAGGCGGGGCGGCGCCTGTCCTACCGCGGCTACGACTCGGTGGGCTTCGCCGTCCTGCACGACGACGGCGGGATCGACCTGAGAAAGGACGTGGGCAAGGTCGACGAGGTCGCCGAGAAGCACGGCGTCGCCGACATGAGGGGACGCCGCGGCATGACCCAGCTCCGCTGGGCCACGTTCGGCGCGCCATCACGGGTCAACGCCCAGCCCCACCTGGATTCGGACGGTCAAATGGTGGGCGCACACAACGGAAACGTGGTCAACAACGTCGAACTCCGGGGCCAGTTCATCGGCGAGGGCATGACGGTCAGGTCCACCAACGACGGGGAGTCCTGCGTCCACGCCGTGGAGCGCTACCTCCGCCAGGGGTTGAACATGGTGGACGCCATCCGGAAGGCCTACAACGACCTGCAGGGCGACTACGCCTTCGTCATCGGCCGGGCCGGGGACGACGTGCTATACGCCTTCAAGAAGGGGTCGGGCCTGGTGGCCGGCCTCGGCGAGGGCTTTACCTGCGTGGGGTCGGACCTCCCGTGCCTGCTGCCGCTGACCAGAGACGTGGTCCGGATCAGCGACGGAGAGATCGTCATCCTGAAGAGCGGCGGACTCGAATTGAAATCGGTGAAGGACGGTGCGACGATCGAGCGGCCCATCGAGTCGATCACCGAGACCATGGATGCGGCCGAGAAGGGCGGCGTCGCCCATTTCTTGCTGCAGGAGATCGAGGAGCAGCCGGCCACGGT
>JBJKRE010000285.1:0-2941 GCA_046704825.1 Acidobacteriota bacterium
CCGCCGCCATCACCCGTGTCTATATATACGCCGAACTCCGTGAACTAGTGTTGAATGGTAGCGTCGGCAGCGTCACCCGGGACCTCGTCCCCACCAGCGTGGGCTGGTACCTCTTCAGGGTCGAGGCGGTCAAGGAACCCAAGGTGCCGACCCTCGACGCGGCCAGGGCCCAGATCGTCGAGGCGCTGAAGGAAGAGAAGTTCAACAAAGCCTACGTGGCCTACATCAAGCGTCTCAAAGCCGAAAACTACGTCTGGGTGAACCCGAAGTACGTGTAGCGGCGACGTGAGACTGGACCTTTTCCTGAAGAATACGAGGCTCATCAAGCGCCGTTCCTCTGCCCGGGAATACGCGCGCGGCGGGAGCGTCCTGATCAACGGCCACCCCGCAAAGCCGGGGCGCGACGTCAAGGCCGGCGACGTGCTGACCCTTCTGGAGATGGACGAAGCCCCAAGGCGCGTCGAGATCGTCGCGGAGGCCATCCGGCCCGTGCCGAAGGGCCGGGAGGCCGACTTCTTCAGGTTTCTGGATTGAGGACGCAAGCCGGAAGGACACCGATGGCCGAGCCCCCTAAGACAGCTTACCCGTGTCCGGCATCGTACGCCCTGGGGGACGTGACGGTGGCCCCCGCCCTGGCCCTGGCACCCATGGCCGGCCTGACCGACGTGACGTTCCGCCGGCTGGTGAAACGGTGCGGCGGCGTGGGGCTCGTGGTTTCCGAGATCCTTTCTTCGGAGGCGCTTGTGAGGGGGGCCCTGCGAACCGAGGACTACCTCCGCATCGGCGAGGGCGAACGTCCGGTGGCCCTCCAGCTCTCCGGATCGGACCCCCCCCACATGGCCGAGGCGGCTCGCCGGTGCGAACAGGAGGGCGCCGACGTCATCGACATCAACATGGGGTGCCCGGCGCCCAAGATCACGAAGAGCCAGTGCGGCGTAGCCCTCATGAGGGACGCGCGCCTGGCGGCCGAGGTCACGGCGGCCGTCGCAGGCGCCGTGTCCGTGCCGGTCACGGTCAAAATGAGGCTCGGCTGGTCCGACGATGAAATCACCTTCCTCGAGGTGGCCAGAGCCCTCGTGGAGGCGGGCGCCGCGGGCCTGGCGCTGCACGGAAGGACGAAGGCGCAGGGCTACTCGGGGCGCGCCGACTGGGCGCGGATCGGCGAACTGAAAGCCTCCGTGCCGGTGCCCGTCGTGGGCAACGGCGACGTGCGATCCCCGGAGGACGCCGTCGAACTCTGGCGGACGACCGGCTGCGACGGCGTCATGGTGGGCCGGGCCGCGGTAAAGAACCCATGGATCTTCAGGCAGATCGAAGAGTACAGGCGGACGGGCCACTACGGTCTCCCGACCCTCCAAGACAGGGTCCGGCTCATCCTCAGCCACTTCGACGAACTGCTGGCCCTCGGGCCGCCCGGGCTTGCGCTGCACCGCATGAAGACATTTCTCGGCAAATACACCACGGGCATGCCGGGTAGCGCCTCGCTCCGCGGCAGCCTGGACCGTCACAAGGAACCGGAGGGCCTCTACCGGGCGTTCGAAGAGTGGTCCCTGGCGCTTCTGGAGGCGGACACTCCCGTCTGAGGGGGAGAGGCCCGCGTCAGTGCGAACCTTGTTGCCCGACGGGGGCGGGGCTATACTGACACGCTCCAAATATAAGGACGCGAAACAGGATGCGCGACGCCCAGCAGGTTCTCGTTCTCGATTTCGGGTCCCAGTACACGCAGCTGATCGCCCGCCGCGTGCGGGAGCTGAACGTGTACTGCGAGGTCGCGCCCTTCGACGCGCCCCTGGAGCAGATCCGGGAGGCCGCCCCCATCGGCGTCATCCTGTCGGGAGGCCCCCAGTCGGTCTTTGCCGAGGGCGCTCCCGACCCGGACCGCCGGCTCCTCCATCTCGGCGTTCCCGTCCTCGGGATCTGCTACGGCATGCAGTGGATGGCCCACACCATGGGCGGGACGGTCCGGCCGGCCGGCCGCCGCGAGTACGGGCCCGCCCAGTTCTCCGGATCGCCGGGCAGCGCGCTCTTCACGGGGCTCGCCGATCCCCAGCCCATCTGGATGAGCCACGGTGACCGCGTGGAAAGTCCCCCGCCGGGGTTCACCGCCTCCGGATCCACGCCCGACGCCCCCCTGGCGGCCATGGAGGACCCGGAGCGGCGCCTCTACGCCATCCAGTTCCACCCCGAGGTCACGCACACGAGGGAGGGAAGGACCATCCTGCGCCGATTCCTCTTCGACGTCTGCGGCGCGGCCGGCGACTGGACGATGGCCTCCTTTGTGGAGAAAGCCGTGGACGAGGTCAGGCACCGCGTCGGCGAACAGCGGGTCCTCTGTGCGATCTCGGGCGGCGTGGACTCGGCGGTGATGGCGCTGCTGATCCACAGGGCGGTGGGTGAACGGCTGGAACTGCTCTTCATCGACCACGGACTCCTGAGGAAGGACGAGGCCAGGATGGTGGAGGATCTCTTCGCGCGGTCGTTCCGCCTCCCACTGCGCTCAGTGGACGCGCGGGGGCGCTTCTTCGCGGCCCTCAACGGCCTGTCGGACCCGGAGACCAAGCGGAAGGCCGTGGGCAGGACGTTCATCGAGGTCTTCGAGTCCGAGGCCCGGGCCCTCGGAGACATCGCCTTCCTCGCCCAGGGGACCATCTACCCGGACCGCATCGAATCGGCGGCCGCTTCGGGACAGTCGTCCGTCATCAAGAGCCACCACAACGTGGGGGGGCTGCCCGAGCGCATGCGGATGCAGGTGGTGGAGCCCCTGAGAGACCTGTTCAAGGACGAGGTCAGGGCCGTGGGCCGCCTCCTGGGCCTCGACGAGGCCTTCGTGGGGCGTCACCCCTTCCCGGGGCCTGGCCTGGCCGTGAGGATCCCCGGCGAAGTCCTGCCCGGGGATGTGGCCATCCTTCAGGAGGCGGACGCGATCTTCCTCGAGGAGATC
>JBJKRE010000286.1:0-25070 GCA_046704825.1 Acidobacteriota bacterium
GGGGTCCCCCCGCTCCGCCCCGCCGGCGACGGCCGCGGCGTCCGGTGCGTCCTGCCCTGGGAGGACGGGGCGTGAGCGCGGACGCGGTCCCCGTACCCCTGGTGCGCGTCGAGAACCTCGTGCACCGCTATCCCGTCAAGGGCGGGTTCTGGCGGCGCACGACGGCCTGGGTCCACGCCGTCGACGACGTGAGCTTCGACATCGCCGAGGGCGAAACGCTGGGCCTCGTGGGCGAGACCGGATCCGGCAAGACGACGCTCGGACGGTGCCTGGTGCGACTGCTGGAACCGGCTTCGGGCCGGATCCTTTTCGACGGCGAGGACCTCACCGCCCTGAAGGGCGAAAGGCTCAGGGTGCGGAGGCGGGATTTTCAGATCATCTTCCAGGACCCCTACGGCAGCCTCAACCCGCGGATGCGCGTGGCGGACATCGTGGCCGAACCGCTCCTTATACACCGCCTGGGGGACAAGCGCGAGCGGCTGGACCGCGCGGCGGACCTTCTGCGCCGGGTCGGCCTTGACCCGTCGGTCATGGGGCGCTTCCCCCACGAGTTCTCGGGCGGCCAGTGCCAGCGCATCGGGATCGCCCGGGCCCTGGCGCTGGACCCGAAATTCATCGTGTGCGACGAGCCGGTGTCGGCCCTCGACGTCTCGGTCCAGGCTCAGATCGTCAACCTGCTCCAGGACCTTCAGGACGAACTCGGGCTCACCTACCTGTTCATCGCCCACGGCCTGAGCGTGGTGGCCCACGTCAGCGCGCGGACGGCCGTCATGTACCTGGGCCGCATCGTGGAGATCGGCCCCACGCACGACCTGTTCGTGAAGCCGCTGCACCCCTACACCCGGGCGCTCCTGTCGGCCGTACCGAGCCCCGATCCGGCGGATGGGTCCCGTCCCGTCCCGCTCAGGGGGGAACCCGCTTCCTCCACCGGCCGCCCGCCGGGCTGCCGATTCGCGCCCCGCTGCCCGCTGGCCGAGGCCCGCTGCCGCGAGGCGGTGCCGGACCTCAGGGACTTCGGCGGCGGCCGCATGGCCGCCTGCCACCTGGCGGGCTGACCAGGACGGGGATTGGGAAGGCGGAAGGCGGAAGTGGACGACGGCTGGGGGCGGGCCTTCGAAGCAGGTATGAACAGGGAGGATGGGAGGAAGGGGAGGCAGACGGAAGGACTGGCAAGGCGGGGCCTTCGAAGACCATCCCTGAACCGGAGTCACCTGATGCCCTGTTCACCCGGCTCACGGTCCCCTGGACGGCCTGCCCTCGCCTCGGTCACTTGATCACTAAAAAAAAGGGAGGCCTGCCGGCCTCCCCGTTTGCGCGAAAAGATGGTGGGCGATACAGGATTCGAACCTGTGACTCCTACCGTGTGAAGGTAGTACTCTCCCGCTGAGTTAATCGCCCACGGGAAGCATGATGATAGGCGAGGCGGGGCGCACCTGTCAAGACGGACGGCGCCGCCCGTTCCGTCGCCGGAGGATGTCCCGCGGTTGATTCCCGTCCGCCCCCGGGCAATAATCTCCGCCATGGGGGGTTAATTGAACGGTAGTGTAAGCAGAGAGGAGAAGTTCATGACCAACCCATGGCACGACGTTCCCATCGGCCCGGATGCGCCCAAGGAATTCCAATCCGTCATCGAGATCCCCAAAGGCACCAAGGTCAAGTACGAGCTGGACAAGGAGACCGGCCTCCTGCGGGTCGACCGGGTCCTCTACTCGTCCGTCTTCTACCCGGCCAACTACGGGTTCATCCCCCAGACCATCGGGGACGATCACGACCCGCTGGACGTCCTGGTCCTCATGCAGGAGAAGGTCTTCCCGCTCAGCGTCCTGAGAGCGCGGCCCATCGGGATGATGAAGATGGTGGACCAGGGGGACGACGACGAGAAGATCATCTGCATCCACATGGACGACCCCGAATACCGGTCCTACACGGACATCCGCCAGCTCCCTCCGCACCGCCTGGAGGAACTGAGAAGTTTCTTCGAAGACTACAAGAAGCTGGAGAAGAAGGAGGTCATGGTGCAGGACTTCTTCGGGCCGGAAGAGGCGGTGAAGGCCGTGGCCCACGCCATGAGCCTCTACCAGAGGCTGTTCTCCGGCATCAACCGGGAACGGGGCCAGCAGAGGTACTGAGGCGGGACGGCCTGCCGGCAGGACGCGTCGGGCGGGCAGGGCCGGAGCGACCGCCGTTCAGGAACGGGGCGGGCTGCGTCTTTCCGGCGGCCCCGCCTTCGCCTTCCTCGAGCACACGATCCTGTATTCGGCGGCCCAGTCGAAATAGCGGCGCCCGCCGGAAACCGCCCCGGCGCTCGACACGTAGAGGCGCAGGTAGAACGTGCCCGTCCCCGGGGGGAGGATCCTGACTGTACGGACGCCGCCCCTTTCGACCACGGGGACCTGATCCCCCTCATAGACATCTCCGCCTGCGTACAACCTCGCCTTCAAGGCGACGCCCGGAGGCCCCGAGAACTTGAGTGTGACGGGTGAACCGTCCGTATGGACGGTGGATCGCCGGCCTTCCAGCACCTTCAAATGATTTTCGAAAAAGGGCGCCTTGAGGTAGGCCCGCCGCTCGAACTCGGCCCGCGTGATGGGTGGATCGACGAGCTGCCAGCGGGGGTTCTCGGGGAAGTGCGTGAAAAGGAAGTCTCCGGGGGACGTGCAGAAGAAGTAGGGATCGAACTTGCGCCTGTACCCCGTGCCTTCGTAGAACAGGCCGGCCCCCCATGTGCAGTCGATCAGGGCCCAACGCCCGTCAAGCTTGACGGCGTTCCACGCGTGGTCCGGAGGCCCCGCCAGACCATCGCCGGCACGGTAGCCCATCCCCTTGGCGTAACCGCTCACGGTCACGGCCTGGAGGCCCGCAGCCTCCGCGAGGCTGTCGAAGAGGTTTGCGTAGCCTTCGCACACGGCGGTCCGGCGACGCAGGACCCCGTTGGGCGAAAGGTCTCCGTATCGGGCGGTGTTGAGGCCTTTCACGTCGTAGTCGATGTTGGCCGCGACCCACCGGAAAATGGCCCTGGCCTTCTCCCGGTCGCTTTGGGTCGTCGACGTGAGATAGGCGGCGAGGTCTTTGACCGAACCCGTCACGGAGGCGGGGGCCGCCAGGGCGTGGGCGTCGATGACCCGGTAGGGGTTTGCGGAGGGAGGGGGCTCGGCCCCGGGCCTGGTGCGCACGGGGGCGCATGCGGTCAGGGCCGCGAGCAGGCCGGCGACCAGGATGGCGGCGAACAGCACTCGCGCGTCTCTTTTCATGGGACATTCATCCTACCACGCGCAATGCCCCGCCGGCCCTGCGGAACGGCGCGGGACCGCCGCGTGGGTCAGAAGGCGACTAGCGCGACAGGATTTCCGCCAGGGCGTCCGCGAGCTTTTCGTACTGCCCCACGTCGTTGTAGAGCTGGGCCGATACGCGGATCAGGCGCTTCGGACGGGCGGGCCAGGGGATGACGGGGACTTCGATGCCGAACTCTTCCAGGAGGACGTCCTGCAGGGGGTCGATGAAGAGCGGCGGCCTGGCGGGTTCACCGGCGTCCGGCAGGGGAACGGCGGCCATGGATCCCAGCATGGCCTCTGGGCAGGAGGCGGGGACCCCCAGGCGATCGCACAGGATCCGCCGGGCTCGGACCGCGAGCGCGTGGTTGCGGGCCATGACGCCGGGCCAGCCCTCCGGGGCCAGGGATTCCATGAAGCGGAGCGCTTCGGGCACGCACAGCCAGGCCGTGGGGTCGTCCGTCCCGGTCCACTCGAACTCCAGCAGGAACCTGGACCGGTCGGTCCTGGGCGAGTTCGCCCCGTGGCTGACGACCAACGGGCGGATCCGCTCCTGCCTGTCCTTCCTGACGTACAGCAACGCGGCGCCCTTCGGCGCGCAGAGCCACTTGTGGCAGTTGCCGGTGTAGTAGGCCGCGCCCAGTTCGCGCAGGTTAAGCGGCACCATGCCAGGCGCGTGGGCGCCGTCCACCAGGGTGTCAACGCCGCGCGCGGACAGCGCCTCCACCAGACGCCCTACGGGGTTGACCACGGCGGTCTGGCTGGTCACGTGGTCGATCAGACAGAGCCTCGTGCGCTCCGTGACCTTCTCGAGCACGGCCTCGAGGACCCCGCCGGGGCCGTCGAGGGGGAAGGGCACGCTGGCCGGGACCACCTTGGCGCCGCTCCGTTCGGCGACGAAGTTCAGGGCGTTCCGACACGCGTTGTACTCCTGGTCGGTCACGATCAGCTCGTCGCCCGGCTCGAGGCGCAGGGACCTCAGGACCGTGTTGACGCCCGTGGTGGCGTTGGGCACGAAGACGAGGTCGTCGGCGTCGCAGCCGGCGAAGGCCGCGAGGTCCGAGCGCGCACCGTCCCACAGGTCGCCGAGCTCCCGCACGAGAAAGCGGATGGGCTCGCGTTCCAGCCGGTCCCTGAACGCCTGCTGGCGCTCGAGGACGCATCGGGGGCAGGCGCCGAAGGACCCGTGGTTGAGGTAAGTGACGCCCGGATCGAGCGTCCAGTGGGTTTCAAGGGGGGGCCGGTCCGCCATGGGTTCCTCGCTGGGAGAGCTGCGGCGCGGTTGCTTTGCGCGCCCGCAAGATGGCACTCTATGAGCCACGGGGAAGCGGTGTCAAGACGGCGATCACAACAGAGCGGGCATGGAACGGACCCGACGGGCGTTGTCCTCTATGGTCCACCGCCGATTTCGGCGGCGGACCGTCGACGGGGAGGATGGACTCAATGCTCTATATCGCGTCGGTTACGCTGCACATCCTGGCCGGCATGGTCTGGATCGGCGGCATGGTCTTCTTTTCGCTGGTGCTCATCCCACTCACCCGCAGGAAGGAATACTCGGACCGGGCCGCGGCCCTGGTGCGCGCCTCGGGTGAGCGGTTCAGGGCGATCTCCTGGATCTGCCTCGGGATCCTGGTGGTGACGGGGCTGATCAACCTGCACTTCCACGGCTTCACGTGGCACAGCGCCCTGTCGCGCGTCCAGTGGGGGAGCCCCTTCGGCCTCCTGCTGGCGCACAAGCTGGTGCTGGTCGTGCTCATCCTCGTCGTCAGCGCCTTCCACGACTTCTACGTCGGGCCGAAGGCCACGGCGGCGCTGGAGGCCGAGCCGGGCTCGGCGCGCGCGAAGAGCTACCGCCGCACGGCGTCCTGGCTGGCTCGGATCAACCTCATACTGGCCCTCGCCGTGGTGGTGCTGGGCGTGATGCTCGTGCGCGGCTGACGACCGTTTGCCCTCCCTTCCAGGGACTGCTACGCTGAAGGCGGGAGAGCCCGCCGAGTCCGCGCGGAACAGCGATCGCGGGGCGACGGGCGCCCAGGGGGAACCGGCCTTGAACCTGTACGTCCGTCTGATCCTCGTGTTCTTCAAGTCCCTGTTCAGGTCAAAGATCGGCGTGCTCGACGAGTCGGCCGTGTCCTTCCGCGTGTGGCCGGGCGACGTCGACGTCAACCTCCACATGAACAACGGACGCTACCTCGCCCTGATGGACCTGGGCCGCCTGGACCTGATCATCCGAATGGGGCTTCTGGGCAGTCTGTTCAAGCTCAAGTGGCGCCCCATGGTCGGGTCCGAGTTCATCCGCTTCCGGCGAGGACTCAGGCCGTTCCGGGCCTTCACCATGCGCACGCGGGTCGTGGCCTGGGACGAGAAGTGGGTGTTCATCCGGCAAACCTTCGAGGTGGACGGACGCGCCGTGGCCATCGGCGCGGTGAAGGGCCTCTTCCGGCGCCCGTCGGGCAACGTGCCCTCCCGCGAGCTCGTGGAGGCCGTATCGCCGGGGACGGCGTCCCCCGCATACGACGAGGACATGGCGCTCTGGGAGGCGCTCGAGCGGCGGTCCTCCCTCTTCGCGGACGGCGGCGCCAACGGGGACGACTCCGCCTGAGGCCGCCCCTCCTCAATCTTGAGTTCGCCCGCTCCGCCTGCTATCCTCTTCCTTTTGAAGGAGGAACACCATGAGCCAGGTCATCCGGTTAGCGCACAGCCCGGACTCCGACGACGCATTCATGTTCTACGCCCTGGCCAAGGGCCTGATCGATACCGAGGGCATCACCTTCGAGCACGAGCTGCAGGACATCCAGAGCCTCAACGAGAGGGCCCTGAAGGGCGAGCTGGACGTCACCGCCATCTCCTTTCACGCATACGCCTACCTCACCGACAAGTACCTCCTGCTGCCCCACGGCGCATCCTTCGGCGACGGCTACGGCCCCATGGTGGTGGCCCGCGAACCCATGACGCTCGACGGCATCAAGGGCAAGAAGATCGCCGTCCCGGGGCGGATGACCACCGCTTTCCTCACGCTCCAGCTCCTCGAGAAGGACTTCGAGCCCGTGCAGATGGACTTCGACGCCATCATCCCGGCCGTCAAAGCCGGCGAGGTCCCTGCGGGACTCATCATCCACGAGGGGCAGCTGACCTTCGGCCGGGACGGACTGCACCTGGTCGTGGACCTGGGCGTGTGGTGGAAGGAGCGGACGAACCTCCCGCTGCCCCTGGGCGGCAACGCCATCCGCAAGGACCTCGGGCCCGAACTCACGGCCAGGACCAGCCGGAAGCTCCTGGAGAGCATCGAGTTCTCCCTGGCGCACCGCAAGGAGGCGCTGGATTACGCGCTGGCCTTCGGACGGGGCCTGTCCGTCGACGACGCCGACACCTTCGTGGGCATGTACGTGAACGACTGGACCCGCGGCTACGGGGAGAAGGGACGTGCCGCGGTGGACAGGCTCCTGGGCGAGGCCTACGAGAAGGGCCTCATACCCAACCGCGTCAAGGCGGAGTTCGCGGACTGAGCGCCGCGTCCCCCGCCGGTTCGAACGCTCGGCGCCCTTTCGACCGGGGACGAACGGCGGGGGGTGCCCGAACGTCCGGGGCCATTGACAGGTCTCCGCCGGGCCCCACATAATTGAAAGCGCGGGGAGGCCGATGAAAATCAAGGTCCTTGTGGTCGAAGACAACAACGCGATGCGCAGTCTCATCACCACGGCCCTGGACCAGCATCTCAGCGTGGACGTCTACGAGGCGGACAACGGCTTCGCCGCACTCAAGCTCATCCCCGAATACGACTTCAAACTCATACTGACCGACATCAACATGCCGGATATCAACGGCCTGGAACTCATCGCCTTCCTCAGGCAGCACCCCATCTACAAGGAGGTCCCCATCCTGATCATCTCCACCGAAGCGGGCGATGAGGACCGGCGCCGCGGCCTCGCGATCGGGGCCAACGGGTACCTGACCAAACCCTTCACCGAGGGAGAGCTGGTCGACCTGGTTCAGCAGCATCTCCCCTGACGAGGCCTGTTCATGGACAAGAGCCGCGCCAAGGCCCTCAAGGACTTCGTCGTAGAGGCCGAGGACATCCTGGAAAACCTCGCCGAGGACCTCGAATCGGCCCAGGAGCAGTTCGAGACCCAGGGCAAGGTCAGGGCCGACCGCATCAACAAGATCTTCCGTGAGATGCACTCGCTCAAGGGCCTCGCCTCCATGTTCAACCTCGAGCGGATCACGACCCTCAGCCACGACCTTGAGGGCCTGCTGGACAAGGTGCGGCTCGGCAAGGCGAAGGTCTCGAAGGACCTCTTCGGGCTCATGTCCGAAAGCAGGGGCACCCTCAGGAATCTCGTCGCCGAGGCCAGGGAGGACAGGGAGGACACGGACATCACGGCCCTTCTGGCCCGGATTTCGGGCGACGCGCCCGCGGCGCCGGAGGCCCCGGCCGGGGTCGCCTTCGGCGGCCTCATGCTGGACGAGGGAACGCTCAAGTCCCTGACCGAGTACGAGGAGCACCGGCTGACGGAGAACCTGGCCGAGGACAACCGAATCTACTCCATCCAGGTGGGCTTCGACTTCTCCGATTTCGACACGCGCCTCAGGGCGCTGACCGAGCGTCTGGCCGAGCTGGGCGAAGTCATATCCACGCTGCCCGTGGTCAACGCCGACCAGTCCGATGGCATCCACTTCCGCCTCCTGTTCGGGACCAACATGAGCATGGAGCAGGTTAAGGCCCAGGTCAGCGAAGCGTCGGGGGACGTCACCGACCTCCGGCCCCGCAAGGCGGAGGCCGAAAAGGCCACCGAGGCCGACCGGACGGAGGTGGAGCCCGCGGAGCCGGAACCCCAGGATACGGAGTTCGAAGACTTCCGCGGCATCTCCAACACGGTCCGGGTGGACATCGAAAAGCTGGACGCCGTCATGGGCATCGTGGGCGAGCTCAACCTGGTCAAGTCGGCCTTCGAGCAGCTGGCGGGGCGGATCCAGTCCGCGGAGGAGCGGCGGGACATCGGGGCGGACATGATGAAGCAGGTCCGCCTCATGAACCGGAAGCTCGGGGACCTTCAGCGATCCATCATCGACATCCGGCTCGTCCCCATCTCCCAGATATTCGCCCGCCTCAACCGCACCGCGCGGCGGCTCGCCCGGAACGCGAACAAGAAGGTCTCGGTACAGCTCTACGGCGGGGAGACGGAGCTCGACAAGATGATGATGGACCAGCTGGTCACGCCCCTGATCCACATCATCCGCAACGCCATCGACCACGGCCTGGAGCCCCCCGCCGAACGCTTGAAAGGCGGCAAGGCGGAGGAAGGCCTGCTCGTCGTCACGGCCTACCAGAAAGGGAACTCCATCGTCATCGAGGTGACCGACGACGGGCGCGGCCTGCAGGAGGACCAGATCCGCGAGGCGGCGGCCCGTCAGGGGCTGATCGGCAAGAAGGACAAGCTGACCCGCGAGGACATCCTCGACATCATCTTCCAGCCGGGGTTCTCTTCGGCCCGGGAGGTGACCGAGGTCTCCGGGCGGGGCGTGGGCCTGGACGCCGTCAAGATCGCCATACAGCAGATGAAGGGCAGCATCTCGGTCTGGTCCGAGCCCGGCAAGGGTACGACCTTCCAGATCACGGTCCCCATCACACTCGCCATCATCCAGTCCCTCATCGTGGCGTGCGCCGACCAGGTGTTCGCCGTCCCCATCTCGTCCGTCATGGAGACCTTCCGGGCGACCCCGGACGACATCCAGCTCGTCGACCAGCGTGAGGTCTTCAACCTGCGGGGCACGACCCTGCCCCTGCTCAGGCTGGAGGAGCGCTTCGGTTTGACGAAGGGCAAGAGGAAGCGGGTGACGGTCCAGGATCGCGTCTACGTTGTGGTCGCGCGAAGGGGTGAAAAGGCGGCGGGCATCGTCGTGGACGACCTGCTCGGCGAACAGGAGACGGTGGTCCACCCGCTCGGCCAGACCTTCGGCCACCTGCCCGGCGTGGCGGGCGCCACCGAGATCGGAGAGAACCAGGTCATCCTGGTGATCGACACGGCCAGCCTCTTTTCGGGCCTGGACGGGGGCCGGACGCAGGCGGCCCGCTGACGGATTGCGGGGGGCCGGCTGCACCCTGACCGGCCGCGGGACTGACCGGGGAGCAGAGGCGCCATGTACAAGGCCTTTTACGGATTCACCGAACGTCCCTTCAGCAAGACGCCCGACCCGCGCTTCCTCTACCTGGCGCCCCAGTACGACGAGGCTCTGGCCAGGCTGGACTACGCCGTCGAGGAGCGGGAGATCGCTGTCCTGACGGGCGAGATCGGCTCGGGCAAAACCACGCTTTCGCGGGCCCTCATGGACCGCAACGACCGCGATCGGATCGTCCTGTTCGTGAACCCCCGCTTCACCCCCACCCAGTTCCTCCGCCAGCTGGCCATGCACCTCGAGCTGGAGCCGCGCTACTACCGCTCCGACCTCCTGGAGTCCATCAGCGACCGGCTCCTCGAACTTCACGAGGCCGGCAGCGGCGTGGTCCTGATCATCGACGAGGCCCAGCTAATTCCCGGCAAGCCGACCTTCGACGAGCTGAGGCTCCTCTCCAACTTCCAGCTGGACACCGAGAACCTGCTGGCCATCCTGCTCATCGGCCAGCCCGAACTCAGGCGGCGGCTCAAGCACCCCGCCTACGCGGCCCTCCGGCAGCGCGTCGGCATGTGGTACCACCTCTCGGCCCTCGACGAAGACCAGACCGCGGCGTACATCCACTACCGGCTCGAGGTGGCGGGCTCGGACGGCGACGTCTTCTCACCCGAGGCCATAGAAGCCGTCTACCACCATACCCGCGGCATTCCGCGCCTCATCAACAACCTGTGCACCAACGCCCTGCTCACGGGGTTCGGGAAGGAAGAACGGCCCATCCAAAAGGCCACGGTGGTCGAGGCGGCGGCCGAACTCGAACCCTAGCGGCCCCGGCCGTCCTCAACTTATCGCGCCTGGAGGCATCCATGAGCCACACGCGACAGAGACATTCGCCGGCCGGGGAGGCGTCCGCCCTGGACAACCTCCAGGCGCGGGCCGGCCACTTCTTCAAGGACCGGTCGCTCCTCCGGCAGGCCCTGACCCACCCGTCGGCGGCCATCGAGGACGGCATGCCCCGCATCACATCCTACGAGAGGCTGGAATTCCTCGGTGACTCGCTCGTCAACTTTTTCCTCGCCGAAATCCTCTTCGACCGTTTCCCCCACGAAGACGAGGGCGTCCTGACGCGCCTTCGGGCCTACTGGGCCAGTCAGCCCGCCCTGGCCGAGTCGGCACGCGAACTGGACCTCGGCGCCCTCGTACGCCTGGGTGCGGGTGAAGCCAGGGACCGGGGCGACAGGAAGGAGCGCATCCTGGCCAGCGTGCTCGAAGGGCTTTTCGCCGCGCTGTACCTGGACGGCGGGCTGAGGACCAGCCGGAAGCTGGCGCTGAAGCTCTGGTCGGACCCCATCCGGAAGAGGGGGCTCGAGGTTCTCCAGGAGGACGCGAAGACCAACCTGCAGGAACGGCGGCAGGCGCTCGGGCGTTCGCTCCCACGCTACAGGACCGAGGCCGGCGAGGGCGTCTTCCGGTCCGCCGTCTACCTGGACGACGACCTTGCGGGCGAAGGCACCGGCCCTTCGCGCAAAGCCGCCGAGCAGGCAGCGGCCCGGGCGGCGCTGAAGAGTGCCGGCCGCGGGGGATCCCCCGGCGGCGGTTGAGGCCTCCGGGCACGCCGACCCGCAGTATCTCGCCGCGGGCGTCTGGGTTGACCTGCGCCATTCTCCGCAAAGTGACTTTTTGCAGCCTGAGCTGGAAGACTTGCCCGTGAAATTGCGTTATCTTGGACACACGGCATGGCTCCCCGGCCATGGCAGGAGTGCTCGGGCGCAGGCCATTGGGGAGGACGTTCAGGAACCGTAAGGTGGGGTTGCCTTTTCCAAGAGCCACGATCCGCAGAGGAGCGGCGGATCACACCCGGGCAGGCCGCCGTGGTGACGGGGAGCCATCAAACATCACCTGCAAAATCCGGTGCACGGATGGTGCCGGTTGTACCGGCCGGACGGCGTAACATATTCCGTACGCCGTCGGACGGAGCACAGGGGGATTTTGCACAGGCCGGGTCCGAACGCCCGGACGGAGCGGAGAGGCCCAGAAGAACTGCATTGCCCCAGAAGGCAGTCTGATTTTCTATCTTTATTTATATAGCTACTTTCGGTATGCGCTGAAATTCTGTGCAACCTTCGCTAACTTCGCTCATTGCTGGCATTTCTCGATTCCTCCACATGGTTATCCACACGTTTTTCCACAGAAGACGTGGAAAATGCGCCCGTCTCTGAACACCTATGGACAAGCTTTTCAGCCCCACGGCGGTCTTTGGTAACGCCGCTCGGTGTTCCGAAGGATCGGCGGGCGGGAAGTGTCCCCGTCAGGTGTCATCCCCGCCCCACGGGCGGAATACCGTCGAGGCCGCCCACGTTCGAACTAAGTGTTGATGGACCGTCGACAGAGGTCCAAGGGAGTGATCAGATCATGGATATCAGAGCCGTCGCTACGCTGGTGTTCGGAATAATCATCGCCCTCGGGGGGCTGATCGGCTACCTCGCCGCCAGGAGCAAGCCATCCCTCATTTCGGGGGGCGTCCTCGGCGCACTGGTCATCATGGGCTCCGTGCTCCTCTTTTCCAACGTTTCGGCCGGCCTGCCGATCGCGGTGGCCGCGACCCTGGCCATCGCCGTCTTCTTCGGGTACAAGCTCGTCAGGGGCCTGGCCGAACGCAAGAAGGTCGGGCGGGCGGCGGGCCTGTTCGTCCTCAGCGTCGTCGAACTTCTCATCCTCTTCTTCATCTCGCCGGGCGTTCGGTAAACACCTTCCTCCAGAGACGGGGACCGATCGGCAGGGACGCTGCGCCACATCGGCATTCTTCATTATGAACCGGCATTCGTGTTAGAGTGTGCGTCCGGATTTTAGAGGAGGCACCCTTGCTCAAATTTCTGTCACGCCTGATTCCCGAAAAGAAGACGCCGCCGAAGAACCTCGGCAGGAACGAGCGCTGCTGGTGCGGAAGCGGTAAAAAATACAAGTACTGCTGCTACGAGAAGGACCAGAAGTACTTCGCGGCGGAACGCGCCAAACAGTGCGGCTTCAACTGAAGCGGCTGACCTCCGGCGCCGTGAGTGCCTCGACCTGAAGATCGACGTTTCGGATGGGGCGACTTCTCGTCAGGCGGTCGCCATGGGCCTCCCGGTCGCGGCCTCCCAGCATTCGGGGACGTGGGCGTGCACGAGCCCCACAACCTCCGGATCGAGCTGCTCTCTTTCGACCATCTCGCCGATGATCGCCAGGACCCGCCCCGGCTCCATGGGCCGGCGGTACGGGCGTGTCTGCGCGAGCGCCTGAAAGACGTCCGCCACCGCGACGATGCGAGCCTGCAGGGGCACCTTGCTCGCGGGCTTCCTGAAGGGATAGCCCTCCCCCGACAGGCTCTCGTGGTGGTAGGCCGCCCACTCGGCCACCTCCCCCAGACCGCCTATCTTGCTCAGGATCTGGTAGGTCTCGAAGGGGTGGCGCATCATCGACGCCATCTCCCGCCGGTCGAGCCTGGACGGCTTGCTCAGGATGCGGTCGGGCACCCTGAGCTTGCCTATGTCGTGGAGCAGGCCGGCGATCTCGAGCAGAGTGCAGGTGTCGCCGGGCAGCCCCGACCATTCGCCCAGGGCCCTGGCCAGGCGGGCGACGCCCCGGGAATGGGACTCGGTGAAGGCGCTCTTGTCGTCCACGATCCTCGAGAAGACGTCGGCGAGCTTTCTGAGCTGTTCGATCGATATGGGGACGATGCAGCAGCCGGACGTCATCTGGGCCAGATAACGCTCCAGGTGGTGCGGCTCGAGCATCAGCCAGAACGCCTCGCGGCGGGCGACCCTCCGGAATGCCCCTACGAGCGCGGGCGCGAACAAGGTCCCCTCGTGCCGGCGGACCACGTCGATCACCTCGCCCCGCTTCATGAGCAGTTCTTCAGGACTCAGTCCTTTGGACAGCGCGTCCACCCTGTCCGCCAGAAACACGGCATTGCTCGCCAGGCGCTCCCCCGATGTACCGTCGGCCGGATAGTGGTCCCATCGCGTGTGATGGCACCTGACGATGTCGGCCATGGCCTCAAAGGGGCCGAACTCGGAGAGCAGATCCGCCCCCCGATCACAGTGGAGCTGAGGGTTCTCCGAGTCGAACCGGTCCGTCAGATGCCGGTGCGCTTCCGTCGAGGACACGCCGCAGTCGTGGAGTATCGACGCCAGAAAGAGGTCGCCCATCACGGCCTTCGGCCAGCCGAGCGCGAGGCCGAACTCCCGGGTCATGTAAGCGACCCTCTTCCCGTGCTGGACGACGTCCACGCCGACCAGGTCGAGCGCGTCCGACAGCGCGACGATCACCTCGGTCAGATTCAGGGTGTAGTCCATGCCTCCCCTCCCCTCTTGCGAACCGGCTCCCGTTACGGACCGTGCCCCGGCTCGGACCGCGCGGACATCTCTGCCAATCAATCTATGGCGGCGCTTCCCCTGCGGCCATCTTCATGGTCGGCCCCGCGCCGCCCGGCTCACCTGTACATGTCAACGAAAGGCTCAAGTGCCGTCACGACATCCGCACGAAGCGCCCGCAGACGCCGCACCGTCCTTCGCCGCGTACCGAGCGTCAACACCGCGCGCACCGTCCGAAGGAACTCGTCCCTCATCTCGAAATAGACAAGGGCGAACAGGCCGGACGGGACGGCCAGCGCCACGAGCGCGAGCCCCGGCGCGCCGATCAGATGCCACAGCAAGAACCCGGCCGCCGAGTAGAAGGTGAGGAACAGCCCCATGCCGATGCAGAGCTTGTAGAGGGCCACGAGGTCCTCCTTGGACGCGAACAGCGTGGCAAGGGGGGCCGTCATGGCGTATGGCAGGATGTTGAAGACCCACCCGTACAGGGCGATCGGGTACCCCGCGACCATGGCCGCCAGGCGCTTCCACGTGTAAGCCAACGCCGGGCGGAAGTGAATCTCCCGGGCCACGTCGTCGTCGCTCAGCTGGAGCACGTTCAGGACCCTCGAGTAGTTTCGCGCTCGCCGGACGAGTTCCCGGAGCTCCTCGGGCCTTTCGCGCCGCGCCTCGTAGTACTTGTCAAGCATCCGCCGCTCGGCCTCCGCCTCGGGGAGGTCATCGGACGTCATGTCGAGCTGCTGCAGGGCCATGCCCCTGAGTCCGGCCACGAACCGGAGGTCTTCCCACCGTTCGGCGTTGAGCGTGAGCGACCGCAGGCCCGTCTCGATCCGGTCCGTGAGCTCCCTGACGGCCTCGTGGTCTTCGTCTCCGCCGAGAGGCAGGTCGGCGTAGGTGACGGCCGTCCCCACGTTCACGGTGACGTCGCTGCGGAATATGGTTTTGGCCGAATAGATGAGACCCGCCGGCACGAGCGCCGGCGGGTGCGCCCCCAGCGCCAGGGCCCGCTTCAGGATGCGGGCTGCGCCCGTCTTGACGGGCTGGAGCGACGGCTCGTTGTGGCTGATGCCTTCCGGAAAGAGCGCGAAGGCCTCGTCTCTCGAGAGGCCTTCTCCGCAGGCCTGGAAGAGCGCCTCGTTCCGGGCCATGTCGCTGCCCGCGTCCTGGCGCCGCTCCACGGGCAGCGCCCGCAGCATCCGTAGGAACGGCGCGATGACCGGCTGCCTGAACAGGGGAGCCTTCGCCAGGAAGCGAACGGGCCGGGGGGATACGGCGAGCAGGATCAGGGGGTCCAGGAGGGAGTTGACATGGTTGGCGGTGAGCAGGAGCGGGCCTTCACCCGGGATGACACCCGGACCGATCACACGGATTCTCTTGAAGAAGACCTTGAGAAGCCACTTGAAAAACAGCTGGACGAGCCGCTCTCGAGTTTTCATGAGAATTTATTGTGCCTCAGGGCGCCTGTCCCCGGCAACCGTGTACCCTCGCCAGGTCCCACCGCCTGCGGCGGCCGGCGCTCTCGCGGGTGGTCGTCAAAGGCAGTGATATGCCGGACTGTCATTCAATTATCGGGATCCGGGGCGGCGACTCGATTTCGACTTCGACGGCGATTTCGATACCGATACCGATGCTGACAGCGATAGCGAAACCGATTTGGAACGTGGTCAGGCGTTGAGTTCGCGGAGGGTCTGGAGGAAGCTCAGGGCGTCGTCGCGGCTCAGCATGCCCTCCATCCGCCCGTCGGCCATTACCGGGAGCTGGTTCACGCCGTCTCGCTGCATTTCCTCGATGGCGGCCCAGAGTTCGGTGTCGGGCGACACGAGCTTGATATCGCTCAGGGGCGTCATGGCCTCACCCGCCGACGTGGTGCTCCACGAGTCTCTGGGGATCTCCTTGATGTGGTGGAGGGTGAGGAGCCCGGCCACCCTGTCGCCGCTCTGCACCACGAAGCACCGGCGGCCGCCCCCCAGGATGTGCTGGTCCACGAGTTGTTCCAGCGTCAGGCCCGCAGGGATGGCCGTGTAGTTGCGGTTCATGGCCTCGGAGACCCTCCTGCCGGACAGGAGGTCCTGCACGCCCTGCTGGCGGACCTGCGACGCCGCCGCGCTCTCGAGGAACCAGCCGATGAAGGCGATCCAGAGCCCGTTGAGCAGGTGTCCCGTCAGCACCTCCCACACGCCGAACAGGATGAATGCCAGGGCGATGAAGCGCCCCACGTTGCCCGCCACCAGCGTCGCCCTGCGCAGGTTCCGGGTGATCCCCCAGACCACGGCGCGGAAGATGCGCCCCCCGTCCAGGGGGAACCCGGGGATGAGGTTGAAGAGAAAGAGCATGGCGTTTAACAGGGCGAGGTACTTGAAGAGCGCCAGCAGGGGAGCGACGTCTACGAAGAGCGATTCGAGGATCCCGAAGAAGACGGCCAGGAGCAGGCTGACGACGGGGCCCGCCAGGGCGATCCAGAACTCCGCCATGGCGCTCGGCGGCTCCGCCCCGATCTGGGCCACTCCGCCGAAGATGAAGAGCGTGATGCTTCGTACGGGTATCTTGTACCGGAGGGCGATCACCGAATGGCCGAGTTCGTGCAGGAGCACGCTGACGAACAGCATCACCGCCGTCACTGCGCCCATGAGCCAGTAGAGCGCCGTGGGCCAGTGGCCGAATCCCGACGGGTAGTAGCTCACCGCCAGGGACCACGTGATCAGGGCGAACACCAGGAACCACGTGTAATCCAGCCCTATGGGGATTCCTAGGATACGACCGAGAGGAATCGTGTTCTTGCCCATTCGGAGCCTCCTGGGATACCTCGCCGGCGGGATGTATCAACTATCGCTGCATAACAATTGTTCCCCGCCGGGCTAAAAGCAAGGCCGGCCCGTCCTTCCGCCCCCTATTTCGCGGACGGTTCGCCGGCGCGCCTGCGCGCCGCCAGGACTTCCTTGAGCGAGTAGACGAAGGCGGGCACCGCGACGACGACCATGAACAGGCCGATGAGGACGTAGCCCGTATCGACCGGGAGGTGCCTGTCCAGGCCCATCAGCGTGAACACGCCGGCCGCCGCGAAGAGCATGCCCCCGAAGAAGAGGGTCCGTCCCCCCGTCTGGGCGCCGATGCGCTTGATCTCCACCTCGGTGAGCGCGCGCGTCCACTTGAGCGACGCGCCGAAGACCGCCCCCACGACTGCGAGCGTGATCATGGTGCCCACTCCGAAGAGCAGGCCCGGCAGGAAGCCCAACAGGGGCGATCTCATGGCCGGGGCGGCCACCGTGTTGATGAAGATCGAGAACCCCCCGAAGCCGAATCCGGCGATGAATCCGTGGATCAGCGTCCACCGGACGGGCGGGGCCCCAGCCGCCACGTCCTCCTGCTCGTGGTGGTGCCCCAGGAAGTGCCCGCTCGCCTCCAGCCCCCTGCCCGCCTCGTGGTGGTGGCCGAGGAAGTGGAGGTGGGGATACCGGTTCCGCTTCACCACGACGGCGCCGGCCGCCGTCATGACCACGCCCACGACGATGAAGACGATGCCGTTGACCACCGGCTTCATGAGGAACGGGGCCAGGGCCAGGTACGAGAGTTCCGACACGAGCATGCGCTGCGCCGTGAAGGCCGCCGAGAAGTAGAGCCCGGCCCTCATCCCTTCCCTTCCGCTCGCGCCGCCTATGGCGTAGCTGAAGGTGATGGGCCACGTGTGTTCGTCGGGAAGGATGCCGTGAAGCAATCCGAACAGGAATGAGTAGGTCAATGCCAGCAGCGGGGACATGGCTTACGCTCCCGTAGTCGTCAGGGCGGGACCGGGCGAGTCATCCGCGACGCCGGCGGGGTTCCCAGACCCGCTCCTCGCCGCCTTCCCGGGCGTTGACCCACCGGGAGAGGACGAAGAGGCAGTCCGACAGCCTGTTGAGGTAGACCACGATGCCCTCGTTGACCACCTGGTTCTCTGCGAGCCGCACGACGGCCCGTTCGGCCCTTCTGCACACGGTGCGGCACACCTGCAGAGCGGCGGCGCCCGCCGTGCCCCCGGGCAGGATGAAGTGCGTCAGGGGCGAAACCTCACCGTCGAGCCTGTCGATGAGGGCTTCCAGGCGCGGCACGGGCTCCGGGCCCAAGCCCACCGTCCTGCCTTTGACCGCATCGGGAGCCTGCTGCGGCGTAGCCAGGTCAGCGCCGACCGTGAGCAGATCCGACTGTATGGCAATTACCCCCTCGAGGACATCCCGGGGAAGGTCTCGCACCTGGGTCAGCGCCCAGCCGATGTGGGCGTTGAGTTCGTCGACGGTACCGTAGGCCTCCACACGGACGGCGGCCTTCGAGACCCGCTCGCCTCCGAAAAGCCCCGTTTCTCCGCCGTCGCCCGTCTTCGTGTAGATCTTCATACCTACCTTCCATCAGCCGATCCGTTCCACGCGCCGGCCGGCCGGTTGCGTATGGTCCTAAGCATAACATTAAGGGCTTGTCCGCACACAGGACCAGCCCTGCCTCGCGTCTCAGTCCAGTACGCGCACCGTCTCTGAACGAAACCGCCGCCCCGCAGGCGTTGTGAAACGGCGCGGACCACTTCCGGTGCCGCCCTTCGTTTCAGCGCCGATCTATGCTAGCCTGTCAGGGTATTCGTATTTAGTGCCCGGCGTAACCAGATCGTCTTACTGCTTTCGAGGCCGTCGAGCCCATGCTGGAGGGCCCGTAATACATCCAATATGATCTCGGAGCCGCATGAACGCCCCTCAAGAGAATCCGATCACCGGGGTTGATTCGCCATGAACGACACGCCTCATCCTCCCAAGGGAAAAGACCGCAGGGAACGCGGCAAAGCAGACGACAGCCGGCGAAGGCTCCTCACGCTCATGGGCAACATTCCGGGCATGGCTTACCGCTGCGCGAACGACCGGGACTGGACCATGGAGTTCGTCAGCGAAGGGTGCCGGGACCTCACCGGCTTCACCGCGGAAGAGCTGACCTTCGGATCCGTCACCACTTTCAACGAACTGATCCACGAGAACGACAGGGAGCGCGTCTGGGCGGAGGTTCAGGCGGCCCTGCGCGACGCGCGTCCCTTCGAGGTGTCCTACCGGATCCGGTCCAGGGACGGTCGCGAGAAGACCGTATGGGAGCGGGGGTGCGGGGTACGGGACGATGCCGGCGACCTCCTCGCCCTGGAAGGGTTCATCCAGGACGTGAGCCGGCAGACCCGCGTCGAACAGGAACTCCGGGAGAGTGAAGAGCGGTTCCGCACGCTCTTTCAGGAAGCACCGCTCAGCTACCAGTCCCTGGACGAATCGGGCCACTTCGTCGAAGTGAACAAGGCCTGGTGCGACTTGACCGGGTACACCGCCGACGAGATCGTGGGCAGGCCCTTCGGCGACATCCTGACCCCGGAGGCCAGGCGGGTATACGGTCAGCGCTTTCTCCGCCTCAAGAAGGAAGGTGAGGCGCACGGCGCGAAGTTCGATATCCGCAGAAAGGACGGCGCGATCGTCCGAGTCAGCCTGGACGGACGCATCGGATGCCACCCCGACGGCACATTCAAGCAGACGCACTGCATCCTGGCCGACGTCACCGAGCAGAGCCGGGCGGAGCAGGCGCTGGCCCAATCCGAACGCCGTTACCGACTCCTCTTCCAGCGCAACCTAGCGGGTGTGTACCGGTCCACCACGGACGGCCGGCTGCTGGAGTGCAACGAGGCCTTCGCGCGCATGTTCGGCTTCGACTCCTCCGATGAAGCCAGGCGGCAGACGGCCGAGGGCTTCTACGCCGCCCCCGGCGAACGAGAGGCGTTTCTCGCCCGACTCCACCGTGAAGGGTCTCTTACGAACCTAGAGAGCAAGGGGAAGCGCAGGGACGGTTCGCCCATGTGGATGCTGGAAAACGTCTCCCTCATGAAAGACGAGCACACGGGCGAAGAGATTCTCGAAGGGACGCTCTTCGACATCACGGAGCGGAAGCTGGCCGAAGAAAAGCTCAAGGAACTCAGCCTCGAACAGCAGACCATCTTCGACAGCATACCGGCGATGATCTGGTACAAGGACCGGCATAACCGCTTCATCAGGGTCAACAGGGCGGTGGCGGACTTCATGGGGCTCCCCCCCGAACAGATCGAAGATCACAGCGCGGAGGACATTTTCCCCGATTTCGCCGAAAAGTACTTCCGTGACGATCTCGAGGTCATCGAATCGGGACGTCCCAGTCTGGGTATCATCGAACAGGCGCGCACCGCCCGGGGCGACCTGCGGTGGGTGCGCACGGACAAGATCCCCTACCGTGGGCCCGGCGGAGACATTCTGGGAGTGATCGCCTTTTCGATCGACGTCACGGAGGCCAGGGAGGCCGAACAGGAGCGGGATTTCCTGTTCACGGCCATCGAACAGGCCCAGGAGGGCGTCGTCGTCACCTCCACGTCGGGCACCATCCTCTACGCCAACCGGGCCATGGCCGAACTCACCGGATACGACCGGTCCGAGCTCCTCGGCCAGAACCCCAGGGTCCTCAAGAGCGGCCTCCACGATGCCGGGTTCTACGAGGACCTGTGGAAGACCATCCTGGCCGGCGACGTGTGGACAAACCAGATCGTCAACAAGCGCAAGGACGGCACATTCTACACGGCCCACCTGGTCATCTCACCCGTACGCGACGCCACGGGTGGGGTCACGGCCTTCGTCTCCGCCCAGCGGGACGTCACGCGCGAAGTTGAGATGGAAAAACGACTCCAGCAGGCCAGGAATCTGGAGACCATCGGCAGGCTCACCACCGGCGCCGCGCACGATGTGCGCAACCCGCTGTTCGCCATATCGACCATCGTCGCCGCCCTGGAAAAGAAGCTGGGGCCCGGCGAGGACATCGACGAGTTCATCGTTCATCTCAAGGATCAGAGCCGCCGCCTGACCGAACTCATGAACGACCTCCTGACGCTGGGCCGTCCCGTGCACCCGGAGGACTTCAGGGAATGTCTCCTGCAGAACGTGCTGCAGCAGGCGCTGGAACTGCTGGAGGACACGAGGCCCGGCGCGGCCGCGCGGTGCGACGCGGAACCACCGCGGGAGGACCTCTACGTCAAGGGTGCGCCCGACAAACTTACCCAGGTTTTCGTCAACCTCCTGGACAACGCCTTCGCCTTTTCTCCCCCCGAGGCCAGCGTGTCCATCCGGCTTGGCCGGGACGGGGACTGGGCCGCCCTGGAGCTGGCGGACCGCGGCCCCGGCATCCCTGAAGACATGCTGGACAGGCTGTTCGAACCCTTCCAGTCGCGGAGAAAAGGCGGTACCGGCCTCGGGCTGACCATAGTCAGGCAGATCGTCACGGCCCACGGCGGTACGGTCGAGGCGTTGAACGGCGCCCCCGCGTTCGGAGCCGTCTTCGTGGTGCGCCTTCCCCTCGCACGCTGAACGGCGGGTCACCTCATCCCCCCGTCCTTTTTCAAGACCTCGACCGATCGCCCCGAACGGTTCGCCCCGTGGCCAGCGGGACGGATTGATGCTAGATTGTTTTCGAGGACGGAGGGAACCCCATGACCCTGCCGCGACGGCTGGTGGAGGTGTCCGACCTGGGGCCGGGCCAGCATGCGTGCTGTATCTTCAGCACGGATCAGGAGCGCGACCTGGCCGTCGGCTCCTACATGGCGCACGGGCTGCAACGCGGCGAGAAGATCGTATACATAGCCGACGGCGATACGCGCGGCCGGGTCGGCAAGATGCTCGACGCAGCCGGTCTGAAGGAGCCTTCGGATCGGTGGAGGCACCAGGTAATCGAACTCGGTTCCGGCGACACCTATCTGGCGGGCGGCGGCTTCGATCCGGATCGCATGATCGAACTGCTTCGACGGGAGGCCGACCGGGCCCTCGCCGAGGGCTTCAAGGCGCTTCGGGTCACGGGCGAAATGACGTGGGCGCTGCGGGAGGCCCCGGCCGGCGGGCGGCTCATGGAGTACGAAGCGCGGCTGAATCAGCACCTCCCCCATATTCCGTGCCTGGCCCTTTGTCAATACGACCGGCGCCACTTCCCCTCCGATCTGCTCCTCGACGTGCTGATCGCCCACCCGTACGTGCTCATCGGAGACCGGCTCTACCAGAACCACCACTACCTGGCGATGAGTCAGGGCTCGGGTGCGAAAGCGTCCGAAGAGCGGCTTAACCACTGGCTCCGCGTCCTCAGCGACTTCCGAGAGGAGAGGAGCAGCCTTCTGACGGCTCTCAGGGCCAACAGCGTGCTCAGCGCCTGCAACCAAGTCCTGGTCCGCGCCACGGACGAGACCGCCTTCATGGGGGTCAT
This sequence comes from Acidobacteriota bacterium, assembly GCA_046704825.1. GTDB lineage: Bacteria > Acidobacteriota > UBA4820 > UBA4820 > DSQY01 > CAVRTJ01. The sequence goes on from JBJKRE010000286.1 coordinate 21,983, forward strand.
ATGCCGGATTCTGGTCGAAACGGGAGGATACTGCCTGGCCTGGGTCGGCTTCGTGGAGCACGACGAGAGGCGTTCCGTCCGTCCGGTGGCCCAGGCCGGGTTCGAGGAGGGGTACCTGGACGCGCTCGACGTGACGTGGGCGGACGAACCGAGGGGCCGTGGACCCACGGGTACGGCCATCCGCACCGGCCGCGCGGTGACCTGCCGGCACGTGGTCACGGACCCCCGCTTCGCCCCCTGGAGGGAGGAGGCGCTCAAGCGCGGGTACGCCTCGTCCATCGCCCTCCCGCTCAAAGTGAAAAACCTCACGCTCGGCGCGCTCAACGTGTACGCCGATGGACCCGACGCCTTCGACGAGGAAGAGACGGCCCTGCTCGCGGAACTGGCGGACGACCTCGCCTTCGGGATCCAGGCCATTCGAGCCAGACAGGAAAGGGAAGCGGCGGTTGAGGCGCTGAAGCTGAGCGAGGAGCGGTACCGCGACCTGGTCGAAAACAGCGGCGATCTGATCATGACCCACCTGCTCGACGGGACGCTGGTCAGCGTGAACAGGGCCATCCTCTCCCTGCTCGGGTACTCGAAGGCCGAAGACCTCGTAGGCCGGAACATCCTGGAATTCCTTCCCGGGGGAAGCGAGCGCGGTCTTGCCGATTACCGGGATGCGCTTCTTAGCCGGGGGGGTGCCAAGGGGGTGCTCACCGTCCGGACGCGTGCCGGGGAGGAGCGCGTACTGGAGTACAACAACACCCTCCGGACCGAGGGCGTGACCCAACCGGTCGTACGGGGAATGGCCCGGGACATCACCCAGCGGCACGCGGCCCAGAGGGCTCTTCACGAATCGGAAGCTCGCTACAAAAGCCTCTTCCAGCGCAACCTGGCCGGCGTTTTCAGGTCCACCGTGGAAGGGAGGCTCCTGGACTGCAACCAGGCGTTCGCGTCAATCCTGGGCTTTGACTCTACGGCAACCATGCAGGACGTCTCCGCCGAGCGCCACTTCGCCGACATGCGCGACTTCGCCGACCTCGTCACGGGACTTAAAGCACACGGGAACCTCACCAACCTGGAGCTCCGGCTGAAACGCCTCGACGGGAGCCTTATCTGGGCCATCGCCAACATCGCCCTGCTCGAAGACCCGGTAACCGGTGAGCGGCTTCTGGAAGGCACGCTCATCGACATCACCGATCGCAAGGCGGTGGAAGAAGACAGGCAGAGGCTCGCGACGGCCATCGAGCAGGCCGGCGAGGCCGTCATGCTCACGGACCGCGAGGGCACGATCGTCTACGCGAACCCGGCGCTCGAGAGACTGACCGGGTTCACCCTGGGGGAACTCGTGGGACGGAACCCGAGAATCCTCAAGAGCGGAGCCATGCCCGTTCGGTTCTACGCCGAACTCTGGGACACGATCCTTTCGGGCCGCGTGTGGTCCGGGCGGATCACCAACCAGCGCAAGGACGGCAACCAGTACACGGCCCACATGACCATCAGTCCAGTCACCCAGGGTGACGGCCCTGTCAACGGTTTCGTCTGCACGGTGCGCGACCTGACGCAGGAACTGGAGCTCGAGGAGCGCCTCCAGCGGTCGCGCCAGCTCGAAACCATCGGCATGATCGCGGGCGGAGTCGCGCACGAAGTCCGCAATCCCCTCTTCGCCATCAGCAGCCTCTGCGCGGCCCTGGAAAAGCGAGCCAACGATCCGGAACTGCGCCGGGAACTGCTCCGGCAGATGAAGGAGAGGTCGGACCACCTGACGGCCCTCATGAAGGACCTCCTCAGCCTGGGCGGGACCATACGGCCCGAGCGGTTCGCCCCCTGCGACCTGAGCCGGGTGGTCGCCGAGTCCCTGGCCAGGCTGGAGCAGTCCCATCCAGGGGCCTCCCTCTCCACGGTCGTCCGGGTCGATGGCGAGCCCGTCGTGGTCGACGGCGACTTCGAGAGGCTCGTCCAGGTCTTCATGAACCTGCTGTCCAACGCCTTGTTCTTCATGCCGGCCGGGGAAAAGGTCGAGGTGGCACTCCGCGTCAGCGGCGGGCGTGCCGTTGCGACGGTCGCGGACCGGGGACCGGGCATCCCGCGGCCGCTCCTGTCGAAGATCTTCGAACCATTCAGGAGCGAGCGCAAGGGCGGTACCGGGCTGGGGCTGGCCATCGTCCAGCGGATCGTCGAGGCCCACGGCGGAGTCGTCCGGGCCGCCAACAACCAACCGGAGCGAGGCTCGACCTTCACCGTAACGCTTCCCCTCCAGCGTTCCTGATCGTACCGTCCACCCAATAATGGCGCCAGATCGGCTCCGGCCGTGGACCTTGACGAAATCGCCGGCGGCGATTATAGTTATATCGTCATATCGCGATATGACGATATAGAGTGAGGAGGCAGCATGCTGAAAAACCTGGAACGGGTCATGAAGGCGGCCTCGGACGGAACCCGGCTGCGGATCCTCAACCTGCTGGGGCCCGGCCCCCTGTGCGTGTGCGAAATCGTGGAAGCGGTCGGTCTGTCCCAGTCCACCGTGAGCCGTCACCTCGCAATCCTCAGGGATGCAGGCCTCATTCAGGACGAGAAGCGGGGCAAATGGGCCTACTACATGCTGCCCTCCGGCGCGCGGGACGATCTGGCCGGGGGCGTTCTTACGCTGGTCCTCGACGAGGCTGGGCGGGACGCGGCGGCCAGGAAGGACCTGCGCACCCTCCGGCGGATCCATTGCGGTCCCGCACCCGGTACGTGCCCGCCGGCGGCCTCCCCGCGGAAAGGGGGCAGGCCATGAGCGCGGGCGTGTCGGGGCGCCTCTCCCTCCTGGACCGGTATCTGACCCTCTGGATCTTCGCGGCCATGGGGGCGGGCGTGGGGCTCGGGGCCATGGTCCCCGGCGTGCAGTCCTTAATGGACCGGTTCCAGGTGGGGACCACGAGCCTGCCGATCGCGGCCGGGCTCATCCTCATGATGTACCCGCCTCTCGCCAAGGTGAAGTACGAGGAGCTGGGGGACGTGTTCCGCAACTGGAAGGTTCTCGGCCTCTCGCTGTTACAGAACTGGGTGGTGGGGCCCGTCCTGATGTTCGTGCTGGCCGTCGTCTTCCTGCGCGACCGTCCCC
>JBJKRE010000287.1:0-9531 GCA_046704825.1 Acidobacteriota bacterium
CCTCCGACTCAGGAGAGTTCGATTTCGTCTCGCGCTTCTTCGCGCCCGCCGTCGGCGTCGACGAAGACCCCGTCACGGGCTCGGCACACTGCTGCCTGGCGCCGTTCTGGGGCCGGCGCCTGGGCAAGACCGAAATGACGGGCTATCAGGCCTCGTCGCGGGGGGGCACAGTAAGAGTGCGCACGCAAGGCGACCGCGTGGTCATCTCCGGACAGGCCGTCACGGTCCTCCGCGCGGAACTGGTCGGCTGAACCGCGGCTCCCGCGCGGAGCTACCGCCCCTGCCGCCGGGGCGCCGGCGGCGCCTGAGGGGCGGCCGGTTCCACGCGCATGTTCCCGTCGGGGCTGGTGAGTACCTGGACCCGTTCTCCGGCCTTGAAGGGGGTCTTGCCTGCCTGAACGATGGCCACCAGGCGCCCGTCGTCGAGCCTGACCGTGATCTGCTGGGCGTCTTTTCTCGTCAGGCCTTCCTCACCGGCGGCTCCCGCGAGGCCTCCGATGACGGCCCCTGCGACCGTGGCCACCACGCTCCCCCGGCCCCCTCCGACGGCACTCCCGGCCGCTCCGCCAGCCACCGCGCCCGCCAGGGCTCCGGCTCCCGTTTTCGTGCCTTCGATGCGGGCGGCCTGGACGCTCTGGACGACTCCGTACTGGACCGACATGGGCTGGAGCGCTTCGCTGCGGGAGTAGGACTGGCTGGAGAGGCTCGACGCGCATCCGCCGAGGCAGAGCAACGAGACCGTAAGTAGTAAAACCGTGATTTTCGTTCTGGCCATGAGTAACCTCCTTGGGTGCTTCGACCTCCGTCGACCCCGTCCGAACGGCGGCGCGGAGGTTCGTCACATACCGGCTCATCAGGCGCCGCGGCCCCTGCCGCGGTGGCCCGCTCCCTCCCTGTCCCGGGTCTCCCTGTCCCATGATTGTAATACCGGGATCGACCGAGTTCACGTGATCTTGGCCACGATGATCGTGATGTCGTCGTTCTGAGGCCTTCCCCCGGCGAACTCGAACACCTCCGCGAGCACGCGGTCGACGATGGCCTGGGCGGTCAGGCCCGCGTGGCGACGCACCACATCCTGAAGACGTTCGTCGTCGTAGAACTCGTTGGCGTCGTTGACCGCCTCCGTCACGCCGTCGCTGTAGACGACCAGCAGGTCGCCCGAGGCGAAGGCGAAGCGCTGCTGCTCGAAGACCGCGTCGGGGAAAACCCCCAGAATGGTGCCGGAAGACCCCAGGCGGATCACCTCGAAGCCCCCGTCGCCCGGGCGGAACACCATGGGCGGGTTATGGCCGGCGTTCACGTAGTTCATCTCCCGCTTCGTCGAATCGAAGAATCCCAGAAACAGGGTCGCAAAGCGCGTCTCGCTCGTCGCCGTGCACATCCGTCTGTTGATGCCCTCCACGATCTCGCCCACGTGTGCGCCGTGCGTGTCAGCCTGCACCCGGAGGGTCGCCTGCAGGGCGGCCATCAGCAGGGCCGCCGATACGCCCTTGCCCGATATGTCGCCGAGGGCCAGCCCGAGGGTGCCGCTGCGTCCCCGGATGAAGTCGAAGTAGTCCCCACCCACGTACCGGGCGGGTCTGCACGTGCCGGCGTACTCGATGTTCCGCACGGGAATGACGATCTGGGGCAGGAGGTTCTCCTGCACCTGCCGGGCGATCTCCACCTCCCGCTTGAGCTGCGTCTGCTCGTGTCCCTCGTGAAGCAGCCGTGCGTGATCGAGGGTGTCGGCCGTCTGCTGGGCCACCGCCAGGAGGAGTTCTTCGTCCTCCCTGGAATAGGGCTCCTCCGAGAGCTTCTCCCCGAGGCTGATGAAGCCCATGAGGCGGCTGTCCGCCGCGAGGGGAATCAGGAGCCTGGCGTTCGTCCGGGCAAGGAAGTCGTTCTCCTCCTTCGTGCCGCGCCGCCGGATCGACTCGGTCCGGGACCGGAGCGACTGCGGGTCCACGTCGAGCCCCCTCAGCTCCTCTCGAAGATCACTCTCCAGCATGTGCGCGATCGTGGAGTCGGCCGAGAGGGTGCGCGGGGGGTTGCACACCTCGAGGGGGGCCTCTCCCGCGGAGTGGTCCAGTGACCGGTGCCACCAGCAGAAGAAGTCCTCCTGCGGCCTGCCGGCGGAGACCTCCCGGAAGCGCTTGCGCTCGCCGTTGGCCAGCGGGAGAGACGCGATTTCGGACGCCCGGAGGAAGAGCCCGGCGCTGTCCGGGTGGAGAGCGTCGAACACGGTCCCCGTCACCGTGGCGGCGAGCGCGTTCGGATCGGCCACGAGCCGCCGGACCTTGAGGGTCAGGTTGGTGAGAACGCGCCGGGCGTCGTAGGCTTCGCGGAAGAAGCGCTTTTCGATGCGGGGCATGACCTTCCTGTTCACCTGCCAGATGCCGAGCACGATGCCCGCCGTCGCCCCCGCGGTCATGATGGCCAGGACGCCGCGTCCGGGCTCTCCCAGGATCCTGGAGACGTAAGGGTCCGTGAAGTAGTAGAACCCAACGAAGATGAGGATGCCCTCCAGGAAGATGACGCCCCGGTGGAGCAGCGCGAACCTCAGGCCGCGCCGGAGGATGACCCGGATGCCGAATATCCTGTGCTTTACGACCGCGTACACGAAGGCCAGCGGGAAACACACCACGAGGGCGTACAGCATCAGGTAGAACCAGTAGGGCAGACGGAGGTAGCCGATGGTCACCTGGTACAGGTAGATGCCGAGCCAGGGCAGGATGCACAGGGCGCCGATCAGGAGGATCACCAGACGGTTCTTCTCACCCGGCTGCTTGACGTGGAAGAGATTCGCCACCAGCGCCACGAGCCCCAGCACGAAGAGCAGGCAGTAGACCACGTCGAGGACGATGTCTATCCAGCGGTAGTGAGCGAAAAAGCGCGTGAAGGCGTCGGCGTCGGTCATCTGCACGTAATGGATGATCATGTTCCACAGCGTGAACGTGCCGCCGAAGGCCAGCCCCGCGTTCTTAAGCCACGGCAGCCGTCTGTCGATGAACGAGGGGGAGGGAAAGAGCAGGAAGAAGCGCAGGAAGAGGGCCGTCATGCAGGACAGGAGCAGGATGTACAGCGCCACCGCGGCCAGCCGGAATACCGGTGGAAACAGGACCTGGGAAAACCCCCAGGTCAGGCTCGGCAGGAACAGGAACAGAAGGCTGGCCGTGAAGGCGTTGTCGTTCTCGGTACGGGCGAACCCGATGAAGAGTCCGGCCGCCAGGCAGATGGCCACGAAGAAGAGGTTGAACGCGAAGGGCGTCAGCCGCTCCCTCCAGAGACTGGGGAGCCTGGCCTGGGCGGGAACGTCTATTTTCAGCCGCTCTGCGGCTCCCTCCCCGGCCTTGCGGTCCACCACCAGCGTGAAGGGTTCTCCGAACGGGATGTCCCGCAGGCAGTCCGCGAGCGCAAAAGTTCCCGTAAGGGGCCGCTTGAAGCCGGAGGCGTCCTCGACCGCGACGATCAGGTCGCCCTTTTTCAGGCCGGCCTTGGCCCAGAGGTCGCTCGCCGAACCCGAGAACTCGTATCCCCCGGTTTTCCATGTCAGATCCGGCCTCGTCTGCGGGGCGCGAAGGGGGCTGGTGAAGAAGACGCCGTAGTAAACGATGCCGGCCTGGCAGAGGATGATGGCGGCGGACAGAAGGACCAGCATGAGCCGGCGGGTCCTTTTGGTTGTCATGCAACCCACCTCCAGGCGAGCCGGGGCACACCAGCGCCGCCGGACGGTTCGAGAGTCCCGTTGCCTTCGACAGTGTTGGACGCCTGGTTAGATAGTATAGTCCCGGAGCCGGTTCAGGCAACGTAAGGAGCCGTCAGTAGCTTCTACGAGACGGAAGGGATGTTCGTTTCGAAATGCGGCGTGCGATTGAGGCTTAACCGGCGACCGTCGCCTCAGGGGTTCCAAGCGACGCGGTCACGACCGGCCCGTCTTGCTGAGCTTCTCCCAGAGGGCCCCCATGCGGCTCTTCACCTCCGGGTCCATGGCGATCACGTCGGGCCACTCCCTGTCGAAGCCCTCGCCCGGCCACTTTCTGGTGGCGTCGATGCCCACCTTTCCGCCGTAGGCGAAGCGCCGTGAGGCGTGCTCGAGAACGTCCATGGGGCCGCTGGCGAGTTCGAGGTCCCTCCCGGGATCGATGTTGGCGAGGACCCGCCAGGCCACTTCGCTCATGTTCTGGACGTTTACGTCCCCGTCCACCACGATGATCACCTTGGTGAACATAGCCTGGCCCAGCCCCCAGATGGCGTGCATGACCTTCCTGGCGTGGCCGGGGTACTGCTTGTCGATGGCCAGGATCATGAGGTTGTGGAAGACGCCCTCGGGCGGCATGTGCACGTCCAGGACTTCGGGGAGCTGCCGCTTCATGATGGGCAGGGTGACGCGCTCGATGGCGTATCCCATGAAGGCGTCCTCCATGGGTGGAGGCCCCACGATGGTGTGCACGTAGAGGGGCTTCCTGCGCCGGGTGACGCACTCCACGTGGAAGACGGGGTAGTCGTCGGCGAGCGAGTAGTACCCCGTGTGGTCGCCGAAGGGCCCCTCGCGCCTCAGTTCCGACGGGTCCACCCACCCCTCCAGAACGATCTCCGAGTTGGCGGGCACCTCGAGGTCCACCGTCTCGCACCGGACCATTTCCACCGCCTCCTTCCGGATGAACCCTGCGAGGAGCATCTCGTCCACGTCGTCCGGCAGGGGCATGGCACCGGAGAAATAGGTGGCGGGGTCGGAGCCGATGGCCACGGCGACCTCTATCTTTTCGCCCTTCCGGAGCGCCTGGCGCGCGTGCTTCGCCCCGTGCTTGTGGAGCTGCCAGTGCATCCCCGTGGTGGTCTCGTCGAAGACCTGCATGCGGTACATTCCGCAGTTGCGCTTCCCCGAAACGCGGTCCCTGGTGAACACCATGGGGAGGGTGATGAAGGGCCCTCCGTCGTCCGGCCAGCACGTGCAGACCGGGAGTTCCTCGAGGGAGAACTCACCTTTCCTGAGGACGACCTCTTTGCACGGGCCCGACTTGACGGTCTTGGGCATGTAGGAGGCCAGTTCGGCGAGCTGCGGCAGCATGCGGATCTTGTCGAGCAGTCCCTGGGGCTGTTTGATGTCGAAAAAGGCGTTGATGCGCTCGTCCACCTCCTCGTAGCTGCGGATGCCGAGTGCCTTCATCATGCGGCCGTGGGTGCCCAGGACGTTTCCCAGGACGGGGATGTCGTGCCCCTTGACCGTTTCGAACAGGACGGCCGGACCGCCCTCCTTCACAGCCCTGTCCAGGATTTCCGTGATCTCAAGGCGCGGGTCAACGGGGTCTTTGACCCTCAGCAGCTCCCCGTCCTTCTCCAGCGCCGCGACGAAGTCTCCAAGATCTTTGAATCCCATCGTACGTCCCCACTCGCGTCCGCCCGTCAGTTGCCCTCGGACATGAATTTGCGGTAGTCCCTGAGCCCCCGTCCGCCGCCCCTGGCCAGCTGGGACAGCGTCACGGGCTGGAGCCCGCGGGCCTTCAGTCCCGCCAGGATGTAGGGAAGGGCCGCCACCGTCTGGCTTCTGTCTCCGCCGTGGATGATGTTGTCTCCGTCGTGGAGCAGGATGATGTCTCCGGGCTTGAGATCGTTGAGCGTCCGCTGCACGATCACGTCCATACCGGGCCGCGTCCAGTCGCGCGGCATGTTGCTCCACTCCACAACCGTCAGGTCGAGCCTCCGCGTCTGCCGGAAGAGTCTGGGATCCCGGAACCCGTGCGGAGGACGGAACCACTTGGGTCTCACGCCGCCTATTCTCTCGATGATCTGCTCGGTCTTCTCGATCTGCCAGAACATGGTCGAGCTCTTCTCGGGGATCATGTACGGGTGGCTGTAGCTGTGGTTGCCGATCTCCATCCCGTCCTGGACCTCGTGCCGCAGAGCGCCGGGATAGCGCAGGGCGTTCTCGCCCACGACGAAGAAGGTGGCCTTGACGTGGTTCCTTTTGAGGATGTCGAGAATTTCGTCCGTGTAGGGCTCGTTGGGGCCGTCGTCGAACGTCAGGGCCACCTCATTACCGTGACGGTTTCCGTGGGTGAAGGCCGGGCCGCAGATCTGGGACCTCGGCGACAGCAGCGCGTGGACGGCAAGGTACAGAAGAACGAGACCGGGCCCGATAAAATAGAAGGCTGGGCGACGTTCGCCTCTCAAACCCGAAATTTTGAAGGATCCAATCCGCATCTTTTCAGCATCCTGTAGAGTTCTACCCTCTGTTTACCGGCCTCCTTGGCCATCTGGTTGACGTTGCCCCTGTGTTTTCGCAGAAGGCGCGTCAGGTACTCCCGCTCGAACTGGAGCCGCGCATGGGCGTAGCTCCCGACGCCCCTGCCCGTGTATCCCTGCAGTTCGAAGGGCAGGTCGTCACGCCTGAGGACGGCGCCCCTGAGATACAGGGCGCAGAAACGCATACGCGTCTGAAGCTCGCGCACGTTTCCGGGCCAAGGATACCACAGCAGGCACTCCATGGCCTCGTCGGAAAAACCCTCGAAGGGCTTGCCCAATTCCCGGCAATAACTCTGCAGGAAGGTGCGGGCCAGGGCTGGGATGTCCTCCGTGCGCTCACGCAGGGGAGGGACGCGGAGCGGAAAGGTCTGGATGCGGTAGTACAGGTCTTCGCGGAACCGTTTGCAGGCCACCTCCTCCGCGAGGTCCCTGGACGACGAGAAGATGAAACGGACGTTGGCCTGCCTCGGCACCGCCTCGCCCGACCCCGTGAAGGTCCTGTCTTTCAGTATCCTGAGCAGCTTGACCTGGAAACCCAGGGGCAGGTCGGCGACCTCGTCGAAGAACAGCGAGCCGCCGGCCGCCTCTTCTATCTGGCCGGGCACCCGGCCTTCCGCCTCCTCGTATCCGAAGAACTCCGCGTCGAGGAGGTCTTCCGAGGGCCCGAGGCAGTTGACCACCACGAAGGGACCGTCCGCCCTCAAGCTCTGGTAGTGGATCTGGCGCGCGATCACGCCGCGCCCCGTGCCGGACTCCCCCAGAATGAGCACGGGGATTTCGGTGGGGGCCACGATCGTGGCCTGCTCCCGCGCGCCGAGCATGGCGGGCGACTGACCCATGAGGATCGCCTCTTCGGACTTGGCCATGGGCGCAGAGGGTTTCTTGGGCGACCGGCCCATGGCCCCTTCGACGCGGATGCGAACCAGGCCGGGGATCAGGGGCTTCTGGATGAAATCCGTCGCCCCCTGCGCGATGAAGGCCGGGGCGTCTTCCCGGCGGGCCGACGAGAGCAGGAGGATGATCGGCGTCCAGGGCGCCAGCGTACGGAACTGGGTCACGAAGGTCCCGCCTTCCACACCCGCTTCTTCCAGGTCGGCGAATATGAGGTCGACGCCGCCCGAGGCGAGACGCGCCATGGCATCTTCCGCCGTCTGGACGGTCTCCGCGGTCCACTGGATGGACAGGCAGTTCCTTAGCGTCTCGGCGGCCAGGGCATCTCCGACCACGAGGAGCGCCTTCCTTCCCATCAGCCCGCCCCCACGACGTTGAGCCTGTGCAGCCTGAGTGAGGGCGCCGAGTCGCTCACGGGCACCCGTTGGCCGTCCTTGACACAGGTGCCCACGCTGTAGCCCACGTCGTCGCCCACGCCGTTGACCGCAAGGAGCGCGGTCGGGACGCTGCCCGAAACGCGACCTCCGCGAACGGGTTCGGCGACCTTCCCGGCCCGGATGAGGTACCCCTCGCTCACGTCGAATACGAAGTCTCCGGAGGAGACGTCCACGTTGCCGCCGCCCATCTGGACCACGTAAAGGCCGAAATCCACGCCTTCGATCAGGTCCCTGCGCCCGAAGGCCCCGGGCTCCACCTTCAGGTTCCGCATGCGGGCCGAAGGCATGTATCGGAAGCTCTCCCTCCGCCCGTGGCCGGTGGGCTTGAGGCCGAGAATCCTGGCCGAAGTCCTGTCCAGCAGGTACCCCATGAGGATTCCGTCCTCGACGAGCAGGGCCCTGCCCGTGGGGGTGCCCTCGTCGTCGTAGTCGCCGGTCCCCCGCTTGCCGGGAGCCGATCCGTCGTCGGAGAGTGTGAACCCGGGGGGGGCGATGCGCTGGCCCACGCGCTCCGTGTAGGGCGAGAGTCCTGCGGCGACCAGGTCGCCCTCCAGGCACCGTCCCACGGTCTCGTGCACGAAGAACGCGGCGGCCTTTGGCGCCAGGACGACCGGCATCACACCCGAAGGTGCCTGCCGCGCCTCCAGTTGGAACAGGGCGGTGCGCACCGCTTCGGCGGCCGACGCCCTGGGCCCCATCTCCTTCGTGAGCTCGTGCCCGCTGGCCGCGCTCCTGACCTGTGCCCCGAGGAAAGTCCTGCCGTTGTCACGCACCCGTACCTGCTGGTAGAGCGTGACGTAGCTCCTCATCTCCTCCACGAGAACACCCAACGAGTTGGCCACGAGGACTTCGCTGCTGGAATCCGTGTACAGGCCGTAGTAGGCCTCCACCCGCCGGTCGGCGTTGAGACTCTCCGATTCGCCCGACAGGAGCTGGGCCTCCTTCCACTGGAAGGGCACGACGTCGTGCGGAACGAGCGACAGGTTCAGGTGCCTGGGGGGTTGCGGCTCGAGCGGCGCGAGGGTGCAGCGAGGTCCCCAGGACACCGAGCGGGCCAGCCGGGCCGCCTCGTCGAGGATCGCCGACCGGTCAAGTCCCGAAAGGGACGCGAAGCAGGTCACGTCGTCGGCCAGCAGCCTCAGACCGACCCCCTGCATTTCGCCTCCGTTGATTTGCCCCGTCCGGCCGTCCTTCCGGCTGATGCTCGTGAAGCTGCTGCTCTGGCAAAAGACCTCGGCGTAGTCCGCGCCCGTCGATATGAGCGTCCCCAGCAACTCTTCCAGAAAGGCCTTATCGAACAGCACGGGCGCGCTCCTTCAGGACGGTCCACAGGTCCTCCACGCGTTTCCGTGTCCGTTCGGGCCGGCCCTCGTTCCGGATCACGTAGTCGGCCAGAGGGGCCTTGGCCGAGTCGGGCCACTGGGCCCTCATTCGCCGGTCCACTTCGGCCGGGTCCCAGCCGGCCCGCGAGAGCCTGGCCCTGCGCTCCGGTTCCGGTGTCGTCACCAGGACGATCACGTCGAACTCCTTGTCGGTGTGGGCCTCGAATATGAGGGAAGCCTCGGTCACCACGACGGCGTCCGCCCCGCGCTTCCCTTCGATCTCCGCGAGCGACCGCCTGCGCACGGCCAGCACGAGGGGATGGAGGATGGCTTCGAGCCTCCGCCGGGCGCCGGCGTCGTTGAACACGATGGCGGCCAGGGCCTTCCGGTCCACCTCGCCCGAGGGCGCCCGTACGCGTTCTCCGAAGGCGCCGCAGACCGGTTCGACCGCCTCACCTCCTGCGGCGAGGAGGTCGCGGACGATGAGGTCCGCATCCAGCACCACCGCCCCGAGGTCTGCGAACATGGCGCCCACCGAGCTCTTTCCCGAACCGATGCCTCCGGTCAGTCCGACGTGCAACATGCGTCCCCCACCCCGCCAGCCTGCGGTCGGTTCATTTCGTCCGGTGCGTCAAGGTTCGACGTTCAGCCGGGAC
>JBJKRE010000288.1:0-11085 GCA_046704825.1 Acidobacteriota bacterium
CTCCACCACATGGCCGGTCATCGTCATCGGCGCCGCCATCCTGGTCGCCTACGTATTCTCCGGCCTCTACGGCATCGCCCTCGCCGGTGTCGGCATGCTCTCCACCCTGGCCATCCAGCTCGCCACCGACGCCTACGGCCCCATCGCCGACAACGCCGGCGGTGTGGCCGAGATGTCCCGCCTCGGTCGCGACATCCGGGCCAGGACAGACAAGTTGGACGCCGTGGGCAACACGACGGCCGCCATCGGCAAAGGCATCGCCATCGGCTCGGCCGCCCTCACGGCCATGGCCCTCACCGCCGCCTACATCACTCAGATGCACGGCAAAGTAAACATGGACGCCGCGAATCCCTGGGTGCTCGTCGGCCTGCTCATCGGCTGCATGCTCCCATTCCGCTTTTCCGCCATGGCGATGGTCGCCGTGGGTAAGGCGGCCCAGGACATGATCCAGGAAGTGCGGCGACAGTTCCGGGACATCCCTGAACTCAGGCCCGCCCTCGACGCCGCTCAGAAGGCCGAGAGCGAAGAGCGCGAGCCCAACGAGGAAGAACAGGCCATCATCCGCGCCGCGGACGGCAAGGCCGAATACACCAAGTGCATCGACATCTCGACGGCCGCCGCCATCAAGAAAATGGTCGCGCCCGGCCTCATGGCCATTCTCGCGCCCGTGATCGTCGGCATCATTTCCGTCGACATGCTCGGCGGCCTGTTGGTCGGCGTCACCATTTCCGGTGTCTGCCTCGCCATCTTCCAGGCCAACGCCGGCGGCGCCTGGGACAACTCCAAGAAGCAGGTCAAGGAAGAGGGCCACAAGCTCCACGGCGAAGCCTACGAGGAGATGCACAAGGCCACCGTCACCGGCGACACCGTGGGCGACCCCTTCAAGGACACGTCCGGTCCTTCCCTCAACATCCTGATCAAGCTGATCAGCGTCGTGGCCATGATCATCGCGCCGCTCCTGTACGTCATCCACTTCGGCTGATTTCTCACTCCGGGTCACATCAGGGCGCCGGCACACAGAGCCGGCGCCCTTTTTGTTTTCCGGCGCCCGACCGCCTCCCGCCGCCCCCCGGCTCTCGCATAAGCTCCTGAAAAGGTGTACACTCTCGGCGGGCTTCACGCGGGGAGACCCCCAGCGTTGCCTCTTGCCTATTTTCCTCGGCTCTTTGATCTGAAGATGCGCGTGTCCATATCGGCAACCAAGCACACACCCGGCTTGGGGAAAGCATGAATCGGCCGTCAACCATACATCCGGAACAAGGACTTCTTTGGTGGGAGGAGTGCAGCTATGTCTGAATTGACCCTATTGCTGTCTCTCATTTTCGGCATCAGCATCTTCGGCCTGCTTTTCGCCGTGTACCTTGCCAGGTGGGTTCTGGCCAGGGATACGGGCTCAAGCGAGATGCGGCGCATCTCGGACGCGATCAAGGAAGGTGCCGAAGCTTTCATGCGCCGCCAGAACTGGACGATCATCGTACTGGCGGTGGCCTGCGCCGCGATCATCTTCGTGGGGTACGGGTTCCTGCGCGCCCACAGGGCGTTCGACCCGGTCGGCAGCTCGTACAAGCTCGCCTTCTGGATCACGTTCTCCTTCTTCACTGGCGCCCTGTGTTCGGTCTTCGCCGGATACGTGGGCATGTGGGTCTCGATACGCAGCAACATCCGGACGGCCAACGCCGCGCTTTCGAGCCTCAATGACGCCCTTCGCATCGCCCTGCGCGGCGGCGCCGTTTCCGGGCTTCTCGTGGTGGCCATGAGCCTGCTGGGTGTGGCGGGTCTCTACGCGCTGGTGGATGCAACGGGCGAGGTCGCCCCGACCAGCATTCCTCTCCTGATCGTGGGCTACGGATTCGGCGCCTCTTTCGTGGCCCTCTTCGCACAGCTGGGCGGCGGTATCTACACCAAGGCGGCGGACGTGGGCGCCGATCTGGTTGGCAAGGTCGAGGCCGGCATTCCCGAGGACGATCCCCGCAACCCCGCCGTCATCGCCGACCTCGTCGGCGACAACGTGGGCGACTGCGCCGGCCGTGGTGCGGACCTGTTCGAATCCACGGCCGCGGAGAACATCGGCGCCATGATACTCGGCGCCTCCCTTGCGGCGGCCGCCGGAAAGATGAACATGACCCTCTCCGAGGGCGTGGTGGGCGTCATGATGTTCCCCCTTCTGGCCCGCGCCTTCGGCATCATCGCGTGCATCATCGGCATCATGTCCGTCAAGCTCGACAAGGACGAGACGATGGACCCCATGCAGGCCCTCAACCGCGGCTACTATGTGGCGGTGGTCCTTGCCATGGCGGCATTCGGCGGGGCGAGCTACTGGCTGCTGAACAGCCCCCAGGCACCCTATGCCTGGCTGCACTTCTTCGCCTGCGGCATCCTCGGCGTTCTCTGTTCCGTCGCTTACGTTTACATCACCCAGTACTACACCGAGGACCGGTACGCGCCCGTCCGGGGCATCGCGAGCGCCTCTACGACCGGACCCGCCACGAACATCATCGCCGGCATCGGCGTGGGCTTTGAGTGTGTGTGGATGCCAGCCGTGGCGCTCGCCATCGCCTTGCTCGGGTCCTACTACCTCGGTCTCACGAGCGGCCTGCCCAAGGCCGGTCTTTTCGGCACGGCCGTGGCCACCATGGGCATGCTCGCGACCGCCGTCTACATCCTGGCCATGGATACTTTCGGCCCGATCACCGACAACGCCGGAGGCATCGTGGAGATGTCCCAGCAGCCCGAAGAGATCAGGAGGAAGACCGACCGCCTGGACGCCGTGGGCAACACGACCAAGGCCCTCACGAAGGGCTACGCGGTCGGTTCCGCCGGCCTGGCGGCCTTCCTGCTCTTCCAGGCCTACATGGACGAGGTCGTCCAGTACGCCGGCCTCGGCACCAACTACGTCTTCAAGGTGGACCTTGCGAAGCCCGTCGTTTTCGTGGGGGCGCTGCTTGGCGCCATGTTGGTCTTCATTTTTTCGGCCTATGCCATCAAGGCCGTGGGCAAGGCGGCACAGTCCATCATCGAAGAGGTCCGGCGGCAATACGCCAAGCTGCCCAGGGTCAACGACATCATCCAGTTCCCCGCGGACTTCAAGCCGGATTACAAGACCTGCGTGGATATCGTCACCAAGTCCGCCTTGAAAAAAATGATCCTTCCGGGCCTGCTGCCCGTTCTGCTGCCCGTGGCCGTCGGCATCACTTTCAGGGTCTTCATCACGTCGCACGACAAGCTCATCGCCGCCCAGGCCGTGGCGGCCCTGCTGATGGTCGGGACGATCGTCGGCATCCTCGCGGCCCTCATGCTCAACAACGGCGGCGGTGCGTGGGACAACGCCAAGAAGTACATCGAGAGCGGCGCCCACGGCGGAAAATACATAACCGGACCGGACGGGCAGAAGACCAAGAACCCGACCCACGGCGCGGCCGTGGTGGGCGACACCGTAGGCGATCCCTTCAAAGACACGGCGGGGCCCTCGCTGCACATCCTGATCAAGCTCCTGTCCACCATCACCCTGGTTCTGGCGCCCCTGTTCATATAGGGTTGAAACGCCGCGGACCGGCGAAAACGGTCGAAGCGAAAGGGCGGGGACAAAGTCCCCGCCCTTTGTCGTCGCCATGCCATTTCCCCAGCGCTGGCGGCGGGCGGCCTTGTCCCTGAACCACCCGCCGGCCTATAATCGATGACGTCAACGAAGGGAGAACGAGTTGACTGAGTCGGACCGTGTGGATCGGGTCATCCTGAGGCTGCCCGCCGTCCGCGGGGGCCTGTTCCTGCTGTTCCTCTGTGCCGCCTGGGCCGTGGGGTACGAGTACGCCAGGGGCTACGGGCTCCAGGCCGCCGTCGCGCTGGCGGCCATGCTGGGCTCCTTTCTGACTCTCGCCTGGACCTTCAAAGGACGAACCGGCCACGCCCCCCTCGCGGATGAGCCGAGACGCAGGGCCGCCCGAACGCCAAACACCTCTGCTGCCTGGCCCAGACACCTTTTCAAGATCGAGCGGGACAAGGCGCTCCACACCATACGGAGCGTTCTGGCGCAGAGGGCGTCCTGTTCCGAAGCGCCTCAGGCCATCTGGCAGAGGGAAATGCGGCAGTTCGTCGACTACGTCGAGGGAAGGTGCGGAGCACTCGCCCTGCCGGTTCCCGGCGACCTCGGAGAAAAGGTGATGTGGGCGGACAGGCAGAGCCTCATGGCCAAGGACTACGCCGAAGCCATGGCGGTCCAGCTGGCGCGGATTATCGAAGGGTCGGGAGCCCCTTCCGACTGACGATGCGCGTCAGCGGACCAGAATCTCCCGCCCGTCCCCTTTGCGCCTCGTCCACTTCAGGTCGTCGAGGTACTCCAGGAGGGGCATGACGTACTTGCGGCTGAGCCCGAGAATGGACTTGAACTCGGGTACGCTGATGACCGTCTCACCGGTCGCGCACCATTCCGCCAGCCCCGTGCGGATGCGCTCCAGCGTGTCCCGCGCCATGAAGAAATCCCCCCCGTAACGCAGAACTTCACCGTCCTCGACCATCAGTGGCAGGACCTGCCTCGACTCGGGCCCCAGAGCGGTTTCGAGTTCCTTCCCCGTCCTGACGGCCGTTTCCGGATCGGCCAGCACCTTCAGAACCGCCTCCCACGCCGCCTTCTGGGCCACTGAAAGGGACACCCTGTGGCCGGCCGGCCGTATGCGGTCTCCGTCCACTTCGATGCGGGACGCTCTTTCGAGGGCTTCGACGAGGGCCTCCCCCCTGGCCTGGCCGAGCACCCTCAGCCAGCGGCCGAGAAGTTCCTGCCTCGGGACCCACGAAACGGGCGCTTTTCTGTCGTACCGCGCGCTCAGCCACGCCGACGCCCTGTCCAGCCAGGCCTCGGCTTCCACGGAATTCAGCCACCAGCGTCCGCCGCCCCACCTCGCCAGATCGCCGGCGGCCTCCGCATCATCAGCCATCTTGCCGAGTGCTTCGGTCATGACGCCCAGGGAGGCCGTGATCTCTTCCGGTGTCAGCCCCGAAGGACCGGCTTCCACGAGCATGGCCTCAAGCGCACTGTCCCGTTCGAGCAGACCGGCGATGGCCCGGTCCCGGACTCTCTTCCACCGCGCCTTCCTCCTGGCGGGCAGAAGCACGGTCCCGCCCCCTACGGTCCGGGCCGGTGACGGGAAGCGCAGGATAAAGCGGTCCCCCGGCCAGGCGACCACGGGCGCGGTGGTGCGGACCTGGGCCAGCCCGGTTTCGCCGGGGGCGAGAGCCTGAACGCCGCTCAGGTGCACGTGAGCCTCGACCTCCTGCGTATGGATGTGAAGGGTGCAGACGGCGCCGGTCCTCAACGCCTTCTTCGCCGACTCCAGCAGCGTCAACCGAACGTCCAGCAGGTGCGTGGGGCGGCAGGAGCCCGGTGCGGCCGCCAGGCAGCCGCGGACCAGATCCGAGTGCCGGAGTTCGGGAAGGTTGACCGCGACCCGCTGTCCTGCCACGGCGCCGTCCACGGCCCGCCCGAAAATCTGGAGCCCCCGGACCCGGCTCTGGCCGCCGTCGGGGTACACCTCCACCTTGTCCCCCACGGCGAGCGAGCCGTCGATGCACGTCCCCGTCACCACGGTCCCGAAGCCCTTGATCGGGAACACCCTGTCCACGGGGAGCCGGAAGGGCCGGTCCCTCGGCGGCAGAGGGCAGGCCTCTGCCTCACGATGGATTGCGGCGAGGAGGTCTTCAATTCCCTCGCCCGTGGCGGCGCTCACCTCCACGACCGGCATGCCCGAAAGGCCGCAGTCGTCAAGAAACTCTGAGAGCTCCATCAGGGCCAGCTCCCGGGTTTCCCGGTCCACCAGGTCGACTTTGTTGAGGGCCACCACGCCCCGCGTCACGCCGAGCAGGGACAGGATGTCGGCGTGCTCTACGGTCTGAGGCATCACGGACTCGTCTGCGGCCACGACGAGAAGGCACAGGTCGATCCCGGTGGCGCCCGCCAGCATGTTCTTCACGAACCGCTCGTGGCCGGGCAGGTCCACGAAGTGCAGGGTGCCCTTTTCGGACGCCAGCGTCGCGAAGCCGATGTCCAGCGTGATGCCCCTGCGCTTTTCCTCCTCCCACCGGTCAGCCTCCATGCCCGTCATGGCTTTGACGAGCATGGTCTTGCCGTGGTCGATGTGGCCGGCCGTTCCGACTACGACGTCACGCATGGCTTCCCCCCGATCCGGCGGACCCGTCATCGCCCGCCGACCCTTCCGGAACCCGGTAGAAAGACAGCGCCGTATCCCCGTAACGATAGGTCCTTCCGGCTTCGAACCCCTCCGGACAGACGGCCGGCCTTTTCGCCGAATGTTCGACCACCAGCAGCCCGCCGGGCGCCCAGGCGAGGCGGCGCCTCATCCCGGACAGGATGGAGGGCCAGCGCGCGTCCGCGTAGGGTGGGTCGCAGAACACCGTGATGGCCTCGAACCGCTCCGCGGCCAAAATCTTGAGGGCCCTGTCCGCTGCGTACGGCACGATCCGAGCGCGGGATACGGCTTCGTCGCCCAGGCCCTCCACGTTGGACCTCAGCACGCCCAGCACCCTCGGTCCGTTTTCCACGAAGATGACGCCCCGGGCTCCCCGGCTCAGCGCTTCCAGGCCCACCGCGCCCGTGCCTGCGTAGAGGTCCAGAAAGTCGCATCCCACGAGGCGGGGCCCGAGAATGTCGAAGAGGGCCTCTCGGACTTTCTCTGAGGTGGGCCTCGTCCTGAGCCCCTCGGGAGCCTTTATCCGCCGACCCCTGAAGGCCCCTGCGACGATTCTCACGTTGACACCTCCTGTGCAAGCTTCGTATTATATGGGAATCCGGTCCCAAGAGACTAGGACAAACGGCGAAAGGAGTCGGGCCATGGGTAGCGTAAACAAAGTAATTCTGCTGGGAAACCTCGGCCGTGATCCCGAACTGCGTTATACGCCGAACGGGACCGCGGTCGCAAATTTCACCATAGCCACGAACGAGACATGGAAGGACCGCGACGGCCAGAAGCAGGAACACACGGAGTGGCACCGAATCGTGGTGTGGGGCAAGCTGGCCGAGATCTGCGGCGAATACCTTCGAAAGGGCCGGCAGGTGTACATCGAAGGCACCCTTCGCTCGCGAACCTACAAAGACAAGGAAGGCGTCGAGAAGACGGTCACCGAGATCAGGGCGGACAACATGGTGATGATCGGCCGTAACGACGGCGGCGGTCAGGACAGCGGCCGCGGCACATCCGAGCGACCGCCCGAGTACAGCGACGACGACATTCCGTTCTAGGCGGGGCCGCACGGCGGACAATTTTGGACCGTCCCCTCCCGCGCCCGGTTCCATCGCGGGCCTGCATCGCCCGCGGGATCGGAAATACGGAAAGAACCACATGCCTCAGCTTATTACAATCGATGCGGGCGGCGACGCGAACCGGTCCTATGTAATTCTTCGCCCCGCCGACCGTTCAGCCTGGTGCGTAGACCCTTCTTACGGGGCGGCGGAGGTCTTGAAAGTCTGCCACGAAGCCGGCTGCCGTCTCCGGGAGATCTTTCTGACGCACACGCACGGGGACCACGTCGCCTCCCTGCCCGAACTCCTGGCCGCCCCCGGAAAGGAGCGCCCGAGGGTCTGGGTCCACCGGACGGAAGCGCAGCGCGTGCATGGAGCCACGCCCATCGCCTCGGAAGGCCCCCTGCCGGGCCTCGAGGGGACCGAGGCCCTGTTCACTCCGGGACACACGCCGGGCGGGGTGTGTTACAGGGTAGGTCCGGACCTCTTCACGGGGGACGTGCTCTTCGTGGACTGGATCGGACGCACCGACCTGCCGGGCGGCGACCCGCGGGCCATGTTCGCCAGCCTCGCCCGCCTGCGAACCCTTCCCGAGGACCTCGTGATCCGGCCGGGACACCACTACGGGAGCAGGGAAAGCCGGTCGCTGGGCGAGGAGATCGCGCTCAACCGGTTCCTGGCGTGTACAGACTATCAGCGATTTCTGTCCCTTCTCCCGGAGCTCACGGCATGATCATCGGCGACGCTTTCGCCTTCCTGGGGCGCCAGCCCCTCTGGCCCATCTATTTCATACTCGCCGTCGTGGCCGGCCTCAAGTACGGCCTGCCGTTCATCCCCGGCGACATGATCCTGATAATGTCGGTCTTCTGGATCGGCGTGAAGGACGGCTCCTGGATCGCGGCCGTGACGGCGGTCACCGTGGGTGGCACCCTCGGCGCACTCGTCGCCTTCTACTGGGGGGGAGCGGTCGAGAGGCTTCTCTCAAGGAGCCGCAAGGTCGAAAAGATGAGCGCGTCGGTCCGCGCCATCCTGAGGCGCTGGGGCTTCTGGCCGCTCCTGTTCAACCGATTCATACCCTTCGTAAGACCTTTCCTCTACCCGACCGCTGGTCTGATGAAGATGCGCCGGGGGCCGGTCCTTCTATCCGCGATTTTCGGCAACCTGCTCTTCGGCCTCTTCCTGGCGGCGCTGGGCTACAGTGCCGGCCAGCAGTACGCCAGGATGAATTCTCTGTACCACGTCTACCAGCTGTGGCTGGGCGGATTCGTGGTCCTCCTGCTCTTCTCCCTGGCGCTGTACGTCTACCTGAAGGGCAAGGGCTCCGCCAGGCGCCAGACCCTGCGCGGGAACGCCCCGGCCGACACGCCGAGGGATTAGCGGCCCGCCTGCGGCGGCTCAGTCCTTGTTGTTCAGGGGGCTCAGGCTGAAGTGTGTGGGCTGTACCAGGTTCATCCGCTCGATGTTCATGGACCGCACGAACCGGAACCGGTCGGCGTTCTCCTGGATGTACCTGTGGACTTCGGGGGCGACCGTGACGACGCCCTGTCTGGGCGGGTTCATGCCGTCTGCCGCGTAGGCTATCTGCTGCGCCACGCGCCAGGGGGCGGGAATGCGGCCCCGGCCGTCGCAACAGGGGCATACGCCCGTCATGATTCGCTCCAGGTTTCTGTGGCTTCTCTTGCGCGTCATCTCCACGAGCCCGAACTCTGATATGTTGAGAATTCTGGACTTGGCCCGGTCGCGCTGAAGGGCTTCGTTGAGCTTAACCACCACCGCCTCCCGATGAGCCTTCTGGGACATGTCGATGAAGTCGATCACGATGATGCCCCCCAGGCTCCGCAGGCGGACCTGGCGGACGATCTCCTCGACCGCCTCCATGTTGATGGCGTAGGCCGTTTCTTCCAGGGACTTCTTGCCCGTAAAGCGCCCGGAGTTGACGTCGATGGCCACCAGAGCCTCCGTGGACTGGATGACGATGCACCCGCCCGAGGGCAGCCAGACTTTTGCGCGCAGGGCCTTCTCGATCTCCTCCTGCACGTGGTAGTGCTCGAACAGCGATACTTTTCCGGGCTCCCACAGCCTGACGCGGCCGGCGTCGAGCCCGAGCCCCGATAGCAGCTCCCTGCAGCGTGAGTAGATCGCACGATCCTCCGTGCTCACCGTCCCGTCGCCCTTGAGCAGGATCTCCCGGATGATGCGGCCGATAAGGTCGGCTTCCTGGTGGACCAGTTCGGGCGGAGCGGACCGGGCGCTCTTGATCTGGATGAGGGACCACAGGTCGGCCAGTCCCTGCATCTCGCTCGTCAGCTCTTCCGCGGCGACGCCCTCGGCGGCCGTTCTGACGATGAACCCGCCCACCGAATCCCGCTTGTACCGCTTGATCAAGTCTTTGAGGCGCGCCCGTTCCTTGCCGGTGATCTTCCGGGATACGCCGACGTGGTCCATGTTGGGCATGTAAATGAGGTAGGCTCCCGGCAGGGCGATCTGCGTCGAAAGGCGTGCACCCTTCGGACCCATGGGTTCCTTGGCGACCTGGACCAGGATGTGCTGGCCGTCCTTAAGGTCGCGGATCGCCAGGTTGCGGGCCTTGCCGGGCTTGTCTCCGAGAATGCGTGCGAGCACCGGCGGGCCCATGTCTCCTTCGAACAGGAACCCGTCCCGGTCGAGGCCGATGTCCACGAATGCGCTCTCCATGCCAGGCAGGATCCGGTTCACGCGGCCCACGTACAGGTTCCCCACGAGGCCGTCGAGGTGGCGGGGCTCCAGGTGGAACTCGGCGAGGCGGCCGTCTTCGACGACCGCGACCTGGGTCTGCCATTCGTCAACTGCGATAAGGAGTTCCTGTTTCATGGCCTCTCTACGGGCGCCCGGACGTCCCGGGCACAGTTGTCACCGGTGATTTTACTCCCTTTTGGACGTTTGGTTAAGGAGGAGGGACCGCGCAGCCGTGCGGGCGGCCGGCCGGTTCGACTCCGAGGGGGGCCACGCGGCGTCCGGAGGCGGCTTCGCCTCCCGCCCGCTCAGCCTTCCGCGTCCCGGGCGCCGAACTTGAGCGCCGTCCTCGTCAGGTCCAGGCCCTCCTTCCGGCCCCCCGGGAAAAGGACCTCAACGAAATCCATGAATCCGCCGCGGTCGAGGTCCAGCCTGATGGCGTCTTCCTCCCGATCCACCCTCAGGACCCTCTCCTTGAGGTCGTAGGTCCTGTTCTTCTTTTTCCCGTTCTTGGACACGGGCCACGTCTCGGCGATCAGGAAGTTCTCGAGGTTCCTGCCGCAGGCGGCGCGCGCCTCGGGGGCCAGCTCCGAAAGCCCGATCCTGTACTCCTGAACCGTCAGTTCCGACAACGCCGGCGCGTTGGCCGGGATCGGGAAAAGCCTGTCAGGAACGATCCCCGATGGCAGGTTCTCGCTCAGGTCTCCCAGGAGCCTCTCCCGGTCTCCCACGTAGCCTGTAAAATGCACCCATTCCTCAGCCCCGGCGACACCCAGGGGCAGCGGGGAGGGCAGCACCACCTTGGGCATGGGGTGGTAGCCCTGTGAATACGCCAGCGTGACGTTGCATCGCCGGAAGGCGCGGACGAGCGCGTCCACCAGGTCCAGATGGCCCAGGAACCGGGCGAGGCCCACCTTGCGGTAGCGAAGCCTGTATTTTGCGAAGGGAGGAGTCTTCCACGTGATCGCAGGTGCCGCGGGCCCTGCATCTGCCTGCCTCGCCGGCGCCCCGCTCGTGCACTCGCGGGCGAAGAAGCCGCAGGCGTAGCAGGCCTCCGGTCCACAGGCTTCCGTCGTCTCGCCCGCCAGGGCCTTCTCCCATACCTTCCACAGCGCGCTCTTCCGCAC
>JBJKRE010000289.1:0-7789 GCA_046704825.1 Acidobacteriota bacterium
AGTTCGCGGATCTGCGTGGCCACCACGGCGAAGGATTTTCCGTATTCGCCCGCCCCCGCAGCGATGATGGAGGCGTTGAGCGAGAGGAGGTTGGTCTGCTCGGTCACGTCTTGGATGATGTCGACGATCCGTCCGATCTGCTCGATGGAGGCCATGAGTTCCGCAAGGGCCGTCCGGCTCTCCCGGGTCGCGTCGTTGGTGTGGAGAATCTCCTCGATAACGGCGGAGACGGAGCCGTATCCAGCCTCGGCGTCGCGGGTCATGCTGGTGGCCGCTTCGGAGAGCGTTCGCGCGTTGTCCCGGGTTTCTTCCAGAGACGCATCCAGTTCGGTCAGGAACGAGACCGCCTCCTGCCCCGATTGGTGGAGCCGGTCCGTAGCGCTCTCGATCTCGGAGGCGCTGGCCGAGATCTGGTTGGATGACGAGGCGGTCTTTTCTACGGACGTCATGAGAACATCCGAATTTCGTGCGATCTCTTCGACGCTGGTCTGCATCTGCAAAATCGTAGAGGAGACTTCCTGCGTGGCCCCGGCGACCTGGCCCATGGCCATGGACACGCTCTGCATGCCTTCTTCCATGGATTTTACCGAGAACGTCGTGCGGTCGGCGGAATGGGCCTGGGCCGCGACCTGCTCGTGGAGGTCGAGCGTGACCGCTACCGTCCGTTTGACCTCGGCGTCTACGGTTGCGGATGCACGCGATACTTCCCCGGTCATCCGCTGAAGGCTCCTGAATGTGGTCCTGAGGTCGTCCGCCATGGCGCCGAGTTCGTCGTCGGACCATATGGCAGGTGTTCGGCTGAGGTCGCCCCCGGCCAGCCGGCGGTTGAAATCGGCCGTCTGTTTGAGGGTGTAGGCCGTGTCCCGGCTGAGCCAGAGGGTGTACCCGCTGAAGACCGCCACCGTAGCGAAAAGGAACAGAAAGCTCCCCAGCCCAAGGCTCTTGACGACCGAGTCCAGGTCGTGAGTATTTGCGGTCACGGCCAGGTAGCGTCCGGCACCGGCCGGAATGAAGAGAAGGCCGCCCGTGGCCGCATCTGCCCTGCGTCGACCGTCGATGGTCCCTGTGGGTCCCTCAATCGCCTCAGGGCTTTCGCTCAGGATCGCTTTGTCTCCCGGCTGGGCGCTGAGGACACGGCCCTTCGCATCCACCAGTGCGGCCATCCAATAGGGATTCTCGCTTTGCCTGAGCAGGTCATCCCACTGGGACGGCCGGCTCTGCCTGATCTCCCCGGCCAGCCGCCGGGCGGCGCTCGCCCCCGACCGGAGTGCGAAGCGGTCAAGCTCGGTGTTCATCCGCGAATAGACCATCACGCCGAACGAGGCGAACGCTACGACGGCCATTGCAACGATGGAGGCCCCGATCTTGATCGTGAAGCCCAGGCGGACCCGGGAGACGTCGGGCAGCTTCTCCAGGGAAGCGGTGATCTCTTCGATGAGCGGCTTTATCTGGCCCTTCAAGAGAAAATAGGAGAAGGCGATCGATATGGTCGCCGCGATGATGCCCGAAAAAAGCACGCCTAGAAACGCCGTCCATGAGGGCTGGATCCAGAAGTAGCATACGATCGCGAGGGTCAGCGACGAACCGGCCCAGTGAAGGGTCGTGATGGCCTGCGAGAGGGGCACGTGGGCCGTAAGGGCCCGATAATAGCGTTCGAGGTCCGCCTGGTTAAAGGCATCGCCCGCGCGTCGTCTCCTCAGGTACTCCGACACGGGAGCCATGACCTTGAGCCGGTGGTGAAGGCTTACGATCAGGCGATCGAGCACAAGCATGACAACGGCGGCTAAGAGGTATTTCCGCCAGTGGGGACGCGTGTCCGGTACCACGGAAAGAAAGTAGAGCGTGGCCAGAAGCAGGGAGACGACCACGGGCACGGTGTCGTAGAGAAACTTTCTGATCCTGAAGTTCAACCCGGGCATACGTTGCGTCCCCTCAATCGCGCCCCCCTTGCATTCAGGTACTATGCACAGCCCTGTCCTGCGTCTCTGGGCGTTTTCTCCCCGGTCGGAAACGCAGTGTGATGCTTGGGATATTACCACTTCCTTGAATTAACGCAATACTGTTGTCAATCCGAATGGTCTCCCGAGGAAGCGGCCAAGCGGGGGGAGGGAATCGTTGAACGGACGATGAGGGGCTTGCGGGGCCTTCAGGTGCCCGAGGGAAACGCCGCTTCATCCGGTGGCGAAAGCGGCGGGGTCCGGTGGAGGACCAGCGGCAGGGTCTGCCGTTCGCCCGCCGCATCTTCCCGGGGCGCCTTCACCAAGTCCTCGACTGTCTTGTAGGTTATCGTCCCGACGATCCGGCTGCCAGCGGCTTCAGAAATCATGACGAGCACGTGGGAGACGGCCGGTGGTGCGCCGGTCAGGGTGCGTGTCAGTTTTATCTCGATGACGTGCGGGCGAAGGATTCGCCAGTGCCCGTCGGTGACCCCCCACGCGACGCCTTTCGGCACGGGAAGGCCTCTGCGGTTATCCATCTCCTTGACGGCTTCGTAGATGTAGGGGTGCGTTTTCCAGTAGGCGTCGTAATCGATGACCGTCATCATGGTGAGGTGGCGATCGCTCTGGAACTTGAAGTACGTTGCACCCATAGACCCTGTGAATACGTCACTGCCCCGTCCCGAGGCTTCCCAGGTGCCCGCCAGAAGGTTGTCCGGATCGGCGGCCGACGAGGGCTCTTCACCGTCCGGCGCAGGGGTGGCGGAGGCGGATTGTCTTGATGTTCTGCCTGCATGTGATGCGCATGGACCACTTGCGGCCGTCGGGCCGGAGCCGGAATTCGGGAAAAGAGATCGAAGGGTGAAAAAAGACAGGATTGCGATCAGCGCCGTCGCCACGGCCATAAAACCGAGGAATACAACCCCCCGCTTGTCTCTCATACGAGTTCCAGCCCCTCTTCCCCCGGGAACGATCAGTGGCTCCACCTCGACTCTCTGAAATCCTGCGTGGTCGTCGCGCTGAACCGGCGGCCGACAGGTCTCTTGGGCGCCTCGCCGCGAGTTCAGAGGGCGATCGGAGAACGAAGGCTTCTGCGCCTTTCGATCCCGTGGCCCAGATGGCATGCTTTAGGAACTCGTTCAGAATAACACGAGCGTGTCCGCAGTGCCAGGAGGAGCGTGGAAGCCTCGTTCGCGACTGCGTTGCCTTTGGCGGGGCGGGTATGCTCGCATCGGGATAGGGACTTTGACGGGAGCGGGGCGAGGCTTTGCATCGGAGGGAATTCATATGCAATGAATCCCCGAACGGGGGGTGGCGGACACGCTCCATTTTCTTTCCCTGACTCATCCGTCAGGGCAGGTTTCCACGCGCGAGGGGGAGGGAAATGCAGGGGCACGGCATGGGATTGTCAAATCCCGGCCCACCGGTCAGGCCATCCACGCTGCTTCATATCAGGCCGGCCGCCCCGTCAGACAGGGAGGGAATCTGTCCCTGGGTATCGATCCGCAGGGCCGGTCGCTCAGGACCGGACTACTTTGGGTCACGGCCTCCGAGGGACAGGAGATAGTCGGCCGCGGCCCGGGCGTCTTCGCTTGAGAGACGGTAAGGAGGCATGGGCGGTCGGGCGAACTGGCCCTGAGGGTTCTTGCCGGTTTCAAGGAATGTTACCAGTTCGTCCCTGGTCCAACCTTCCGGTCCGCCTGCTATGGCGGGTGATTTGGGTGCCCACGCCGGCATGGGCACGGTGGGGGCGAACCCCAGGACGGCCCCCTGGAGAAGCCTGGTCTCGTCGATGCGCCCGTCCTTCAGACGGGGGGAATGACAGTCGGAACACTCTCCCACAGAGGTGACCAGGTACTTACCGCGTTCGAGGCCCGAGGCAGCGGCCTGCGCCACCGATCCGCCCCGCGTCTGTTCTGAGCAGGCCGCGAAGAGCGTCAGCAGTCCGGCAACCAATATGCCGGCCACCACCGTCACACGACTTTTCTGCTGATCCCTCATGCCCTTTACCTCCATGCGCCCTCCCCGGGCGCTTGCCCGACAGGTTGATGAAGAACGGTGCGATAGAGCTGTGAATCAATTCGTCAGCCCGCTTTCCGGGACTTGGACAGCGGGCGAACGGCCTCGATGTGAATGGTGACGTCGACTTCGTTGCCCAGCAGGACGCTACCGTCGTCCAGGACCTTGTTCCAGACGATCCCGTAGTCCTTTCGGTCCAGCGTGGTATGGATGGTGAAGCCCAACCGCTCGTTGCCCCAGGGGTCTCTGATTTTGCCGGTATAGACGACGGGCAGAACGACGTTCTTCGTCACGCCGTGCATGGTGAGCTTGCCGTATGCGTCGTAGCGGTCGCGGCCCTTAGGGACGATTCGAGTGCTCTTGAACGTAATGGCGGGATACCTGGCCGCGTCGAAGAAGTTGGCGGAGCGCAAGTCCTTGTCTCTCATGGCCACGTGCGTATCGATCGAGTCCGTTTGGATCGTGAATTCCACCGAGGATTCGGCTGGGTGCTTGAAGTCCGCCCGCACCGTGCCCGAGAACGTGTCGAACTGGCCCTGCACCCGCGAGACCAGGTGGCGGATGCTGAAGCCGACTGAGGAATTGGCGGGGTCGATCTTGTATTCGTGCGGAGCCAGTCCGGCCGCCGAAACGCCGGCTCCGGCCAGGGTCGTCACTGCCAGCGCCATAAGGATATGCCTTACCATCGAATGTCTCACGTAACCTCCTTGCTATGAAGCAGCGAGTAATCAGCCATCCTCTCTGGAAACATCTGCCGGATCAACACGACCCTTCAAACGCGTCGACGGGCAAGCCTATTTCCCGGCGGACCCGTCTTCGGGGGAGCTTCTTCTGCCCTTCCCGGAAATTTCGACTCACTTCAGGTAGTCTTCCCTGCGGACGAGCCCCGCGGGCGTCTGGCCATGGATGTAGCGCAGGACGTTGTCCGCGGCCTGGGCCATGCCCCTGAGGAGGGCGCCCGGGACCATGGCGGAGTTGTGCGGCGAGCCAAGCACGTTCGGCAGGTCGAAAAAGGGACGAACAAGGCGGAACTTGTTATCTTTCAAGGGCTCGGACCACCACGCGTCGATGGCGGCGGTGAAGCCGGAGTGGTTCTTTAGGTGTTCGAAGAGCGCGGCCTCGTCGACGATGTCTCCCCGGGCCACGTTGACCAGGACGGCGTCCTCCTTCATCCAGGCCAGTTGACGGGATCCGATCAGGCCCCGTGTGGCGCTGCTGAGAGGCAGGCTGACCACGACGATGTCCGCGGCGCGCAGGACGGTCTCCAGGTCCTCCAGGGTACCTTCGAATTCGACCCTGTCCCCGGTGCGTCCGCTGGTGTTTACGGCGTGGATTCTCACGCCGAGCGGCCGGAGCAGGTCGGCGACGGCACGGCCGATGCCCCCGTACCCCAGGATGGCGCAGACCGATCCCCGCAGCGTGCGGTTGAGCGCGAGCTGGTCGAACTCGCCCTTCGCCAGCTTCGCGTGCTGCCACGGGATTCTCTTGTAGACGGCTAGGATCATGGCCAGCGTGTGTTCGGCCATGGGCCGGGCGTAGGCGCCCGCGTTCGCGGCGACCTGGACGTGGTCCGGCAACAGGCTGAAGTCGACGTGGTCGACCCCGGCGGAGACCATCTGCAGAAGGCGCACGTTGGTCATGCGTTCGCAGGCGCCCTGGGGGTACTCTCTGCCCGGGAACCACGAGACGAGCACCTCCGCGGTGCGGAAGGGTTCGAGCCGGTTTTCCCGCGGGAGGTCTTTGAGAAAGATCAGTTCCGCGCTGTCTTCAAGCCTCGACGCGATCAGCCCCTTCTCCTCCTCCGTGGTGCGGTAGGTGACCAACACGGGGGTCTTAGTCATGAAGCCTCCTTTCAATCCCACAAGTAACAAATCGTGGAGGTGCGGTCTTGCACCTACGTACCGAAAACGGCCGAAAACGGGGGGTTTGCCCCGGGAGATCGTGCGGAATGCTTGTAAATATATGGCGGAGGCATTAGTTATGGTAGTCTGCCGTGTGCAATCACAGCCCGCGAACCAAATCAACAACTGACCAAGAGAGGTCCTATGAATTCAGAGACAGAAGAACTCGTAGCCCTGAGGCGCACGCTGCACGGCCTGGCCGAAACGGCCGACGGCGAGGCGGAGACCGCCGCCTGCGTGCGAGGGTACCTCGAACGGTACGAACCGGACGACATCGTGAGCGGGATAGGAGGCCACGGCCTGGCCGCCGTCTTTAACGGGGCGGACTCCAACGGTCCCACGGTGCTGGTCCGGTGCGAACTGGACGCACTGCCCATACCCGAGACCGTGAAGCTCGATTACGCGTCCAGGCGGGAGGGCAAGGCGCACAAGTGCGGCCACGACGGCCACATGGCCATGGTGTCGGGACTCGCGCCGCGTCTGCACTCGCACCCGCCCGAAAAGGGACGGGCGGTCCTGCTCTACCAGCCCGCCGAAGAGACGGGGCAGGGCGCACGGCGCGTCCTGGACGACCCGAAGTTTACGGCCCTGGCGCCCGACTACGCGTTCGCTCTGCACAACCTGCCGGGCTTCCCCATTGGCGAGGTCGTCCTCATGGACGGGACCTTCGCCTCGGCCTCGGAAGGCCTGATCGTGAAGCTCAAGGGTGCCACGTCGCACGCGGCGGAGCCGAACGAGGGGCGCAGCCCCGCCCTGGCCGCGGCGCAGCTCATCCAGGGGCTTACTGCCATGCCGCAGTCCTGTACGCCCATGCACGAAGCGGCCCTGGTCACCGTCATCCATGCCCGCATCGGCGAAAGGGCCTTCGGGACAACACCGGGAGAAGGGGTGGTGATGGCCACGCTCAGGACGCACAAGCCCGACACCATGGAGGTCCTCGCCGACCACTGCGTGGCCTTCGCCAGGGCGGTTGCCTCGACCTACGATCTCGAGTGCGAGACGAGCTGGACCGAGTCCTTTCCCGCAACGATCAGCGACCAGGCCTGCGTGAAGCTCGTCGAGGAAGCTGCGCAGGCCCGCGGCGTCAAGACGCAGCGGTGCGGGATCCCGTTCGGGTGGTCCGAGGATTTCGGCCACTTCACCGCGTCCTGCAAAGGCGCGCTCTTCGGCCTGGGATCGGGCGAGAACCAGCCGGCCCTGCACAACCCCACCTACGATTTCCCGGACGAACTGATCGCCACGGGCGTCAAGGTCTTCGAAGAAATCATCCGCAGGCTCACGGGCGCGCAGGGCTGAGCGGGGCCACAAAAGAGAAAGGTTTGACCATGCTGAATCCGTCGTGGATTGAGATCAGCGAATCGGCCCTGCGCCACAACATCCGCTTCCTCAAGAAGTGGATCGGGCCCGCGGCCACCTTCTGTTCGGTGATCAAGGGTAACGCATACGGGCACGGCATCGAGTCCTTCGTGCCTCTGGCGGAACAGTGCGGACTGAGGCAGTTCGCCGTGTTCAGCGCCGACGAGGCGGCGCGG
The DNA here is from genome assembly GCA_046704825.1 of Acidobacteriota bacterium. Lineage (GTDB taxonomy): Bacteria > Acidobacteriota > UBA4820 > UBA4820 > DSQY01 > CAVRTJ01. The sequence goes on from JBJKRE010000289.1 coordinate 7,390, forward strand.
GCCCTCGCCAGCAGGACGAAAGACAGCGAGATCATGATCATGGGGGCCATCGACGACGGGGACCTGCCGTGGGCCATCGAGAACGGTATTTCGTTCTACGTCTTCGACCTGGACCGAATGGAGGCCGCACGGCAGGCGGCCGAGAAGGTCGGGAGCCCGGCCAGGATCCACGTCGAACTCGAGACCGGCATGAATCGGACGGGCCTGCGCGAGGCCGAGGTGGACCGTGCGGTGGACGTGCTGAAGGCCAACCCGGGCAGCTTCGTCCTGGAGGGCGTATGCACCCATTACGCGGGCGCCGAGAGCATCGGGAACTACTTTCGGATTAAGAACCAGATACGGGTCTTCGACGAGCTGTCCACGAGAATGGAGGGAGAGGGTATCGTCCCCAGACGGAAGC
>JBJKRE010000290.1:0-8259 GCA_046704825.1 Acidobacteriota bacterium
GGCCTCGGCCGCCTTCTGGACGACGAGAAGCTCTCGGCGCTCATTCGCAAGGCCCAGTGGGATCCCCACTACTACCCCTACCGGCCGGGCCCCGTGGGATCGATGGGCTGACGGCCCTTTGTAGAAAGGGCTAGAGCGGCTCGCGGCCCCCGGGGAGGGATCGCCAGTCTTCCGGAGTGTTCACGTTCGCGAGAGCTCCGGGCAGACAGCCGTGCATCCGGGCCTCGTCCTCGCCTATAATCACGGCCCCGATTTCCCTGAGCAGGCGGTGGGCCGCGGGGCGTCCGTCGCGGAGCGCCGCTTCAACGGAGGCCAGTACCGACACAGGATAGCACCCGGGTACGGGATGCAGGCGACCGCCCGCCTCGGGAATGCAAGGTAACTCCGTCTCGCGGCAGCGCCGGTCCAGCAGAATCAGCCAGTCGGGTGTGAGCAGCGGGGTGTCCACGGCGATGCACAGGACCCTGTCGCTCCTCGCCCCGCACAGAGCGGCGTGCACGCCCGACAGCACCCCCATGCCGGGGAAGCGGTCCGCCTCGTGCCTCGCGTCGAGGGAGACGGGCGGCGGGTCCGGCGCGGCGTAGAGCACCTCGCCGCACACGCCGTGCAGGAGGGCACACGCCCGCTCGAGGAGCGTTTGTCCCTCGAAGAGAAGCAGGCGCTTGTCCGTGCCCATGCGGCGGGAGCGCCCGCCCGCGATGATTGCGCCGCACCTGTCTTCGCCGTTCTCCAGTGGCATTTCGCACCGCCGAAAAAAGGCCCCGCGGCGCCCACCGGGCGATCGCGGGGCCTCCGGTGTTTCGCCGGCCGTCAGGACAGAGACTTGGCCGCCAGTTCCAGGACGTCGTGGGTCTCGAAGGACTCGTGGTCCGTTTCGCCCGCCGCGTTGCCCAACATGACGTTGCAGAAGGGGCAGGCCACGGCCACGCCCTTGGCGCCCGTCTCGAGCGCCTGGTCCAGCCGCTCGTGGTTGACGCGCCTACCCAGCTTCTCCTCCAGCCACATCCGGCCGCCGCCGGCGCCGCAGCACATGGCCGCCTCGCCGTGGTGCTCCATTTCGGTCACGTTCACGCCGGGGATGGCCTTGAGGATGTTGCGCGGAGCCGCCACCTCGTGGTTGTAGCGCCCCAGATAGCAGGGGTCGTGGTAGGTGAGGTCGGCCTTGACCTCCTTCGTGAGCTTCACCTTGCCCTCGGCGATCAGACGGGATACGAGCTCCGTCCCGTGCACCACCTCGTAGTCGCCGCCGAATGAGGGGTACTCGTTCTTAAGCGTGTTGAAGCAGTGGGGGCAGTTGGTGACGATTTTCTTCACCTTGTAGCCGTTCAGCGTCTCGATGTTGGCTTCCGCCAGGGTCTGGAAGAGGTATTCGTTGCCCAGGCGCCTGGCAGAGTCGCCCGTGCAGGTTTCCTCGACGCCCAGCGTCGCGAAGGAGACGCCCGCCGCGTGCAGCAGCTGGACGAGGGCCTTGGAGACTTTCTGTCCCGCGGCGTCGTAGGCTCCGGCGCACCCCACCCAGAACAGGTACTCCGCATCGGGCTTGTCCGAGATGTGGGGGACGTCCAGGCCCTCGGCCCAGTTCGCCCTGTCGGCCTGCGCCAGGTTCCAGGGGTTGCCCTGCCGCTCCATGCCCTTGAATGCGATCTGCGCCTCCTGAGGGAAGTTGCTCTCCTCGAGCGTCAGGTATCGGCGCATGCCCACGAGCTTGTCCACGAAGGTGATGTGCAGCGGGCACGCCCACTCGCAATAGCCGCAGGACGTGCAGGCCCAGATGGTGTCCTCGCTGATGGCTCCGCCCAGCTGTTCCTGCGTCCACGGGGGGTGCTCTTCCTTGCGTTCCCACTTCGACCCTTCGGGTACCGCACCGCCGATCAGGAGTCGGTTTTCCGGCACCTCCTTATCCTGCGCCATGTCCACCAGGGACGTGTGGTAGAGGTAGTCCCTGAGGTCGTTCCCGTAGTTCTTCGGGCGGAGCGGCTTGCCCGTGAGGGTGGTGGGGCAGACCTCGGTGCAGCGGCCGCACTCGGTGCAGGTATAGAAGTCGAGCATCTGCTTCCAGCTGAAGTCCTGGATGCGGTTGACCCCGAAGTGCTCGGCCTCCAGGTCCATGGGCTTGATGTTCTTGTTCGGCTCAAGCTCCCTGAAATACACGTTGAACAGGGCCGTCAGGACGTGGAAGTGCTTGGAGTAGGGCAGGAAGTTCAGGAACCCGAAGAAGATCATGAGGTGGCACCACCACATGGTCCGGTAGAGCACGTGCAGGGCGGGGTGCGACAGCCCGCTCAACATCGCCGCTATGGCCAGTCCGGCCGGCGACCAGGCCTTCCAGGACGGGTTGTGCAGCGCTATGAAGGCGCCGTCGGCCACGAGGTCGGTGACCATGAGCCAACCGATGAGGTTCAGCGTCGCCCATGCGTCCCAGGAGTTCTCGAGCCTCGTGGGCGGGAAGAACAGCCGACGCGCCGAGGCCAGCAACACGCCGACGATCACCAGGATCTCGAAGATATCCTTCGTCGTCTGGTAGCCCAGCCCCAGGGGGCCGAGCAGCTCGGTCAGGTGGAAGTGCGGGAACAGCCCCTCCAGGATGAGCGACGTAGAACGGAGCGCAAGGACGACGAAGCCCCAGAAGATCATGAGGTGGAAGAACCCGGCGTAACGGTCCCTCACCATGCGTTTCTGAAAGAAGGCGTAGAGGATCAGGCCCTTCAGTCTTTCCCACGGTCTGTCGAAGCGCTTGTCGGGCACGCCCGCCAGGAGGGCGCCGATCCGAATGCGGGCCGTGTTGGCGAACAGCGCCAGCGCACCAATGACGAAAGCCCAAAAGAGCCAGGTTTCTACTGGATGCATGGTCTTACCTCCTCCCAGGCGTCACGCCCCCTGCGCAACTGTCGGTTTAGATCACTAGCATAGGATGAAGCCCGCCCGATGTCAATGTGGGTATTCACTCATTCTCAAGAGTTCGTGGCGCCCGGCGCTGCTCAAAGAGCCATCTGTTCAGATGATAGCCCACGCAGGATGGGTGAGCAGGCAGGAACCTCAACGTGAGCGTCTGCTCACCACAAGATTCGTCCGCGGCATCCCCCCGCCGCGCCAGGGTCACTCGCCCGCGTCCTCCCCGTCCTGCCCGGCGGGCGCGATGAACCCCACCAGGCCGTCCTTTGCCAGCTTTTTGAAGATCATGAGGGCCCGGATCTCCTGGATGGGCGAGATCCGTATGATGGACTGGACGGTGTTCGTGCCGTTGATGCGGCTCAGGACGTAGTTTTCCTGGGGCGTGAAGGCCAGCTCGTTCAGTTCGGACAGTGACTGCCTGAGGTAGGGCACGTGTTCGATGGTGAACTCGTCCGATACCAGCGTCGCCTTGATTTCCTTGTAGGCCTTGGGAATCATGGCCTGCGCCAGGGAGTGGCCCGGCGAGAGGAGCAGAACCTGCTTGAACGTCTCTATGGCCTCTTCGTGCTGGCCGGCGTTGAATTGCTTCAGACCCAGGTTGCAGAGGTTCCGGACGTTGCCTTCCACCTCCACCACGGAGGTCGGCTCGGGCGGCGGCGCCTCCACCACCTCCAGGATCCCCATCTGGTACATGTCGTAGAGCGCCTTGCTCACAGCGAAGTCCGAAGCGTGGAACATGAGGCTCAGGTCCGAGATGCGCCGCGGCGAGTCCAGCAGTTGCACCATCCTGTTGTAGAGGGGATCGGACAGGATCGAACGGGTCAGATTCTCGGGCAGGATCCTCAGGACGGTCTCCGGGGCCGGGAAGACCTTCCGGATGCGGCCCCACTCGTCCGCCCGCCGCGTGCCCTCCATGAGGATGGAGGTGACGTCCATCCGGATGGCCACGTGACTCTCCTGGGCGGGTGCGTCGTTGTAGAACTTGAAGGTGCCCTCGTCCCACAGGAAGAGGTCGTAGATGCTCTCCTCCGCCTTGATCCGCAGGAAGCGCTGCACCTCGTCCTCGCTCAGGAGGCCTTCCATCACCAGGATCCGGCCGAGCTTGATGCCGGTTTCGCCCTGCTTGATGAAGGCCGTCATGAGGTGGTCTTCGTTGATTTTGCCGTAGGAGAGGAGGAACTGCCCGAAGTACTCGCGGGGGTCGTTGCTCGCCGAGGCGACGATCTTGCCCTGGCAGAAGTAGATCTCCTTGATGACCTCGCCGCGCTGCAGGAGCAGGATGCCCGTCTTCTGGCTGATCGCGAGCCACTGCAGAAGGTCCGGCAGCGGCATCGTGGCGAAGTCGCCCTGAATGCTCATGGCACCCTTTGCCCCCGCTGAATGAAATAAAAAAAGGGAAGAGGACGATCCCCTTCCCCTCTCAGGAACCTTGCGCTCCCCTGTCCCCTGCCGCCCCATCGGAAAAGGGGCAGAGCGGACCCCGGGCCTGCCGGCCCGGCGGGTATTACGCCAGCGCCTGCTTCGCCTTGTCGACCAGCTGCGTGAAGGCGGCGGGGTCGTGCAGGGCGATTTCGGCCAGCGACTTCCTGTCGAGAAGGATGTCGGCCTTCTTCAGCCCGTCCATGAAACGGCTGTAGCTCATGCCGTTCTGGCGGCACCCGGCGTTGATCCTGACGATCCAGAGGCGCCGGAAGTCGATCTTCTTGACCTTGCGTCCCGTGTAAGCGAAGGCGAGCGAGCGCTCCACCTGCTCCTTGACGGAGCGGTACAGGCGACTTTTGGCGCCGTAGTAACCTTTCGCCAGCTTCTTCAGTTTCTTGCGGCGCTCGACCTTGTGGTGGCCGCGACGAACTCTAGGCATGGGTGTATCTCCTCAGACCTGCAGAAGTTTTCTGACTTTTTTGTAGTCGGCGTCGTGGACCAGGTCGGCGGTACCGAGGCGGTTTTTCCGCTTCCGGGTCTTGGACGTCAGAATATGGCGGTGGTAAGCCTTGAATCGCTTGATTTTGCCCGTTCCCGTCACCTTGAACCGCTTCACGGAGGCGCGGTGGGATTTCATCTTAGGCATCGGTGTAACCTCCCAGCTATTTCTTCGCGGGCGTCAGGAGCATGATCATCATCCGGCCTTCCATGACCGGCGCGCGCTCTATCTTGCCCTTCTGAACGACCTCGGTGGCGATGCGAGAAAGCAACCGCTGCGCCAGCTCGGGGTGTACGATTTCTCTGCCGCGGAACCTGACGGAGATCTTGACCTTCTGGCCATCATCGAGGAACTCTTCGACGCGCCGCTTCTTGACCTGGAAATCGTGTTCTTCGATCTTCGGACGGAGCTTGATTTCCTTTACGACGACCTGCTTCTGCTTCTTGCGGGCCTCGGCGGCCTTCTTCTTCTCGTCGTAAAGGTATTTTCCGTAGTCGATGATGCGGCAGACGGGGGGATTGGCGGTCGGGGCGACCTCGACCAGGTCCAGCCCTTTGCCTTCTGCGATGCCCATGGCCTCTTCCGGAGTCATGATCCCAAGCTGGGCCCCGTCTTCGTCGATCACGCGAATCTCACGAATCCTTATCTGGCGGTTGATCCGCGGTCCTCTTGTGGTGGTGGCGTCTCGGATAGTGACCTCCTTAATCAAGTTCCAGAGACCGGCTCTCCACCCGTTGGAGAGCCATGCTCGTAAACGACTCGACGGTCATGGCGCCCCTGTCCCCCGCAGAGCGGCTGCGGACGGAGACACTCGAATCCGCCTCTTCGCGATCCCCGACGATCAGCATGTACGGGACCTTCTGAAGCTGGGCCTCGCGAATCTTGTAGTTCGTCTTCTCGCCGCGGGTATCCACAGAAACCCGCAGACCGGCGGCACTCAGCGTTTCGGCCACCTTCTCGGAGTATGCCACATGTCGGTCCGCGATGGGAAGCAGGCGGACCTGCTCCGGTGCGAGCCAGAGCGGGAAGGCGCCCTTGAAGTGCTCGATGATGACGCCCAGGAACCGCTCCACCGAACCCAGGATGGCCCTGTGGATCATGACGGGCCTGGCGGGTGCGTTGTCCGGACCGATGAAGCTGAGGTCGAAGCGCTCGGGCAGGTTGAAGTCCAGCTGGATGGTCGCCAGCTGCCACTGACGCCCGATGGCGTCCCGGACCTTGAAGTCGATCTTGGGCCCGTAGAAGACGCCCTCGCCCGGGTCGACCGTGTGGTCGATGGCCAGGGACTCCAGGATGTTCTTGAGTGCGGTCTCGGCCTGGTTCCAGATCTCGTCGGACCCCACCGAGTCCTCCGGACGGGTCGACAGGTAGACGTGGGGGTCGCTGAAGCCGAAGATCCTGTACACCCTGTCGATGAGTTCGAAGAGGGAGCGGATCTCCGATTCGATCTGCTCGGGGCGGCAGAAGATGTGCGCGTCGTCCTGCGAGAAGGAACGGACCCGCGTCAGCCCCTGGGTCACGCCGCTCCGCTCGTAGCGGTGCAGGCGGCCGAAGTCGGCGATCCTGAGTGGCAGGTCCCTCTAGGAATGGCTGTCGGCGCCGAACATCTGGCAGTGTCCAGGGCAGTTCATGGGCTTGAGGCCGAACTCCCTTTCGTCGATCTCCGACAGAAACATGTTGTCGCGGTAGTGGTCGTAGTGGCCCGACCGCTTCCACAGCTCCACGTCGAACACCTGGGGCGTGATGACCTCCTGGTAGCCGTACTCCCTGTAGAACTCCCGCATGAGGTCCACGAGCCCGTTGTAGAGCAGGGCTCCCTTGGGCGTAAAGAACGGGGACGCGGGCGCCCACGGGTGCATCATGAAGAGCCCGAGCTCCTTGCCGAGCCTGCGGTGATCGCGGGCCTTGGCTTCTTTCAGGCGGGTGAGGTACGCCTTGAGGTCCTTCTTGCTGAAGAAGGCGGTGGCGTAGATCCGCTGGAGCATCTTGTTGTGCTCGTCGCCCTTCCAGTAGGCTCCGGCCACCGACAGCAGCTTGAAGGTATCGGGCTTGATGCGCCCCGTACTGGGAATGTGAGGCCCGCGGCAGAAGTCGTTGAAATTGCCCTGCCGGTAAATGGACACGGGCTCGTTCTGGCCCTTCTCGAAGGCCAGCTCCGCCTTGTAGGGTTCGTCCTCGGCGGCGAAGAAGTCGCGAGCCTTCTCCCAGGGGAGTTCCTCGCGCCGTATGGGGGTGTCGCGGGCGATGATCTCCCTCATCCGGGCCTCGATGGCCTCGAGGTCTTCGGGGGTGAAGGGCTCGTCTCTGTCGAAGTCGTAGTAGAAGCCGTCCTCGATCACCGGGCCGATGGCGATCTTCGCCTCGGGGAAGAGTTCCTTGACGGCGTTCGCCAGGAGGTGCGCGCAGCTGTGCCGGTAGATCTCAAGCGCCTCCGGCGATCTGTCCGTGACCAGTTCCAGCGCGCAGTCTTCCTGGATGGGCAGGTAGACGTCCATGAGGCGCCCGTTGCACCTGGCGGCGAGCGTGGCCTCGGCGAGCCGGGGCGAGATACTCTCGCCCACCTGGTACGGACTCGTACCCCGCGGAAAGACTTTTACGGTCCCGTCCGGAAGGGATACCTCAATGTCGGGCATGACACCTCCCGAAAAAAATGGTAGGCGCGAGCGGGATCGAACCGCTGACCTCTACCGTGTCAAGGTAGCGCTCTCCCATCTGAGCTACGCGCCTACGCAGACGGAGAACTCTACCAGAGAACGCCCGTTCTGTCAACGCGTCCCTGCGTATAACCGGATTTCGTGACCAGGTGATCAAGGGACCCGGTGATCGAGTTGCGGGCGGGCCTTTGAAGAATCAACGCCAATCGCCGCCGCGGGCGGGCGACCGCCGGCAATCGACGACCGGCTGCGGACGGCCGACAACCGACCGACTGCTCTCGATCAGGGGCGGGTCACGGCCCCCCGGCAACTGCCGGTCCGGCCTTACCGCCCAGATCCAGGCGGACGGCCGCGGGAGGGCCGCCGCTCCCGATCGTCACCTCCCGAGTCGCCGTGTGTCCTTCGTCGTCCCTGGCGCTCAGCACGACCGTGCCGGCGCCCAGCCCCTTGAAACAGAAGGTGCCGTCCGAGCCGCTGGGCACGCTCTGCGCCGGGCTTGTGCCGAGACCCCGGTAGGCGAGGCTGACCGTGACGTGGGACGCGGGGGCTCCGTCCGCGCCTGCCACCACGCCGCGCAGGCTGAGGCCCTGAAAGTTGCAGGTCAGCATGCCGGAGGGTTCGTCCGGGATGGCGAAGGGAGCAAGGTAGCGCATGCCGTTCCAGAAGAGGCAGGCCCGCATGCTTGGCCAGGAGGCGGGCGGCGGCCGACCCGGTGCCATGGGATGAGCGAGATGACAAAGCCGGGCGCCAGACCAGCCCGGTCCCTTCGGGCGCGGGCGGCCTCACCTCTTT
>JBJKRE010000291.1:0-13492 GCA_046704825.1 Acidobacteriota bacterium
CCGGAGGCCAGTCCGGCCGCGAGGGGCCAAGGCCGCAGGCCGCTCCGTCACCGCCGAGACCCGGAAGGGTTTCCTGAAGGGCATTGAGCGCGTCCGCGGCGTAGCATTTTTTGCAGCCCAGGCAGTCGTACTGGACGGGTTCCATCCGCTCGCGCCATCTTGCCACATCCGAGGCGTCTGCCGCGTCCAGAGCCCCGGGCGGTAGCGCCGAAAGGGCGTTCAACGCACCCTCCATGCATCCACAGCAGTGGCACTTGGGCAGGGCCATCCCGGCGCGCAGTTCGGTGAATCCGGCTTTGCGATTGCGGTCAGCCGTGTCCTCAGCCATGAGCGGCTTCCATCCCGGGGCCTTCGGTCCGGTCGCGGGAATCTTCCATGAGGCAGAGTCCCTGTTCGATGAGCTCGGCCACACACGGATCGGCGATCCGGTAGTAGATCCGCAGTCCCTCCCGCCGGCTCCCCACGATGCCGAGGTCCGAGAGCCTCCGCAACTGGTTGGAAACGGCCTGGCGGGCCATGCCGACCCTTTCGGCGAGAACGGACACGCAGAGTTCGTCCACCTGGACCAGGGCATGGAGAAGGCGAAGGCGGCTGTCGTTGGCCAGCACCTTGAACGTGCGCTGAAGGTCTCTCGCCTGGGCGGGCGTCAGGAGTGGCCGCTCCCTTAAAGGCGGCTTTGGCGGGCATCGGTCCGGGGCTTCCTTCGGTCGGATTGCTACCATAGCATCCATCTCCTTGCCATAAGAACACAATATAGTGTCTTAGTGTTTCTTGGTCAAGATCCTCCGATTCATTCAGCGGCCGCCGGAAACCTGTTGCATCGGACTCTCGTACAACCTATATTGAACGATGTTCAATATGATAAGCGGTGTTCAACGGAGGAAATGAAAAAATTCAGGGCGGCAAAAGACAAGCTGAAGGACGACGTGAGGCAGACGATCCTTGAGCACGCCCGTTCCCTGCTGATTGAGGAGGGCGTCCAGCGGTTTTCCATGCGAAAACTGGCCAACGCGGCCGAATGCTCTCCGGGTACGCTGTACGTTTACTTCAAGAACAGGGAGCAAATCCTCGGGCAACTGGTGGAAGATGCTTTCGATGAACTCTGGAGGGAGCTGACGGCCATCGAGCGGTCGGCCTCCGATCCCCTTCAGGCGCTGCGCGATCTCCTCTACGCATACGCCATGTTCGGGCTGAACCACCAGGACCACTACCAGTTCGCCTTCATGATTCAGCGGCCTGATCGGGAAGGCTCCTACAGGCCGCACAAGTCGTTCGACGTGCTGGTGGAGGCGGTCGAGGCCTGCGTCGAAGCGCGAGAGTTCGTGAGCAGTGACGCCCGCTTGATCAGTCAGTCGCTGTGGGTCGGCATGCACGGGCTGACCTCCGCGCTGATCATGCTGCCCCGGTTTCCGTGGGGCCATCAGCCGGCCTTCATCCGCCATCACATCGAGGTTCTCATCCGCGGCCATAAGGGGGAACTATCTTGATCAAGAAAATCCTGTTCGTCGTGACTTTAGCCCTTGTTCTGCTGGTATCCAACGGCCGGTTCTCCGTCGCGGTCGCCACGTGGATTTCCGCCGCCATGCTCCTGTACGCGGTCCGGCGGCTGTCGGTCGTGAGGGGCTTCCTCTTCGCGTGGACCCTGCTGACGGCTGCGTGGTGCTTTCAGTTCCACGGCATGGTGCCCGTGCCCACGGTGTTCTACGTGGCGATCGCCGCGACCTACGGCCTTGTCGCGGCCGTGCCGTATCTGGTCGATTCGCTGCTGAACAAGCGGCCCGCCGGGTTTGCAGAAACGCTGATTTTTCCGGCCGCCTGGGCCTTCACGGACTACCTTGCCGTCTTCACCCCCTACGGAAGCTGGGGTATGGTGGCCTATTCCCAGCACAACCAGCTGGTACTTCTTCAGTCCATATCCGTATTCGGCATGTGCTACATCACGTTCTTGATCGGCTGGTTCGCTTCGGTGGCCAACTGGGCGCTGGCGAACGGGCTGGAGTGGCGAAGGATCAGGCGGGGCGTCGAAGTCTATGCGGGAGTCCTGATCCTCACGCTCGGCTTCGGCGGTCTCAGGCTGGCGCTCCAGCGTCCGGACAGCCCCACGGTCCGGGTGGCGTCGTTGTCCGCGATTCCGCAGAAAGGGCAGGGACTTACCGCAGACCTGGAGGCCCGACTGTTCGCCAATAAGTTGACCCGGGACGACAAGGCGCTCCTGAACAGAATGTGGGCGGTCCAGAGCGCGAACCTGTTCGAGCGGAGCGCCCTGGAAGCGAAGGCCGGTGCCAGGTTGATCTTCTGGAGCGAGGCCAACAGCAGCGCCTTCAAGGACGGCGCGCCGGCGCTGTTCGAAAAGGCCGCCGCGTTCGCTGAGAAGTATCACGTATACCTGGGACTCGGTGCCGCGGTCATCAACCCGGGCGCCAGGAAGCCCCTGGAAAACGAGCTGGTACTGTTCGACCCCCAGGGAAAAATCCTGTTCGACTATTGGAAAGCCCATCCCGTGCCCGGTGGTGAGGCGAAGATATCCGCGGTCAAAGGCCACAGACTGCCGGTCGTGAACACGGAATTCGGGAAGCTGGGCGGCGCCATCTGCTTCGACATGGACTTTCCCAGGTTCTTGAAGCAGGCCTCGGGGGCCGACGTGTTCATCGCGCCCAGCAACGACTGGCGGGCCATCGACCCCTGGCACACGTACATGGCCACCTACAGGGCCATAGAGCAGGGCTTCAACCTGATCCGCCAGACCAGCCAGGGGCTGTCGGTCGGCGTCGACTACACGGGCCGGGTGATCAGCCGGATGGACTATTTCACGAGCGCCGACAAGGTCTTGATCACGGAGCTCCCCACCAAAGGGGTGACCACCGTGTATTCCAGGATCGGCGATTCGTTCGCCTGGTTCTGCCTGCTCCTGCTGATTGCCGTACCCCTCTACCTCCGGGCGAAGGGAAGGTGGTAGGGACCAGGGACCTGATCTCGTGTTTCGGACGTGGCAGGACATCCAGGACGTGGCACCCATCGTTCTTTTCAAGCGTCTTGTCGCTGCACACTCCCTGTGGTCGGCCCGTCCGGACCATGGCCCCTTGGCAAAGCGTCCCCGATCGGGGCTCGTCCTTGCCGTTTTCGAGCTCGCGCCCTACACTGGAAGGGGTCAGGGAGCCACCATCGTGAGATCTGCAATGGCAGGGCCAATCGGCGCACGTCTCCGGCGGACGGTCGCGGTGCGCCGGGCCCGCTGGCCGGTGGCCGCCGCCGTCCTCCTCGCCGCGCTGTTCTCGACGAGTCTTCCCGTCCACGCGCTCGACCCGGGCAAGCTCATCGTCCAATACGGGCACCGCGTCTGGATGGAGAAGGACGGCCTGCCTCAGAACTCCATCAACGCCGTCGTCCAGTCCCCGCGAGGCTACCTCTGGCTGGCCACACAGGAGGGGCTCGTCCGGTTCGACGGCGTCCGCTTCACGGTCTTCAACAAGGACAATACGCCTCTCATGACCGACAGCTACATCGTCACGCTGGTCAAGGACCGCGGGGGTGACCTGTGGATGTCCTTCGATTCGGGCGGCGTTCTGGTCGAGCGAAACGGGACCTTTCGCGAACCGGAGGCGGCAGACGAACTCAGGGGCGTGCGCGTCGATTCGATGATGGAGGACGACCGCCACAGGATGTGGCTCGGTACGGACTCCGAGGGCCTCTGGTGCCTCGACGGCGGGGCCGTAACCCGCTATTCGGCTAAGGATGGCCTCCCCGGGGAGGTCGTCTACGCGATCTACCAGGACTCCGGCGGCACGATCTGGGTCGGCACCAACCGCGGCCTCGCCACACTGAAGAACGGCCGACTTGTAGAGTTCCCGGTGCCCGTCAAAGGCCGCAACTGGTACTACGCCCTGGCCGGAGACACGCAGGGCAACGTCTGGGCGGGGAGCTACCAGGGGCTTTTCAGAATCGGCCCGGACGACGAGGTGACGCGCTTCACCACCCGGGACGGACTCCCCCACGACACCGTCTACGCCCTCTACTACAGCGCCGCAAACGAGTCCCTGTGGATCGGAACGAAGGATGGCCTGGCACGGTACATGGGCGGGCGCTTCGAGAGCTACGGAGTACAGGACGGACTCTCCAACAGGCAGGTCCTGTCGATCGCCGAGGACCGGGAAGGCGACCTGTGGGTGGGAACGGCCTACGGCCTCAACCGGTTCCGCGACGACAAGTTCTTCAGCCTGGGCACCCGGAACGGCCTGGCCAGCGGTCTGGTGGACAGCGTGCTCCAGGCCCGGGACGGCAGCATCTGGATCGGGACGGACGGAGGAGGGGCCTCCCGGTGGACGGCCGACGCCATCACCAACATCACCAGGAAAGACGGCCTGCCGGGCAACACCGTCAACACGCTCATGGAGGACCGGGACGGGACCATCTGGATGGGACTCGAGGTCGGGGGCCTGGCGACGTGGAAAAACGGCCGCGTCAAGCGGTTTCTGCCCGGGAACAAACAGCTCTCGGGTACGGGCATCTACTGCCTGATGAGGGACCGCGAAGGAACGCTCTGGGCGGGCTCCGCCAGCGGCCTGTTCCGCATCACGAACGGGCGCGTCAGGCTGATCGGCCGGAAGGACGGGCTGTCGGGAAACGAGGTCAACTGCCTGCTCCAGAACCGGAGCGGCGGGATCTGGGTGGGCACGGACACGGGAGGTTTGGACCTTTACAAAGACGGTTCGTTCGAGGTTTTCACCACCCGCCAGGGGCTCGTGAACGACAGTGTCACCGCGCTCTACCAGGAGCCGGAGGGGACGCTCTGGATAGGGACCATGGGCGGCCTGAGCAGGTTTCGAGACGGGCGATTCGCGAATATCACCCACAGGCAGGGGCTCTTCAGCGACACGGTCTTCATCGTCATCCCGGATAAGAGCGGCCGCTTCTGGATGAGCTGCAACAAGGGCGTCTTCAGCGTCCCCAAGGACCAGCTGGACGCAGTGGCGGACGGGACGGCCGACCGTGTCTCCTGCGAGGCCTACGGGCGGTCGGACGGCATGGGCAGCAGCGAATGCAACGGCGGCATGCAGCCATCCGGGTGCCGGACGCGGGGAGGGTGGCTGTGTGTGGCCACCATGCGAGGCCTCGCGGTGCTCAACCCGGCCGCCATCCACCTGAATACGACGCCGCCGCCGGTGGTCATCGAGCAGCTGCAGGTGGACGGACGCGCCGTGCCGCTCTCCCCTCGCGTCAGGCTCTCACCGGGCCGTCACCGCATCGAGTTCCGCTTCACGGCCCTCAGCCTCGTCGCGCCCGAAAAGGAGCTGTTCCGGTACCGGTTGAGGGGGTTCGACCCCGACTGGGTGAGCACGTCAACCCGCAGGGATGCGGTCTACACGGGGCTCCCGCCCGGCGAGTACACGTTCAGGGTGATTGCCTGCAACAACGACGGGGTGTGGAACGACCGCGGGGCGTCTTTCACGTTCGTGCAGCTCCCCCGCTTTTACCAGACGTGGTGGTTCCTCGCGCTCGTCGCCCTGCTCGCCCTGGTCGGCGTCTTCGGCCTGGTGAGGCTGAGGCTCGCGGCTTCTCGACGCCGCGAAGCCGCCCTGACGCGCATGGTGGAGGAGCGCACGGCTCTGCTCGAGGAGCGGTCTGCCCTGCTCGCCGAGCAGGGCCGCGAGTTGAGGGACCTGAACCGCAGGCTCAAGGACATGTCGAACCGGGACGCTCTCACGGGCGTGGCCAACCGGCGGCGGTTCCAGGAGATTCTGGACACGGAGTGGCGACGGGCCCTGCGTTCACGAACATCCGTATCCGTCCTCATGGCGGACATCGACCACTTCAAACCCTTCAACGACGCCTACGGCCACCAGCAGGGCGACGCGTGCCTGAGGCAGGTGGCGGAAGCCATGTCCGGCGAACTGCAGCGGGCCGGCGACCTCCTGGCCCGGTACGGCGGCGAGGAATTCGTCGTCGTCCTCCCCGGTCACGATCTGGCCGCGGCGCGCCAGGTCGCAGAGCGGTTGAGGCGGGCGGTCGAGGCGCTCGGCATCCCGACGAGCGTTTCCGGAGCCGCACCGGTCGTGACCGTCAGCGTCGGCGCGGCGAGCGCCGTTCCTCACGAGGGGGAAGCCCCCGCAAAGCTCGTCGCCGCGGCCGATCGCGCCCTCTACCGGGCCAAGGGCGGAGGCCGCAACCGCATTTGCGTCGCCGAGGAAGACGCTGCGCGAGGCGAAGACGCCTAAGGGGCCCCTGCCAACCGCACGGCGCTGAAAACCGCTGGTTGGCCCCTTCGCACCAAAGAGCCGCCCAAACCATTCGTGACATCCAAAGCGCACGCGTGGCCGCCTCCGGATGGCTTCCGGCTGCCTTTTCCGACTCACACCGGAGGCCGACTCGCGTTCGACGCACTATATTGCTAACAATCGAAGACCGACAACAGCGGGATGAGGGCCAGAACGCAGGGGAGCGACCTCTCGCGCGCCTCGGCCGAACAAGGGACCGGGCCCGCGCCGTTGGATCGCCTTCTTCGGTCGACCGGCAGGAGGATCAAACGGCCTTAAGACGCCGGGAGATCGGCGGAACAAGCCGGAGGGCAAGGAGTGAACCATGAAAGTATTTGTAACGGGAGGAACGGGCTTTATCGGGACCCATCTCGTGCCGCGGTTGGCGCGCGATGGGCACAGGCTGTGTTGCCTTGCAAGGCCGGCGAGTCGAACGGAAGCCTTGAGGGCATCGGGCGCAGACATCGTATTGGGAGACGTAACAGACAAACGGTCGCTTCTGGACGGAATGAGGGCGTGCGACTGGGTCGTTAACCTGGCCAATTTCTTCGAATTCTGGACTCGCCACCCGCGAACCTATCACGACGTGAACGTCGTGGGCACCCAAAACGTGATGGAGGCGGCCATGGCGGCGGGCGCCTCGAAGGTGGTCCACGTCAGCACCTTGGCCATTTACGGGAATGCGAACTGGCCGGTAACCGAAGCCAGCGAACCCGGGGACCTTTGCGCCAGCAGATATGCGCGTACCAAACGCGCCGGCGATGACGTTGCATGGGCATTGTATCGCCGGTCGGGTCTTCCTCTCGTGATGGTCTATCCCGGCGCTGTGCTGGGGCCGGACGACGGCAAGGCCGCGGGACGATACATCGCCAATCTTGTTCGCGGGAGGATGCCTGCGCAGGTTCTCACGGATCGTGTCTTCCCGTGGGTTCACGTGCAGGATGTTGCCGAGGCCATCGTCCTGGCGCTCGAGAAGAATGGGAACGTCGGCCAGAAATACGTGATTGCGGCAGAGAGCCGTACGTTCGGCGAGATCAACCGAATGGTGTCGGAACTCTCGGGCAAGCGGCTGCCGAGAGTCACCCTGCCCGATTCCATGGCGATCGCCTCGGCACACCTCTGCACATGGCTGGCAGATCTGATCAAGCGCCCCCCGTTGCTCGACCTGGCGATCGATGAAATGCGTCTGCTGGCCCAGGGATGCCAGGCCGACGGAAGCAAAGCATCAAAAGAACTCGGCCTTTCCTATACCCCGATCCGAAGGGCATTGGAAGATGAGATCGGAAGCATGAAGGCACCGCATGTCAGTCCCTCTTGAGTAGGCAGCCCTGGAGATTCCTCTGCCTATGTTCCGGGGTCCAACGATCGCCCAGATCGAAGACGTCTTCACGGGCGAGGCTATATAATCAAGTGGTTCGAAAATGGGCCGGAGGAGACGTACCGACGGCGAGCTCGTTCGGGGCCACCTCCCGCCCTCCGGCGCATCGCGCGGGAGCCGGCCGCCGCACCTTTTGACCGGAGGTAACCGTTGCAGGACGGCATCGCCCATCTGCTGACAGCGGAGAACATCCTTAAGACCCATGCTGAGGAACTGGGGACGGACATGGCGGCTTACAGGAACCACGTCATGAGGGTTTTGCGGTTCTTCCGTCTGCTCGGGGGCGATTGTACCGAGCAGTTGGTGATCGCGGCGGCATTCCACGATCTCGGCATCTGGACGGCGGGCACCTTCGATTACCTGGAGCCGTCGATCGCTCTGGCTGAGAGCTACCTCGAGGCTTCGAACCTAACGGAACACGCTCAAGAGGTTACGGCCGTCATCGTCAACCACCACAAGCTCCGGCCCTATCGCGGTCCTTTCGAGGATTCCGTCGAACGCTTCAGGCAGGCCGATCTCGTGGACGTGTCGCTTGGCCTGATCCGCTTCGGCCTCACGCGCGAAGACGTCCGGTCAATCCGATCCGCCCTTCCCAACGCCGGATTTCACCGCCGGCTCGCCGATCTCAGCGTTCGGCAGTTTTTCCGCCATCCGCTCCACCCCCTGCCCATGATGCGATGGTGAGGCCCGCCGAGGCGTACAGCGATCAAGTGATCAAGCCGAACCGGCCGGCTTCCGCCGGCCGCTACAGCGGCCCGTCCCTCGCCGTTCTAAATTCCCAATTCCCAAATCCCAATTCCCAAATTGTCTTTCTCTGTGGTCAATGGGTCCCCGCGAGGAAAAGCTCAGGCTCCTTGCGCGCTGCGCACATCCGGCTCAGACGGACGGCGAGGTCCTTGACGGGGCCGTCTTTCATGGACCTGGCGTGCCGGGGACAGGATTTGATGCACGCACAGCAGAGGATGCACGTGTCCCAGTCCGTGCGGGAATGGCCGTCCAGGTCGTCGATGGCGTCCACGGGACACCCCTGAGCACACGTTCCGCACGCGGTGCAGGTGTCGCCGACGGAGATGAAATCGACGGAGAACAGGGCCTCCCGCTTTCGGTACGGGTGGTTTCCGGGAACGTTCAGGTCGGTGATGCTGTCCGGCGACGCAGCCGACCGCAGCGTCTCACCGATCGCGCGGCCGAAGGCCTCGGCCTCCTTCAGGTCGGCGGCATCGGGGCGGGACACGGCGATGGGGGCGTCGGGACCCGAGTACGAGTGTTCCCCGATAAAGGCCGCACCCGCCACCGGCACGCCGCCGCGCTCCGCCACGACGTCTCTGAGTTCTGCGAGCGCGTCCTCGTAGGCGCGATTGCCGTATACGACGATGCACACCGCGGGGGTCCGGTCGGCCCGGATGCCCTCCAACCAGCCGTCCAGCAGCGCCGGGACGCGCCCGACGTAGACAGGCACGCCGACGACCAGCAGGTCGTCGTGAGACGTTCGCAGCGGCATCTTGCGCGCATCGGGCTTCGTGACGTCCACGTGCGCCACGGGGCCGGACCCGATCCCGCGTCCCACCGCCTCCACGACGGCCCGTGTCGTTCCAGTCGGTGAGAAGTAGACCAGCTTTGTGCATCGGATATCCATGAGTAATCCTCGTGATGGAAGCGGGTGGTGTCCAGTGTCCGGTGTCTAGTGTTTAGTGTTTAGTGTCCAGTGTCTAGTGTCTAGTGTTTGGTTGCGGGGCGATCTTCGAAGAGTTTGCCAGGTCCGTCCTCAATTTCCGCCTTTCCTTAGCCGTTTGCCCTTCCGAGAGAGATAGTACATCAACTCGAAACCCGGCATTCACAACTCACAACCAGCTTGTCTCGCCGACTCACCGCCTCACTGTGAGTTATCCCGTTTTTTTCAGCTCACAATTTCACGGACGATGGACCGGACCAGTTCGCCTATTGCAGGCGACGAGGTCAGGCCTGGGGATTCGATGCCGATCAGGTTCACGAGGCCCGGCAGGCCGCGGTCTTCTTCGTGGCGGATCACGAAGTCCCGGCTCTCTTCGCCCGGGCCGAAGCGCTTGGACTGGATGCCTGCCGTATCGGGCTGGAGGGCGCCGCGTTCGAGGGCCGGCAGGAAGGGGCTGCACGACTCGAAAAAGAAGTCGCGGAAGGACGGGTCCACCGAGTATTCGGCCTCTTCCACCCACGAATCGTACGGGCCGAGGCGCATGCCGCCGCCCAAGTCGGGCACCGTGTGGACACCGACGGTGGCGTCCTCGGGCGGCACGGGATAGATGAGCATGGAGGGCATGTCGCCCAGGCGCCGGGTGATCCTGAAGTAGATTCCCTTACGGTAGTGGATGCGGTAGTGGGCCTCGTCTACGTCGATCCCGGCCATGGCGGCCACCTCGCCGGCCCCCATGCCCGCCGAGTTGACGACGATCCGGCTCCTGAAGCGGTAGTCCCCGCCCGACGGGTCGCCCACACGCACCTCGTAGCCGCCGCGGACTTTTTCGAGGCCCTTCACCGGCGCGTTGAAGGCGAAGGCCGCCCCGGCGTCCTTCGCTCGGTTCCGGAAGAAGCGCATGAGGCCGTGGGAATCGACGATGCCCGAGGTCGGGCAGTGAAGGGCGGCGCGCGCCCTCACCTTCGGTTCGAGCCTGGCGATCTCTCCGGCATCGACGATCCTCAGGCCCTTCGCCCCGTTTCCGCTGGCGAGATCGTAAAGGGCCGGGAGCTGTTTTTCCTGCTCGGCCGTGACCGCCACGATGAGCTTTCCGCAATTGGAGCACCCGATCGAGTGCTTTGCGCACAGGTCGTACATCAGCTCGTTGCCGCGAAGGCACATGCGGCCCTTCAGCGAACCGGGCGGGTAGTAAATCCCCGCGTGGACGACCTCGCTGTTCCGGCTCGACGCCTCCATGCCCATGGCCTCGTGCCGCTCCAGGACCAGGAGGGACGTCTCCGGTGAAGCCAGATGGGCCGCCACCGAGAGCCCCACGACCCCCGCGCCGATTACCGTGATGTCCACCGTTTCCATGCCGGCCTCCTCGCTCGTTTCGGACTCCGCTCCCGCCGGACGAGCCGGGCCCGGTCCCGTCCACAATCTTAGCACCCGCAGGCGGGGGATGGACCGCCGCCCGCCTCGCAGCAATTACCGAGGCCGCGAAACGAAGCCGGCGCCTGTTTCGTCGTGGAGGGGCAGCATGGGGAATTGGGCTGGGCAGAGCAGGGCGAGCGGCCGACAATCCTGCACGGTGTCTGCCCGGCTCCGGCCGGCGAGCGAAAGTCACAAGCGAGGGATCAGTACGGGAGTCACCTTCTTATAGGCCTCGTAGTCTTCGCTTCCGCCCCATTTCGCATCGGCCTTCTGCTCGAGGAGGGGAACGCCGCTCACGCGAGTGATGAGCAATGCGACAAAGACGGGAGAGCTCAGTGTGAGCCATTGCCAACCCTGCAGAACGGGCGAGGCGATCACGGCCACCCCGGCCCAAAGGACGATTTCGCCGAAGTAATTGGGATGGCGGGATCTGGCCCACAGACCCTTCCGGATGAATTTGCCTTCGTTTTCCGGACGTGCATTGAACCGGCTCTTTTGAACGTCGGCAATGACTTCGAAAGCGAAACCGAACGCCCACATCACGAGGCCGACGACGGCGGCGACGTCAAGGGCCTTCGGGCGGGTCGAGGTGATGGCGGCAAGGGCGGCGGACGCCGTAAAGGTCACCCACAGGGCCTGGAGGGTCCAGACCATCAGGAACCTGGGGAAGGACTGTTTGATTCCGTCAAAACGGTCGTCCCTGCCCTTTCTTCTGATGCGGGTGAAGAGGAACCCACCCAGGCGGACGGCCCAGAGAGCCACGAGAGACGCAAGCAGACGCGATCTCTGGGCGGCGGAGGCGCCGAGGAAGACGGCGACCAGGACAACGGAGAGGTAGGTAATGCTTCCGGTCAGGTCGTAGAATTTCTCGGTCTTCAGCAGGTAGGCGGGAACGAACGCCACCCACTGGATGAGGAAAGCCAGACCGACGGACAGAGCAAATACGGGGATCCCGAAGGCCGACGTACCGTGCTGGCTGCCCGCGTACGCGATACCCCCCCCGATCAGCACCACGATGGGGATTGCCAATAACGAGTTTCTATCCTGTGCGTTCATGAGAACGAGCCCTCCCGGCCGTTTTCCCCGGACGGCCACTAGAATCCGCGCCTCTGATCCCGCCACGGAGGAGGAACGCCGGCGCGGAATTCCTCCGTCAGTCCCCCGACCTTACCCGGCATGGGTTCCCAACCAGAACCTGCGCCAGTCGTTACGGCTGGATTGCAGAGCGATGAACGCGTACACGCTGCCGGCGAAGAAGCCCAGGGTCATCAGGGCGATCATCCACAGGATACCCACGAACAGGGACTTCTCTCGGTAGAGGATCCAGCACGAGAAAAGCGCGAAGCCCGTGTACAGGTCCACGAGTGAGACGATGCCCCAGGGCATGTGCATGAGCTGGTGTCCTTCGCCTGAGAAGTCGCCCCGCGCGAAGCCGTTGACTATCACCGCAGCCATGGCGAGGATGCCTACGAGAGAGAGAAGTTTTGCGAATTTCATATCCAAATCCTCTGGGACACGTTCTGCCCGGGGTGCCCAAGACCCATCGTAGAATCCCGTGCAGGCTGGATTTCCACGGGCTCTACCCGTCCTGTACCCGTCCGTACTGGATAACACGGCTATAATGTATTTTTCTTCCACATCGCTGTCCAGCCTCTCAGGGACCCTCGTCAGGGCCGTTCGTCACCCCGATCTGCCCGTCGCCGACCGGCTCTTGGATACGCAGTTGCAGAACCCAGCTGTCCCTACCGCATACCCTTTCGGTGGTATGATCCAGATTGGCGCTTCGGCCCTCCCAGGGCCGGCCGCACCGGGAAAGTCGAGGTCTACTCTCCATGAGCAAGCACGCAGTGATCGAGGCGATCGAGCAGGCCGACCTGGCGATCAATGAGCAGGACATGGTGTCGCTCATGGACTTCTACACTGACGACGCGACGCTCGTCGTCAAGCCTGGCCGGCTCGCGCACGGGAAAGACGACATCGCCAGAGCCTTCGAAGCGATTTTCGCGAACTTTCACGAGGGTCTGGAGGTCGCACAGAGCGATTTCCACGTCGTCGAGGGCGGAGGCGTGGCCCTGGTCGTGTGCCGCCTCAGACTGTCCGCCGAGCGCACAGAAGGCCCCGCTGTGTCGATGGAGCGCAGGCCGACCTACATCTTCCGGGAGTGTGAGGACGGCCGTTGGCGCTGCCTGATCGACAACTCTTACGGCGTTGACCTCTGACGCCGGCCCGTCCACCGGAGCTGAGCATGGAAAGAATCGTGATCCGGCCCGCGGGCGAGGACGACGCCCCGGCGATCGCAGGCCTGTCGGGCCAATTGGGTTATCCGTCGTCGGTCGCGGACTCGGCCGAGAGGCTTAAGACCGTCCTCGGCTCGACCGAACACGGCGTCTTCGCGGCCTGCGACGGCGACGACGTGGTCGGGTGGGTCCACGTCTTCCTGGCTCTGAGGGTCGAGTCCGGTCCCTTCGCGGAACTGGGCGGCTTCGTGGTTTCGGCGTCCCATCGCAGGCGCGGCGTCGGCCGGGCCCTGCTCGCCGCTGCGGAGGACTGGGCCGCCAGCCGCGGCGTCCGCAAGCTCCGGGTTCGCAGCCGCCTGGAGAGGGAGGACGCCCGCGCGTTCTACGAGAACCTCGGGTTCTCCGTCACCAAGGCTCAGCGGGTGTTCGACAAATGTCTGCCGCAGGAAGCAGCGCGTGAAAAGTAAACAGTGAGCGAGTGATCAAGTGATCAAGTGAAGAGAGGGTGGGTGGACGTTCGAAGAATCCGGCCGGCTCCAGC
>JBJKRE010000292.1:0-11439 GCA_046704825.1 Acidobacteriota bacterium
GTGTCTTTTTCTCGCAAATATGCTCTGCCTGCACGAGGGGGGCGGATCCAGAGACACGGACTTTCGTGCGGGCGATGGCTGAGCCCCGCGCCCGGGGCGCCGCGGCGCCCCCTGTGAACGGCGTATCCTCCCGGTGGCCCGCCCTTGCTGTTTCTTCGATACGGTCCTAAACTTACACGGGTTGGTGAGCTGCAATGACAACACTTCGACGAACCATGAAATGCGTGCATGGCAGGAGGCGGGTGTGACGATCCTCCGTCGCTGCAGCCCTCTCATCGCCGTCCTGCTGGCCGGGTGTGCGGTCCTGGTGAGCCGTCCGGCGTCCGCGCTGGATCCCGGGAAGCTCATCGTTCAGTACGGCCACAGAGTATGGTCCGAAAAGGACGGCCTGCCTCAGAACTCGGTGCTGTCGATCGTTCAGTCACCCCGCGGATACCTCTGGCTGGGTACGCAGGAGGGGCTGGTGCGGTTCGACGGCGTCCGGTTCACCGTCTACGACAAGGACAACACCCCGCAGATGCGCGGCAGTTACGTCGCGGCGCTCTGCGAGGACGGAAAAGGGGACCTGTGGATCGCCCTGGACTCTGGCGGATTGCTCAGGAGGCGGGGCGGCACATTTTCGGTTCCGGCCGGTGTGAAGGCCCTCGAGAACGTAAGAATCCTCTGCATCGCCCGGGACAGCCTGCACAGGCTGTGGCTGGGCACGGACAACGCCGGCGTCTTCTGCCTGGACGGTTCCAGGATCACCCGGTACACGGTGAAAGAGGGGCTGCCCGGCCCTGTGGTCTACGCCGTCTACCAGGACGGGCGGGGAACGGTCTGGATCGGAACGAACCGGGGATTGGCGACGCTGAGCGGCGGAAAGATATCCACATTTCCCATGCCCGGGAAAAAACACAACTGGTACTACGCCATCACGGGGGATTCGCAGGGCAACGTGTGGGTCGGAACCTTTCGCGGCCTGTTCCGTATCGGACCGGGAAGAACGGTGACGCGCTTTACCGCGAAAGACGGCATCCCCAATCCGACGGTCTACGCCTTGTATCACAACGCCGCGAACCACGCCCTGTGGGTCGGGACCAAAGGGGGACTCTGCAGATACCTCGACGGACATTTTGAAACCTACGGCGTTGCGGACGGCCTGTCGAACGGCCAGGTGCTCTCCATCGCGGAGGACCGCGAGGGCGACCTGTGGGTGGGCACCGCCGATGGGCTGAACCGCTTCCGGGACGACAAGTTCTTCAGCCTCGGCACGAAAAACGGCCTCCTGAACGGCATGGTGACCTGCGTGCTCCAGGCGAGGGACGGGAGCATATGGATCGGGACGGATGGGGGAGGCGTTTCGCGCTGGACAAAACACGGTATCGTCAATATCACCCGGAAGGACGGCCTGCCCAGCGACACAGTCGACACCCTCTGGCAGGATCCCGACGGGACCATCTGGATGGGCCTGGATTCGGGCGGACTGGTCAAGTGGAAGTCCGGCCGGCTGACCCGGTTCATGGCCTCGGACAAGCGTCTGACCAACACGGCCATCACCTGCATGCTGAGGGACGGAGCCGGGACGCTGTGGGTGGGGTGCGCAAACGGCGTCTTCAGGATCGAAGGCGGCCGCGCGACGCTCCTGACCCGCAAGGACGGCCTGTCGGGAGACACGGTGACCTGCCTGCTGGAGGACCGCAAGCGGGACGGCCTGTGGCTGGGCACCGACGCGGGCGGTCTGGATTTTTACAGGGGCGGCGCCTTCAGCGTGTATACGACGCGCCAGGGCCTGGTCAACGACGACGTCAACGCTCTCTACGAAGAGGCGGACGGGACGCTCTGGGTGGGAACCATGGGAGGTCTGAGCCGGCTCCGTGGCGACCATTTCGCGAACGTGACGCGCCTGCAGGGCCTGTTCAGCGACACCGTCTTCACCATCCTCCCTGGCAGGGACGGACGCTTCTGGATGAGCTGCAACAAAGGAGTGTTCAGCGTACGCAGGAGCGAGCTGGAATCGGCGGCCGACGGACAGACCCTGAAGCTGTCCTGCGACACATACGGCCGGTCGGACGGCATGGGCAGCAGCGAGTGCAACGGCGGTGTCCAACCCAGCGGCTGCGTGACGCGGGGAGGCTGGCTCTGCGTGGCCACGGTCCGCGGGCTGGCGGTGCTCGATCCGAGCGCGATCCACCTCAACCTCAAGCCGCCGCCGGTGGTCATCGAGGACATGCGGTTGGACGGGCGCTCCGTCGCTCTGTCGCCCAGACTCCGGATCCTGCCGGGCCGCCACCGCCTCGAGTTCCGCTTCACGGCGCTCAGCCTCGTGGCGCCGGAAAAGGAGCTGTTCAAGTATCGCCTCGAGGGCTACGACTCGGCCTGGGTCGATGCGGGGACCCACAGGGAGGCCGTCTACACGGGGCTCCCGCCCGGCCGTTACACGTTCAGGGTCATCGCGTGTAACAACGACGGGGTGTGGAACAAGCAGGGCGCATCCTTTTCGTTCACCCAGCTGCCGCACTTCTACCAGACGTGGTGGTTCCTGGTCCTGCTGGTCCTGGCCGCGTCGGCGGCCGTGTTCGGCGTGGTGACCCTGAGGCTCGCCGCTTCGCGCAGGAGGGAATCCGCCCTGAGCCGGCTCGTGGAGGAGCGCACGGAGCTTCTCGAGGACCGCAGCCGGCAGCTCGAAACGGCCAATCGCAAGCTGCGCGAGCTCTCCAACCGCGACGTGCTCACGGGCGTGGCCAATCGCCGCCGCTTCGAATCCGTGGTCGACACCGAATGGCGGCGGGCGGCCCGCACGGGATCCCCTCTCTCCATCCTCATGGCCGACATCGATCACTTTAAACCCTACAACGACGCATACGGGCACCAGAGGGGCGACGAATGCCTCAAGCGCGTGGCCGAAGCCATGGCCGGAGGACTCAAGAGAGCAGGCGACCTGATCGCGCGCTACGGCGGCGAGGAGTTCGTCGTCATCCTTCCGGGGCACACGGAAGACGTGGCTGCCTCGGTCGCCCAAAGACTCAGGACCGCCGTGGAAGACCTGCGGATTCCCACTACCGTGTCCACCGTCGCCCAGAACGTGACCATCAGCATAGGGGTCGCGACCGACGTCCCGCGAGAGCGGGAGCATTCGGAAACTCTGGTGGCGGCTGCCGACGAAGCCCTCTACCGGGCCAAGAGAGAGGGCCGGAACCGCGTCTGCAGAGGCCGTTCCTCCTGAGCCCGACGCTCAGCGGGACCGCCGGTCCAGGCGGTTCGTCACCGCGATAAAGATCAGCAGTGCCAGAAATGCGACGGTGCCGATGCCCGCAAACGTATACCAGAGATAGGGAGCGTGAACGTAGGCCCCCTGGATCTGCTCCGGCGCCATCCCCAGGGCCTTCAACTTGTTCGGGTCCGGACAGAAGGCGTCCAGCAGGTAGCCCGAAAGGGCGAACCCGAAAAGCCACGCGAAGAACGTGTTGAGGTGGGCGTAGCCCATGTAAAGACCCTCCTGGCCTTCGGGCGCCTGGCGGGAAGCGAATTCGAGGTACCGCGGGCTGAGAAAGCACTCGGAAACGCCTTGCAGCGCGATTCCCAGAACCATCATGAGCGTTATGGGGTGGACGGCCATTCCGAGGAGGTGAACCTTGTGGCCGAGCAGGCCGGAGAAGGCCATCAGGAGAGGGGAGAAGGGGATCAGGGCCAGGGCGATCGCGATCGAGGTGACAGGCTTCAGCTTTCTCACCAGCTGAGTGATCGGGACAACCAGGAGCACGACTACGAGAGGGTTGACGTTCGCGTACCACTCGGGGCTCGCGTTTTCGCCCACCAGGCGGATCACGTACTTCGGCATGGAAGCGTAGAGCTGACCCTGTATGGCCCAGAAGCCCGCCGTTATGAGGATGAGGGCCAGGAAGCGGAAGTTCCGCACCACCGTCCACAAATCGCGGAGAGCGTCAGAGGCACTGCGGGGGCGCTGGCGGCCGTTTTCCCTGGGGCGGTAGAGCAGTGCCACCAGCAGCAGCGCGATGAGCGCCGCGCCCGCCGAGTAGAGGGGGACGTAGTCGAGTCCCAGCATCGTCCTGACCGGCTTGGCGATGGTCTTTCCGGTGAAGGACCCGATGTTGACGATCATGTAGAAGAGGCTGTAGGCGCGGGCGCGGTTCCGTGCGTCCGAGCTCTTGGCCACCGTACCGGTGATGATGGGCTTCACGAAGGACCCGCCCACCACTATGAGCAGGAGGGCGAACAGGACGGGCCCCTTGTCTGGGAAGAAGCCGAGCGACCCGTAGCCGGCGGCGAGGAGGGTGAAGGCCAGCAGGAGCGAAGGCCGGAAACCGATCCGGTCCGCCGCGGCCCCGGTGATGAAGGGCAGGAGGTAGATGCCGGAGGCGAAGGCCGCCCCGATCCAGCCGGCCTGCACGTCGCTGAAGCCCACCACGTCCGTCAGGTAGAGCGCCAGTGCAATGAAGGTTCCGTAGTAGGCCGCCCGCTCGAACAGCTCCACGCCGTTCGCGGTCCAGAAAGCGCGCGGAAAGCGCCAGGTAAGGGTCGGCTCGGCGACGGTGCTCGACGGCTCGGGCATCGAGGAATCCCCCTCTACAAAAAACGGGCGGTGGTCACCGCCGTGTCGTGGAAGGGGCAGTCTACCCACGGAAAGGGGATTCGGCAAGATGTACGGGTGCCGGCGCGCACTTCCAAGGGGCCGCGGGTGTCCTCCTGTCAGGAGGTCCGCGGCCGGTGCAGAGGCAGGATCACGTCGAAGGTCGCACCGGGGGCCGGGTCGTTGTTGCGCGCCAGGACGGTTCCGCCGTGGGCGCTGACGATCTGTCTAACGATGGCCAGGCCGAGGCCTGTTCCTCCCCTGCGCCGGCTGGCGAAGGGTTCGAAGAGCAGGGGGAGCATGTCTTCAGAGATGCCTGGTCCACGGTCCACGACGCTGACGGCCGCTTGACCGTTCCTCCGTTCGGCGGATATGAGGACCTCCGAGTCCTCCGGCGAAAAGCTGAGAGCGTTCTGCAGGATATTCAGAAACACCTGTGCGAGTTTGGGCTTGTCGCCGCGTACGACCAGGGGCGCGTCCGGCGCAAGAAGCCTGGCGCCCGGTCCGAATCCGCCCAGTCCCGACTTCGCAAGGTTCAGCGATTCCTTCAGCACCTCCTGGAGGTGCACGGGGACATAGCGGTCCCTCTGGGTGGGACGGCCGAGTGTCAGAAGGTCTTCCATCAGGCGGTTGAGGCGGTCGACCTGGTCCCGGATGTGGGCGATGTGCACCTGGAACTCGTGCTGCTCGGGCAGGCCGCGCTCGATGGCTGCAAACAGTGTCCGGATCGCAAAGAGCGGGTTTCTCACCTCGTGCGCGACGCCGCCGGTGATCATGCCTATGGTTTCGAGTCTTTTGGCCTGCGCCAGCCTCTTTTCCAGCTCCATTTCCTGGGATACGTCCCGCTTGACAGCGACGAAGGCCTCGATCTCTCCGGAATCGTTTCTGACCGGTGAGATTATCATGTGCTCGTGGTAAAGGCTCCCGTCCTTCCTGCGGTTCACGATCTGTCCCGCCCACATGTGCCCGTTCAGAAGGGTTTCCCACATGGTCCTGTAGAACTGAGCGTCGTGGATACCGCTCTTGAGGATCCTCGCGTTCCGTCCGATGAGATCCTTCTGGGTGTAGCCCGTTATTTTCTCCAAGGCGGGGTTGACGTAGAGCATCTGCCCGTGCGCGTCGGTCACGACCACGGCTTCGTGGGCCTGTTTGATGGCCGTGCTGAGGAGTTGCCGCTGCCGCTCGTTCCTTTTTCGCTCCTCGATATCCTCGACGATGCCTACGAAGTAGGGGGGCTTCCCAGGACGTTCCCTGGCCAGAGAGGCCGTCAGGTTCACCCAGCGAGGCGATCCGTCCTTGCGGATGTATCGCTTCTCGATGGAGAAGGTGTCCAGCCTCCCCGCCCGAAGGCCTCGGACGAACTCGAAGTCCTTCTCGATGTCTTCGGGATGCGTGAGCAGGCGATAGTCCATGCCTTCGAGCTCTGTTTCGGTGTATCCTGTGATCTCGCAGAACTTCCTGTTGACGCGCAGGAGACGACCGTCCAGGGTGCCGTGGACGATGCCCACGGCCGCCTGCTCGAAGGTCGCCCGGAATCGGTCCTCCGCCTCCATCACGGAGGCTTCGGCCTTGCGGCGCTCCGTTACATCCCTGAGGTTCACGATGACGCCTGAAAGCGAGGGGTGGTCCGTGACGTTCTGGCCAGTGGTTTCCAGAAACCTCCAGCTTCCGTCGGCCGCCCGGCAGCGGAAGACAATAGGCCGGCCGCCGCCGGGCTCCCGGAGGCGTCTCAAGAGCCTTTCCCGGACGAAGGCCTGGTCGTCCGGGTGCACGTAGTCCAGGGCGCTTTCGGCCGTAAGCTGATTCGGGGTGAAGCCGAGCACCCGCCGTACGGAGGGGCTGGCGTAGACGATGTCCCCCTCCGGACCCACGATCAGTATTATGTCCGGTGCGTTCTCTATGAGCTGGAAGAAGAAGTCCGACCGCTCATCCACCCCGCGCTCCTCGAGCGTGGGTGGCTGGCTTTCTCTCGCGACCACTACCGCAAAGGCCTCTTCGGCCGACCCGGAGAGCCCGACGGTGACTTCGACGGGCAGTGCCTCTCCTGCCGGACGTCTCAACCGGAGCAGCGCGGGCCTCGAGGGTGCGTCTCCCTGGATAGATTCGAGCCGTTCGGCCAGTTTTTCTCCCGGTTCGAGCAGCGCCCATATGACGGTTTTAAGCAGACTTTCCCGTGGACTGCAGGCCATCTCACAGGCCCTTTGGTTGACCTCCACGATATCCCAGCCGGGCAGGGCGCAGAGAAAGACCGCGTCCGGAAAACCGGCCAGAAGAGACATGAACCGGTCCGAATCTAAAGGCCCATCATTTTGGTCCAGTTCTGATC
This sequence comes from Acidobacteriota bacterium, assembly GCA_046704825.1. Taxonomy (GTDB): domain Bacteria; phylum Acidobacteriota; class UBA4820; order UBA4820; family DSQY01; genus CAVRTJ01. The sequence continues at coordinate 6,897 of JBJKRE010000292.1, forward strand.
TGCGTGGCATGACCCCTTCCTGGCGGAAGCTTGTGGACGACGCCTGAAAGGGGAACCCGGCCCGTTCCGTTCCCGTCGGACATCGCGCGCAACAGCCTCACCCCCGTCCCCGTGTGAAAACGCAAACTTCGGACAGCCGGGCCGTTTCCTCCGGAGGGGCGTCAGACCTTCTCGCCCATGCGCACATCGCTCCGGACGGGACATGGCATGGACAACTCGGCTCGGATTTGGAGAAGTTTTTTCAGGTTGGCTTCGTGCGCCTTCAGGAACGCTGCCTGATCGCTCCTGGGCAAGCCTCTGCGGAGAACCGCATCGTCCTTCTCCAGGGCCTTGAATGCGGACTCCACCTTCCTTGCGTAGGGGCAGGCGCTTTCCATGGCCGTCTGCTCGACGGGGCAGTCCTTAATGCTTGCACGGTGTTCTTCGAGGACCTTTTCCAGGTGTTTGCGGTGGGCCTTGAGGAATTCGGCCATCCGGGCCTCCGGGATGCCCTTCTCCATGGCCGACAGGTCCTTTCTGAGGGCGGCGTACCCGTTGTTTCGGACCGAGTGCTCGGGACACGCCCCGTCAGCGCGCGTTCCGGTGCCGGTGGCCGGGCAACTCCCCGCACCGCACGCCGACGCGGCCGGAGACAAAAGGCTCAGCGAAGCTAACAGGAGCAAGCCTGCGAACGATCGTCTGGTCATTGAAAGCCTCCTATCCGTGTGCAGAAAAAGCACCAAGGCGTTTGACCAGAAAACACCCGGCGCGGGCACCCTATTCCGGCCCGCGCGGTCGCGGGGGAAAGGGACTCGCGCCGGGGCTAAGGGACCGTCCGGCGGCGATAAGTCCTCAGTCGGACAGGCCGAAGAGCCTCCGGAAGAATCCCGCACGGTTCTCCGTGCCCTGGGCCATCAGGAGGTCCTCCAGTTCGCCGCGGTCGAAATAGATGCCCTCGCAGAGGGTGCACACGTCCACTTTGATTCCGCTCAGGACCTTCTCCTTCATGGCGTGGCCGCACTTGGGGCAGCACATCCAGTGCTGTTTCCTGATTTCCTCGTGTCTTTCCGCGCGAAGACGCTCCTCCCTTTTCTCCTTCATTTCCCGGATGAGCTTGCGCTCGCGCTCGTGGAACCACTGCTCTTCTTTCTTTTTGCCTTCTTCCTGCATGCCCATAGAACCTTCCCTCCGTCGTCGGGGTCTGCTGTACTTGCCGCCCGGGGCTTCCGCCCCGACCGCGCTCGCGCTTCTTTCGCTGTGACGCCTGGGTGCCGGACCTGTGGACAACAGCATAGCACGAAGGTCCGGGCGGCAAGAGAGCCCTCCCGGAAATTCGACATGGCCGCGCACGGGTTCCGGGCGCTTGCCGTCAGCGGCCCGCTTCGGCTACCCTCTTGTCATGGAGAGCCCATGTGGTACTCGAGCGATGTGCGGGTAGCGCCGGGACGCTGGGCGGCGGTTCTCGTGTTCGTCGGCGTCCTCGTCCTGTGTCCCTCGTCCGCGCGCACCCCGCGTAGGGAGCTGGGCCTGTACGACAGGTCGGCCTATGCGGCCGGCAGGGAGGCGCTGTCGAAAGGCGACGTTTCGGGAGCCGCAACGTCCTTCTGCGGTATGTTCGGACCCGCCGGAAAGGGCGATCTCTGGACGTTGAGCGTCATGCTCCTGTGCCACCCGGAGAACATCTCCAGTCAGGTGGCGTCGCTCTCGCCGTTGCGCCCGGTCTTCGTGCAGGAGGTCGAGTTCAACGGCCTGAGGTGCTACAGGGTCTGTGCGGGTTTGGCCCGGCAACGCTCCGGACTGAACGCAATGGCCCGGGCACTGAAGAGACAATCGGCGGACAGTCACCCCTTCCCCGTGAAGGTGATTCGGCCCTGCGGGCCCGGTCGGCCGGAACCTGAAATCTCCGGGGACGGGAAGCCCCCCATCCACCATCCCGCCTACCTTGGACCGCCGGTGAGGGAACCGGCCGGAGCGGCGGAGCCCGGCGGAAGCCGCAGCGCGGGAAAGACGGGAGCGCCTGGACCACGGGCGGTCCAATCTCAGGCTCCGGCCACTCGCGAGGGCGAGGTGCTCTTCCAGGAGGGGGTGCAGGCCTACAACGCCGGACACCTCGAGGAAGCGGAACGGTACTACCGGCGCTCGCTTGAGGTGGAGCCGGGTCGCGCCGAGGTGCTGAACAACCTCGGGGTGCTCTACCTCAAGCGAGGCGAGTGTGCCAGGGCCAGGTCGCTGTTCGAGAGGGCTCTGAAGCAGTCTCCCGACTATGCGTCCGCCCATCTCAACCTGGCCGGCGCACTGTGGGGGTTGGGGAAGAAGGACGACGCCCTGCAGGAGGCGCGGGAGGCCGTCGTTCTGGACCCTCGCAGCGTAAACGGGTACCTGACGCTCGCGTCATTCTACCTGTCCACGGGCGACAAGACCGCAGCCGGCGGCGCGGCTCGCAAGGCGCTCCTGCTGGAGCCGGGAAACGAACAGGCCAGGATATTCCTGTCCGCCTCCCAGAAGAAGAACGGGGACTGAGGGAAAGGGGCAAGGATCGGGACCTTCGCGTATGGAACAGGTAAGACGCGTTTCTGAGAAGGAGAAGCCCATGAATGGCAAGCGCGGTTCCCTCACGATCACCCTCCTGATGACCCTGGCCCTGGGCTGTCTGGCCGCCGCCGCGCCCGCACGTGCGGCAGACGGAGTCTGGACGGCCAGGGGGCTTTCGGGCGAGAGAATATTCTCCCTCGCCGTGGTGCAGGCCTCGCCGTCGGTCGTGTACGCCGGAGCACGGGGCGCGGTGTACAAGAGCGAAGACGGCGGCAGAACATGGACGACCCTGAGAGCAGGAATTCCCGGCAGGGCAAGGGTGGCCGCCATCGCGGTGGATCCCGCGGCGCCCGAAACGGTCTACGCGGGGACGGCTGTTGGCGGCCTCTTCCGCAGCGACGACGGCGGGACCTCCTGGGTCCCGTGCGACGGCGAACTTCCGGGCACGCGGCTCAATGCCCTGGCGATCTCGTCCGGAGCCCGCGCAGCGTTGTATTCCGCGATGAACACCGGTGTGTACAGGAGCGCAGACGGAGGCGCCAGCTGGACCTGCACGAGCGGGGGCCTGTTGGACCTCGACGTGACGGCCCTGGTCGCGTCCCCGACGGCCGGCGGGGCCCTCTACGCGGGTACGGCGAGCGCAGGCGTCTTCAAGAGCACGGACGGCGGTGACCAGTGGTTCCAGGTCGACAGCGGCCTGGACGACGCCTTCGTGACCGCGCTCGCGATCGATCCGGTCGCCCCGGGGACGCTCTATGCCGGCACGAACGGAGGCGTCTACAAAACCACCGACGGAGGTAATGCGTGGGTCGCCGGAACGGGCTTCCCCGCCGCCGCACGGGTGACTGCGCTGGCGGTCGATCCGCGAGACCCCGGTCGGGTGTACGCGGGCCTTGCCGGGGGGGCGGTTTTTCAGAGTGTGGACGGCGGCACCGCCTGGACGGTATCGGAACCGGGCATGCCCGCCGGAGGCGAAATCGCGGCGCTTGCCGGGAGCCCCGGAGTGTCCGGGTCCGTCTTTGCAGGAGCGGACGGGGTCTTCTCGCTCGCCACGGGGTGCACCCCGGTCACGGTCACCTACGTGAAGACGCGGAAGCGGCCCAGACGCGTCGTGCTCTACGGTGAGGGGCTGGACCAGATCGTCCTGGTGCTGGTCTACGGCTCTCCGGTGCCTTCGAACACGTGGAAGCTGAAGAAGGCGGGCCGGCTCAAGCTCAAGCACAAGTTCGTCAGACTGCTGCCCAAAGGCGTTCCCGCTAGCATCACGCTCGTGGACGCCTGCGGAAACCAGACGACCTTTTCCTACACGCGCTGAAATCAGGTCCCATCGGGTGAAATGTTCCGCGCCGGCCGGAGGCCGCCAGCCGGACGGCGCGGCGCCTGACTCTTTCAGTCCGCGCCTTGGCGGCTTTCGCCAAATCACCCAGCGATCGGAACGGCTCGTGCGGAGCCTTGAAAGTGGACTCTTTTAGTCTCATATTGATGGCTCGCTGGAGGTACCTGTGCATCTCGCTGAACACCCGCAAACCGGAACGTCCGAAGAGTTTTCCCCCGATGAAGGCGCCGCCGGACGTGCGACCGCTGAGCGTCCCAGTTCGCGGACCGCTCTTCGGGCGCCGATAACACTCGCACGGCGGGCCTTTCAGGCGCTCGTCCTGTTTCTGGTCGCCGCCGTCGGAGTGCAGTTCGCCCTGTTCGTGCGGTCCTGTCTCGAACCTGCTGCGCCTGCAGTGAGCCGGCCTCCAGGCGTGGCCGGTTTTCTGCCCATCGCCGGGCTCATGGGCCTGAGGCACTGGCTCGCCACGGGTCGCCTCGACGCCGTCCAGCCGTCGGCCGCCGTGCTGCTGCTCCTGGCCGTGCTGGTGAGCGTGCTCCTCAAGAAGGCTTTCTGCTCCTGGATCTGCCCCATCGGCTCCCTCTCGGAATACCTGTGGCGCCTGAGGGCGCGGCTCTTTCGCAGGTGGGCGCGGCACGCCGTACCGCGGTGGCTGGATGCCATGCTCATGGCACGGACGTACCTGCTGCTAATCTT
>JBJKRE010000293.1:0-7251 GCA_046704825.1 Acidobacteriota bacterium
CCATTGCTCTGAGAGGGTTACTGGTCGTCGCTGCCGGGCTCCTCTTCCTGGGGCTCGGCGGGCTCCTCGGTCTCCTCGGAGGACGGTGTATTCATCTCCTCTTCGGCTGGCTGCTGCTCGGGCATCATTTCGCTCTCCTCGGCAGCGGGCTTGGCGCCGATGCCGAGTTTTTCCTTCGTGGGCTCGTCGATCTTACCGGTCACCTTCAGGCCGTTGTCCTTCTGGAATTACTTGAGGGCCTTTTTCGTGGCGCGGCCCATGACGCCGTCCGCCTTAAGGTTGAAGCCGTGCTGGTTCAGGGCCTCCTGGACGGCTTTGATCTCGGCGCTCGGCATGGCCTTGTGGTGCTTTGCCGGCGCGGCCTTTTCGGTGCCCTGCTGGGCTGCCGCGGGGGCCGGTTCCTGGGCCGAGACGGCCAGGGCCGTAAGGCCGGCCAGCGCCACGACGGCCAGGGCGATCAGGATTCTGCTTTTCGTTCTCATAACGGTTTCCTCCTCTTGCGTTCGCAACGCACGACGGTCAGTGTCTTCCTGCCTTCGGGGTCCAATCCGACGGCGCCCGTAATCGCCACCGCCTCCCTGTAGTACTTTGCGAATCCTCTCGCTTCGCGGTCGTTCCTGAAGAACAGGCGGTACTCCTCTTCGTTGAACGTCCAGAGAACGCAAGCAGTCACGCGCTGCCGGTCATCCCAGTCACCCGGCGTTACGATGCCTTCGAGCGTGACGAGTTCACCGGCGTGTGCCCGCTTCACAACGACACCTCCCATACACGGAAGACCCGGCTTTCACGGTTCGCACGCTGCAGGAATTGCAAGGCCCGGGCCAGATTGGTTTCGCATTGATTATCAAGCCAGATGAAGCTCCGGGTCTCCAGGCACCCGGAAGCCGCCTTTCCGGTTCCGTTCGAGTGCCGTCCGGGATGCAGACAGGGGGAACCGCAAGGGTTGCGGAGAGTGGGGGCGAGCGGGAAGGGGAAGGGGCGCTTCCGGTGCGTGGCTTGCGGGAAGCGGGAGTTCCGCTTTCAGGCGCGGGAGGACGGTTTCCGGAACGCCTCCTTGCGCAAACCGTGCCGGCCCATGAGGCTTCGGAGCTGGCGGGTGCTGACTCCGGCCGCCCGCGCCGCGTCGACGAGCTTTCCGCGGTGTGCGGCCAGGAGCTGGGACAGGTAGGCGCGCTCCACCTCCAGGACGGCCGCCCTGCGAACCTCGGCCAGCGTCGTACTGCCTCCCCCCGCCGGTGTTCGCGCCCCCTCCGTACCGTGCGCCATGAGGTCTGAAGGGAAGCTCCGGGGGGTCAGAACGGATCCGGTCTCCAGGATGCCGGCCCTCTCCATGAGGTTTTCCATCTCACGGATGTTGCCCGGCCAGGGGTAGCGTTGGAAGGCGTCCATGACGTCCGGATGGATGGACTCCACGGGGTGCGTGCGGCTCCTGTTCATCCTCAGGACGAAGCCCTCGGCGAGCGCCGGGATGTCTTCCTGCCTCTCCCGGAGCGGCGGGATCTCGATGGGGAAGACGTTGAGGCGGTAGAACAGGTCCACGCGGAAGGACCCCTCCTCGCACCGTCGGGCGAGGTCTTCGTTGGCGGCGGCCAAGATGCGGACGTCCGTTTCGATGTCCTCCTCTCCGCCCACGCGGACGAAGGTCCGGTCCTGGAGGAACTGCAGAAGCTTGATCTGCATGGACGGAGACACGGTGCCGATCTCGTCGAGGAAGAGGGTTCCGCCGTGGGCGATCTCGAACTTTCCGAGGCGGCGACGGACGGCGCCCGTGAAGGCCCCTTTCTCGTGGCCGAAGAGTTCGCTTTCGAGGAGCGTGTCCGGGATCGCGCCGCAGTGTACGGCGATGAACCGGCCGGCCCGGCGGTTGCTGCGCGCGTGGATGAGCCGGGCGATGACGCCCTTTCCCGTCCCGGTCTCTCCGGTCAGCAGCACCGTCGTCTTGGTGGGTGCGGCGGCTTCCACTTTCTCCAGGACCCGCTTCATGGCGGGACTCGCGGGGCTCAGGAGGTCGGGCGTTTCGGGGGCGCCCGCGCTCTGGCGGAGGTATTCGAGTTCGGACTGGACCCTGCGCGATTCCTCCAGGCTCACCCTGACGTACCGCAGCTCGTCCGCCAGGACGGGATAGGTAAGGTAGTGGCCGGCCCCTTCCCTGAGAGACTGCAGCGCCTGGCGGATCTGGTCCGGCGGGGCCAGCACGACAATCTCCACGGAGGGAAAGGCCCGCCGCAGGGACTGGATGCCGGCTCTCACCGCAGGGGTCCCCTTCCGTTCCGGGGACGAAGCGAGGAAGCGTATGTCCACGAAGACGAATTCGAAGCGACGCGCCGCGGTGGCCGAGAAACAGGCGGCGGGTCCTTCGGCCCGCACAACCTCCATGTGCTCGCCGAAGCTGCCGGCTATGGCTTCGTAGGCCGGGGCCTCGGCGGTGGCGACAAGAACGGCCTTCATGCGATCGACCTCCGGCGGCGTCGGGCCGCGAGGACTCAGGATGTACCTAGAAGCTATCTCCGGATGGACGGGAAAGCAAGGGGGCACGACGCTTTCCCATTTCTTTCGACGGGTTGAAAACCCCACTCCCGGGCCCAATATTACTACCACCCGTAGAACGAAGCTAAGGGCCTCCACGGAGGGTGCCGGAGGTATCCAGGGGAGGCCGCTTTCAAACCGGATTCGGCTGGGCTGGGAAGCGCTCGGACAGGGCGGAAGGTGATTCGCCCGAAGGACATTCTCAGCTTTGGGGGCCGTGTGCGGTTCCGGCTGACGTCCGGACAGAGGAGGTGCCCCATGAGCGTCGTCGATCTCCTGAAGGGCCATGGACCGTTCAAGGCCATGAGCGAAGCGGAGCTTGAGAAGGTGGCGCGGTTCGCGAACGTGCGTTCGTACGGAAAGGATGAGACCGTTTTCACGCACGGAACCGCAGGCTTTCACATCTACGTGCTGGTGGAAGGCCGGATCCGGCTGTGGATGCCAGCCTCCTCCGGAGAGTTCAGCCTGGTCATCGGCCACATCCAGCGCGGGGAGCTCTTTGGGCTGTCGCCGCTCATCGGTTCGAAGCGCTACACCACCACGGCGCGATGCGCCGTACCGAGCGAGATCCTCGCCGTCGAGGCCGCACCGCTCCAAACCCTGCTCGAGGACAACCACCGCATCGGGTTCCACTTCATGCAGGGCGTGTCGGAGGCCTACTTCGCGCGCTACATCGAATCGCTGAAGCGGTTCCAGAGCATGCTGGACCACATCGTGGACTGACCGGCGGGGTTCGTGAACCTGCGCAGGTGGCGGGACGTAAACCAGTGTATGCGCCAAGGCGGGCCGGGCCGTTTCGATGGAGGCCGATTCGAAGGAAAGAGGTATTCATGACCACATCGATAGTCAAGAGACGCCGTTTTCCGAGGATTCGCAGCGAAAAGCCCGTGCACATCAGGAAGCTGGGGGCCGCCACCCTCGAGACCACCGCAAAGACCAGGCAGATAAGCCTCGGCGGGTGCGCCGTCATCAACAGGGCGCCCGTGGGTGCGGGCACGCCCGTCGAACTCCTGATCGCCGTACGGAAGCAACAGGTGATACAGGCCGTGGGAACGGTGGTCTACGAGCACGCCCTCAACGCCGCGTGCTACGAGGTGGGCGTGGAGTTCATGGCCATCTCCCCCAGGGACAGGGCGCTGCTGCAGCGCTTCCTGAAGGAGGACGAGCCGCTCTACGGGGAGTGACCCCTCCGGCCGGACAGTCGCGTCAACCGGCCCGGACCAGGCTCGCCCTCCACCCCATCGCCCGACACGTCGGGTGTGCACCTCGGCGTTTCCCCGGGCGTTTCGCTGTTGTAGAATAACCCCATCGACAAGTTGCAGACGTGGTATGCATCCGGCGCCGGCCCTCGTGGGCTTCTCGGAGGTCCTGACCGGGTATCACGGGGGAGCGAACGCATGACGGGCGGCAGACAGGAAAGGCGCATCCATCCCAGGATGGCTCTTGCCAGCACCATTCTGGTACAGGCGAACGAACTCGAGACCCTCACGACCACCAGGGACATCGGAATGGGGGGTGTCCGCGTCCTTCACATGGCCCCCCTGGGGGAGGGGACGCCCGTCAGGCTGGACATCAGCCTCGATGGCGGGCTGGTTAGGGCCGAGGGGCGAGTGGTGTTCGAGAAACTGAGAGGAGACGGCGTCTACGAACTGGGTATTCAGTTCCTCTCCATCGACGATTCGGAGCGCAGGAAGCTCGAACTGTTTTTCGCCCGAAGCCGCGGGGATTCCTGAGGGCGGGGCGGCGGCGCCTTCCGGCCCGCGCAGGCCGGCTCGGCTGGGATATCGCAGGAATCGGGCAAAAAAACCGGCTCCCCCTCGGCGGGAATGCCCGATGACCTGCCGGGAGGGAGCCGTGTCGGCGCCCTATACGGGGGGTGCCGGCATGATGGAGTTCATGCGCGGGTCCGATGGCCGGACCTCTGTCTTCAAGTATAGTGACTTCTCGGCCGCCCCGCCTCCAACCAGAGTTGGATGTCATTCGTGACTATCAGGCTAAAAATTGAAATATAAGGTGGTTGGGCCCTCGTCCCCGCGCGGACGTGCGGTGCCGCGGCCCGCGCCTTGCGCGGGGTGCATTCCGGGGCCTAAGTTTATCAGTAACGAATAGAGAGAAATGACGATGCAGACAAAGATGGTGGACAGAAGGCTTTTCCCCCGGATACGCAGCCGGAAACCGCTCGTCGTGAAGAAGCTCCTTCCCGGAGCGCTGGAGGTTCCGAGCAGTACGCTGGAGCTGGGCCTCGGAGGGTGCAGCTTCGAACAGGCCGCCTACGTTCCGCCCGGTACGCCGCTGGAGCTCCAGATCCCCCTGCCGAGGAAGACCATCACTGCAAGGGGGCACGTGGTCTACGCCGTGCCCATGAAGAAGGGCGGCTACGAGATAGGCGTCGAATTCTACGCCATGTCCATGAACGACCTCGAACACCTCCAACGCTATTTCGGGCCCGAAGCCAAGGCCTTCCCCTGATCACATTTCGCCGGGCCCCTCGAGGATGAGCCGATCCATCTCGCGGCACCCGGCGCGCAGTATCCCGCTGAGCCCACTCTGGCAGCGCACGTAAAACAGCGTGAAAGTGTGACGAAAGCCGATGCTCTTCGAGGCGCATAGGGCCGCCGTCCGCCCGGTCTCGTCCTGGGTCTGTAGAGAGATGTCGGTCGAAAGCCGACGACGACGGAGTATTCGCGGATGCCCTCCGCCTCGTCTGCGCCCGTCAGGTGGTCGATCCAGAGACATTTTTCAAGGTTCGTCTTCTCTTCTGCGAGCGCGGGGAGTAGCTTCCCCAGGAGCGCCCGCAGCAGATCCGGCGATTCCTGAGAGAGCATGAGGCTGCCGCAGGCCCTCTTGATGCCGTGGCGTTCGAGCCACCTGTCGCAGGTCGCCGCCGGCGCCTTGATCCGGCGGCCTTCATGGTGTTACGGTGCGGGGACCTTGCGTGTTTCGGCCGGTCCGCGAGGAAGGGCACCGGTGCTATGATGAGACATCGAACGCGGATGGAGGCACCGGGTCGTGGACTTTTCGTGGATCAAGAACCGGCGAAGGAGAAAGCTCCTCCAGGGGCCCTTTCCCGATACCTGGCGAAAGGTGCTCGAACGGGACGTGGCTTTCTACCCCGGTCTGGACGACAGGGAGCGGACAAAACTGCAGGACGACCTGCGCGTCTTCATGGCCGAGAAGAGCTGGGAGGGCTGCGGAGGGCTGACCCTTTCGGACGTCATCACCGTCGGCATTTCAGCCCAAGCCTGCCTGCTCCTGCTCAACCGCTCGCTGGACGAATACGACCACGTCCGCGCCATCCTCGTCTACCCCGAGGCCTACTGGGCACCGAGCCGCCAGGTGGACGCTTCGGGCGTGGTGACAGAAGGGCTCACCGGACGGGAGGGCGAGGCGTGGAGCCGGGGTACGGTCGTGCTGTCGTGGGCGGACGCCCGGGAGGGCGGCCGGATGGAGCACGACGGGCGAAACCTCGTCTTTCACGAGTTCGCCCACCAGCTCGACATGGCGGACCACGTGGTGGACGGCACGCCCATCCTCGACGACAGGAGTGCCTACGATCGGTGGACCCGGGTCATGTCCGCCGAGTACGAGCGCCTGCAGCGGGCCCTGGAAGCGGGGGCGGACCCCGTTCTCGATCCCTACGCCGCCACCAACGAGGCGGAGTTTTTCGCCGTCGCGACCGAGACCTTCTTCGAGCGTCCGATCCTTCTCCGGGCGCGCCGGCCCGCACTCTATGAGATTTTGCTCGATTACTACCGTCAGGACCCGGCGTCCAGACTCGTGCGGACGCAGATTTGACGGCCCGGATTCGAAAGAGAGGAGTGTCTCCATGGACGAAAACGGAAAAGATCTGCGGGGGACCGCGGGGTGCGGGGCGTTCCCCGAACCGGCCCACCCGGACAAGCGCAGGGAGCCGCTGCCGTGGCACAGGCCCAAGCCCCAGGACGAGGACCCCGAGGCCCAGCGCCGGCTCGAGGCCATCATGGCAAGCTCCACCTACCGTCAGGCCGACGAGGACGTGGAGTTTCTGGGGCTGGACGAAACGCGGGCCGTCCGCCTCCAGATAGACTACCTGAAGGCCGAGCAGATCCTTCAGAAGAGGGGCATCGAGCACACCATCGTGGCCTTCGGGAGCACGCGGATACGCGAGCCCGCGGCGGCCCGCCGGAAGGTCGCAGAGTTCAAGGCGGGCCTGGCCGCCAGGCCAGGCGACCCGATGGTCGGCAGGTGCCTGGCCGTGGCCGAGCGCCTCCTGGCGAAGAGCCACTACTACGACGAGGCCAGGGAGCTCGGGCGCCTCGTGGGCGAGGCCGGCAGGGGGCCGAACGACGGCCGGATGATGCTCATCACGGGCGGGGGGCCGGGCATGATGGAGGCGGCCAACCGCGGGGCCTGCGACGTGGGCGCACGTTCCATCGGTCTGAACATCACCCTTCCCCACGAGCAGTACCCGAATCCCTACATCACGCCGGACCTCTGCTTCCGGTTCCACTACTTCGCCATCCGCAAGCTGCACTTTCTCCTCCGGGCGAGGGCCCTGGTGGCCTTCCCCGGCGGTTACGGCACCTTCGACGAACTGTTCGAGACGCTCACCCTGATCCAGACGCGCAAGATGAAGCCCGTGCCGGTGGTTCTGGTGGGTGAATCTTACTGGCGCAAGGCCTTCGACGTGAACTTCCTGGTGGACGAGGGCGTTATCGACGCTGAGGACCGCGACCTCTTCTGGTA
>JBJKRE010000294.1:0-4592 GCA_046704825.1 Acidobacteriota bacterium
TCGCCGGCCTACACGCCGGCGACCCTAGCCGCGGGCACCACCTACCTCTGGAAGGTCGTCCCCAAGAACGCCTGCGGGGACGCGACCGGCTGTAGCGAATGGAGCTACACCACCGCCTGCCAGGTGCCGGCTTGCGCCACGGGGCCGTCCCCGGCCGACGCGGCCACCGGCGTGTCGATCACGCCCACGCTGACCTGGTCCGCCGTGAGCGGAGCCACCTCTTACGACGTGTATTTCGGGACGGCGTCACCGCCACCGCTCGTTACCAACGTCCCCTCGCCGGCCTACTCCCCCGGCACGCTGACCGCGGGCACCACCTACCACTGGAAGGTCGTCCCCAAGAACGCCTGCGGCGACGCCACCGGCTGCGCCGAATGGAGCTTCACGACGGCCGTGCCACCTCCGATCGTCCAGTCGGTCAGCATAGTCCCGAGCCCCTTCCGAATTAAGATCCTTGGCAGCAACTTCCAGCCGGGCATGCGGGTCTACGTCGCCGGAACCCTGTGGGGGGACACGACGGTCCCCACGCGCGTCAAATGGAAGAGCGACGCAAAGATTCTGATCAAGAAAGGGACGTCGCTCAAAGCACTTTTTCCCAAGTACGTGTTCGTGCCCGTCAGGCTCGTCAATCCCGACGTCGGCAGCGTCACCTTCGAATTCGACCGGAAGACAAAGGCCTGGCGGATCGTGCCCTGACCACCCCCGCGCGCGACCGAGGCGGGGGAAACCGCACCGTCCTCTCACCACACGTCCGCCGTGCGTGGAACCGGCTATTTCATGGTGTTACACTTGAATTCATCGGTTTTCTGTGCCCGCCCGGCACCGTTCTAACGCCCGGCGGGCTGCAGAAGGGCCCGGAGGTCCATGCGGCCTCCCGGCCGCCGCACCCGACAACAGCTCATTAAGGAGTGAAATCATGGCAAAGGGACTCGCTTCCAAAGAGATCATCGCTCAGAAACTGCCCCAGGCCGCTGCCAAGCTCGACGCGCTCGGCATCGACGCGTGGGTGACCTTCGTGCAGGAAACAAGTTCGGGGGCGGAACGCGTATTTTCGTTCATCTCGCCGGGCAACCTCACCTGGGAGAGCGCCGTCGTCGTGACCCGCTCGGGCGAGAAGTACGTCATCCTTGGCCGTTTCGATCAGCAGGTTTTCGAATCGTCCGGTCTCTTCGACGAGGTCATCACCTACGTCCAGGACTTCAAGGAACCCTTCCAGACACTTCTCAAGAAGTTGGCCCCCTCGAAGGTGGCGGTGAACTTCTCCCTCAACGACGCCATGGCTGACGGCATTCCCCACGGGCGCTTCCTCCAGCTCGAGGAAATGCTCAAGGAGACCCTGCCGGGCGTCGAGATCGTGTCCGCGGAGAACGTCATCTCCAGCCTCATCAGCAACAAGACACTCCTCGAGAGGGGCTTCATCCAGGAGGCGGTGGACGTCACCGTCAAGATTTTCGAGGAGATCTCGGCCTACCTGAAGCCCGGCCTGACCGAAAAGCAGGTCTTCGACTTCATCAACGGGCGCATCGCCGAGCGCGGCCTCGTCCCCAGCTTCGAGACGCTCGTCTTCTCCGGCGACCGCGGCGCGGGCATGGGACACGGGGAAGCCACCGACAACGACCTCAGGCCGGGCGACCTGATCCACGTGGACATGGGCGTTTACGTGAAGGGCTACGCCTCCGACATGCAGCGCACCTGGTACATCCTGAAGGACGGCGAGGACGCGGCCCCCGAGGCCGCGCAGAAGGGTTTCGACACCATCGTCCGATCCATCGAGGAATCCGGCAGGGCGCTCAAGCCCGGCGTGAAGGGCATCGACGTCGATACCATCGCGCGCAAGGTGGTCACGGACGCCGGCTACCCCGAGTACCCGCATGCCCTGGGCCACCAGGTCGGGCGCGACGTCCACGACGGCGGGTGTCTGCTCGGGCCGGCCTGGCCCCGCTACAAGACCACCCCCTTCATGCTTCTAGAGGAGAACCAGATCTTCACCCTCGAGCCTTCCCTGAACGTGCCGGGTTTCGGGGCCGTGGGGCTCGAGGACGACGTGGTCGTGACGTCCGGCGGGGCAAAATACCTGACCGAGCCCCAGAAAGAACTCTGGTACGTCCGCCCTTAACCGTCGTCGCATTGAACGCGGAGCAGGGTGGATTGCGGTTCCATGCCCCTCCCTGCCTGTGAAGGGAGGTGGAGTATGGTTCGAGTTTTGTCGGGGCTCCTGGCCGCCTCGCTGCTGTTCGCTCTGTGCGCGTGCGGCCCGTCGGCGAAGGAGAGAGCGGCGCAGAAGGCCGCCGCAGAGAAGGCCGCTCTGGCCGCCCGGGTCAAGGCGTACGAGGCGGCCAACAAGCCGCCCGTGCTGACCGACAAGGACGTTATCGAGAAAGGCCCAGAGGGCCTTACGTACGTTGACATGAAGGCCGGGACGGGCCGCGAGGCGGTCAAGGGCGGCACGGTCACCGTCGAGTTCATCGGCTGGATGGACGGACACAAGATCGACAGCTCGGCGGACCGGGGCAAGCCCTTCTCCTTCATCCTGGGCTCGGACAGCGTCATCAAGGGATGGAACCTCGGCATCGCGGGCATGAAGCAGGGCGGCGTGCGCCTGCTCATCATCCCGCCCAACCTGGCCTACGGGAAGGAGGGGCGAGCGGGCTTCGTGGGCCCGGACAAGACCCTCTGGTACAGGATCACGCTGTTGAAGGCCTACGAGCCGTATTGATCAAGTGATCAAGTGATCGAGTGATCCAGTGATCCAGTGATCCAGTATCGACTGACTCGAAAAGGGGCGCCTGGGCGCCCCTTTTCTCGCTATCACCGCCGCCCGGCCTGCCCCCCGTTGACCCGCGGGCGGCGGGTCGTTAGAATGTTTTTGTCTCAAGTCTATGAAACTGGGGGAACCCAACAGGCAACGAGGGGGGCAATCGTACAGGAGGCCCGCATGGACAAGGTGGAAAGGCTGTTGGACGAGAAGGGCAGGGACGTTTTTTCCGTTTCCCCCGACACCACGGTCTTCGATGCGGCCAAGACCATGGCCGACAGGCACATCGGCGCCCTCCTCGTGGTCGAGGGCGGTAAACCGGTGGGCATATTTACGGAGCGCGACATACTGGCGAGGGTCCTGCTCGAGTGCAAGGACGCCCGCGCCATGAAGGTCGGCGAGGCCATGACGAAGGACCCCGTGGTCATCGGGCGCGACACGTCCGTCAAGGAGGCCATGGCCATCATGACCGAGAGGCGCTGCCGGCACCTGCCCGTCATCGAGGACGAGACCCTCGTGGGGCTCGTGTCCATCGGGGACTGTACGCGCTGGGTCTCGCGGGACCAGGACTACACCATCAAGCACCTCAACGACTACATCCACAGAAACTACCCCGTGTAAGCCCGCCCCGGACGAGACGGCCTCTCCGCCGCCCTGCGACCGGAGGGCGTCGCACAGGGAGGCGGCCAGAGTGGACTGCCTGCGCGCACCGGACAGTGCGGTGGTGCGTGGTATGCCCAGATCGCGTGCGCGGGGGAAGCCGGGCCGAACCGGCTCGCGCCGCGACCATTAGGACGGAGGGAGGCGGAATGCTTCGGACCCTCATCAAATCGGGCACGCTGATCGCCATGATCGGCCTCTCGGCCGGGTGCGCCATGAACCCCGTCACCCGGCAGAGCCAGTTCATGCTCGTCAGCCAGTCCCAGGAGATCCAGATCGGCGAAAAGGCCTCGAAGGAAATCCGAAAGGAATACGGCTATTACGACGACCTGCCCGGGCTCAACGCCTACGTGAACGCGGTGGGCGAGAAGCTGGTGGCGCAGTGCCAGCGCAGGGACATCGTCTACCACTTCCAGGTCGTGGACTCGCCCGTGATCAACGCATTCGCCCTTCCGGGCGGCTACATCTACGTGACGAGGGGCATCCTGGCGCGTATGAACTCCGAGGACGAACTGGCGGCGGTCCTGGGCCACGAGCTGACGCACGTGGCGGCTCGCCACGGCGCCGCCCAGATGTCCAAGGCCTACGCGGCGCAGTTCGGCGTGGCGGCGGTCTCTCTCATCAACCCCGACATCGCCCGGTCGCTCGGCGGCCTGGTGGACGTCTCCCTCCAGCTCGCCTTTCTCGGCTACTCGCGCGGCCTCGAGCACCAGGCGGACGAATACGGCATCACCTACGCCGAGCGGGCGGGGTACAATCCGCGCGGCGCGGTCAAGCTGTTCCACATGTTCGAGACCCTGGAGAAGAAGGAGCCCTCCCGCATGGAGCGCTTCCTCCTCAGCCACCCCCCCACGGCCGAGCGGCTCGCCTACGCCGAGAAGCGCCTCGTCGAACTGGACCGCACCCGGCCGAAGCAGGTGGAAAAGCCCCTGAGGCGTGACGTCTTCATCGAACACGTAAAGGGCATGCGCCTGGGCCAGAGCCGTGGGGACAAGCTCCTTCTCGGCCCGGACTTTTACGACAAGCAGCACGGCGCCGCGCTGACCGTCCCCGAATCCTATTCGGCTGACCTGAACCCAAAGGACGGCGTGGCCACCTTCGTTCGCCTCAGCAAGGACGCAGGCACCGGCCAGGCGACGCGTTTCGCGGCCGGCTTCGAGGTCCACGACCTGCACGC
>JBJKRE010000295.1:0-8908 GCA_046704825.1 Acidobacteriota bacterium
GCAACTACGCCCTCCAATTCGCCAACCTGACGGGCATATCGATCTCCCGTCCCCTGGACCTTTCTTCCTACACGGAGGCCACGCTTCATTTCGATTACCTCCGGGTGAATTTCCGCGATGCGGACACCTTCGTGCTCCAGGTGACGACGGACGGCAGCACGTGGCAGACGGTGCGGACCTACGACGATTCGGGCGTTAACGACATAACGGATTCCGCCTACAACCCGGATACCATAGACCTGACCCCCTACCTCAGCTCGAACTTCGCTCTGAGGTTTGAATACTCCAACATGGACCGCCGTAATTGGGACTACATGTACATCGACAACGTCGAAATCGACGTGCAGGACCTCCAGACGACGACCAACCCCGCCGGCGATCCTCCGGACCTCCTCACCGGGTACACGCTGAACCCGGGCCAGGCGGTCACCATCACCTACCAGCTCACCGTGAACGTCACACAGGATCCATCCACGACCCAGATCACCAACTCGGCCACCCTGACGGCGGACGGCGGCATCAGTCAGACGGCCTCCGTCAGCAACGCGCTCCTGCCGGCGCCCGTCGTGAACGGTCCCGTCATGGCATCGGACACGACCATCTCGGGCACATCATCGGTCATGGGGGGCACCGTCACGGTCTACAAGAACGGAACGGGCACGGTGCTGGGCACGGCCACCGTCCAACCGGACGGCACCTGGACGCTCACAGGCGTCTCCGGCCTCGCGGGCGGCGACGTCATCACGGCGGACGTGAGTTCGGGCGGCGCGACGTCGCCCGTCTCTGCGGGCGTCACGGTGAGCGCACTGCCCGCACTGCTGAGAGGCTTTGCCACCCAGCTCAGCCCCCAGACGCCGACGAACGCCCAGATCTTCACACAGGCCTACCCGAACGACCCGGCGCTCAGTCCGAGCGGAAACCTCGAACAGTCGAACTTCGCCTCCGGCGGGAACTTCCCCGACCAGAAGAGCGACATGCAGGGCGGATCGCCTCCGCTCGTCTTCTACGAACTGTCCGGCAACTCGACCAACAATCTCCGCGTGACCAAGGGCACGGATGCCAGCGGTAACCCGGAGGTCATCATCACCTACTGACAGCCCTTTGCATTCTCGTCTTTCAGGCGGAGCGCACGCTCCGCCTTTTTTTCGCCCTCACCTCCGACGGACCGACGTGGCCTGGAAGCACGGGCGATGTATACTGTGCGGGTTTGCGGGAGCGCCCGCCCGTGCGGGAAGGTGAAACCGCTCGCATGCGAAACGGGGATGGGGACCACGCCGAGACCACCATAAACCGGGGATCCCGACCATGAACGACGCCGCACGCTTCTCGCGAACCGCCCTCTCCTACCGGACGCTCCCCGGCCGCAGGGGCTGCCTGCTCCTGCTCCACGGCATGCTGACCTCTCACAAGTACTTCCTGGACCCCGTGGCAGGCCGTCTGGACGGGTTTCGCCTGATCCTTCCGGACATGCTCGGCTTCGGCGACTCGGCGAGCCCGGAGGCGTCCTACACCATGGAGGAGCACGTCGCCTGCCTGGTCGACCTCGTGGAGGCCGAAGGCGTTCCAGGCCCCCTGTTTCTGGGGGGGCACTCGCTTGGGTGCCTGGTCATTACCGCCCTGGCAGCCAGACTCGGCGCCAGCCGAATCAGGGGGCTGGTGTTCGTCAACTACCCGCGTTTCACCTCGACCTTTCAGATCCACCAGACGCTCCGTCGCGGGTCGCCCCACTACCGCCGGGTGACCGAGGGACTGTCCGCGGTCACCGACGAGGATCTCGTGAACGCCGCCGGCTCGATGGTCCAGCAGTTCGCCGCCGTCCTGCCTCCGTCGCTCCAGGAGGAGGCCGGACGAACCTCCACCGCGGCGCTCGCGGGCACCAGCCGCCACTGTCTCTTCGAGTACCGGCCGGACCCCGACCTGGACGTACTGGCCGGGCTGCCCATGCTCCACCTGCACGGAGGCCAGGACCTCGTGGCCCCGCCCGCCTTCATCCAGGAGCGGCTGAAGGACTTTCCAAGGGCAAAGTGGAAGCTCTTCGCCGACGCCGGCCACCACCTCATCCACACCCACAGGGATTCTGTTGTCGCGGAGATCCAGAGCTTCCTCAGGGCAAACACGGGGGGAGCGGGCGCATCCCGCGCCCGCGGTGAACAGTGATCGAGTGATCAAGTGATTGCGCTTTCGGAGTGGTGAAGGGGTGAAGAAGTTAAGGCGACGGTCGGGCCTGTAGATATGGTAAATGCTCAATTCGGAGAGCGATAGTACATCAGCTCAAAACCCAGCACTCATAACTCACAACCAGCTTGTCTCACCACCTCACTGTGAAACCAGACCGTCTTTCTTTTGATCTCTGCGGCGGATCTCTTTTCTTTTCAATCCCAAATCCCAAGTCCCAAATGTCCTCTTTCGCCTACCGGTGCGCGGCGACGCGGCGGTAGATCCGTTCGCCCGCGAAAGGCACGCCGGGGATGCAGAGGAGAAGGGCCGGCAGCCAGGTCGCTGGGTTCACCCAAAGGATCCGCCGGAAGGCGCGGAAACCGCAAAAGACGCGGCCGCGCTCGTCCACGACGTGGAGGGCCTCGGCGAGGGCCGCCCCGTCTAGATCCGGCCAGTGCTTCCGGACGAAGGCCTGGTCGCTCAGCCCCACGAAGATGAGCCGGCCGAACCAGTCCAGGGCCTCGGCGGCCCGCCGGGAGCGCCGGCAGAGCGGGCAGGTGTCGTCGTAGATCACGTGCAGGGCCATGGCCTCTCCCGCTTTTTGCACCCTGCCTGGAATCAGCGCCCGCCCACCATGTCCGCGGTGAGCTCGAACGCCCGGCTCTCCACGAAGAGGGTCACGAGGTCGGCGTCGAGCAGGCCGTCCCGAACCTCGCCGGCGAGGATGTCCAGGGCCTTCTCGACCGACACGGCCTTCTTGTACGGCCTGTCCGCAGCCGTCAAGGCGTCGTAGATGTCCGCCACGGTCATGATGCGGGACTGGATGGGGATGGCCTCCCCCGACACGCCTCGCGGGTACCCTCGGCCGTTGAGCTTTTCGTGGTGGCCGTAGGCGATGGACGGCACCGCGCTCAGCTCGGGCGTCCACGGGATCTGGCTCAGGAACCGGTAGGTGTGGGTGACGTGGCTTTCGATCTCCAGCCTCTCGGCCTCGCTCAGACTGCCCTTGGGGATGGAGAGGACGGCGGCCTCCGCTTCATCGAGAAGCGGCCTCCGGGTGCCGAAGCGATCCGTGAAGCCGGCTGCGGCGATGGCGGCCAGGGTTGAAAAATCGCCCTCCGGCAGGATAGTGGGTTCGTTGGCCCTGAGGATCGTGGCGCGGTAGGCCTCCAGGTCACCGAGGGCTCGTTCCAACTCCCCGTCGATGCGCCGGAGGCCTTCGTCGACACCGGGACCGCCCGCCAGGCTGCACGCCAGCTTCTGTTCGAGCGCCCGCTTCTCATGGTAGAGCCGGGCCGTCTCCAGCCGGGTGAGGATCCTCTCGAGTTCGAAGGGGTAGAGCTTCCTCGCCTTCACCAGGACGTGCTCCCGCACGCCGACCTTGCCGAAGTCGTGGAGCAGGGCGGCGTAGCGCAGTTCCCGCATCTGCTCCCGGGAGAACGACACCTCCTTGAGGGCTCCGCGATCCGACCGGTCCACGCGCTCGGCCAGGCCCGTGGTGAGCACGGAGACGCGGAGCGAGTGCCCCGACGTGGTGGGATCGCGCTGCTCGATGGCCGTCACCGAGGCCTTCACGAACCCCTCGAAGAGCCGCTCGATGTTTTCGTAGAGCTGCTGGTTGTCGATGGAGACCGCGGCCAGGCTGCCGACGGCCTGCATGAGCCGCCGCGTGGCCGCGTCGAAGGGAATGACCTGTGCGGCCGCCGCTTCGGCGTCGGACAGGCGCGCGGACGCGTCCCGCTTGCGGTTGATGAGCTGGAGCACACCCGTGATGGCCCCCCGGTGATTCGTCATGGGCAGGACGAGGAGCGACTGCGTACGGTAGCCCGTTTCCCGGTCGAACTCCTTGTTGATGCGATAGGGCGCGCCGGCGGGGATGGCGTAGGCGTCTTCGATGGTCAGCGTCTGGCCGGTCGCGGCGACGTAACCCGCCAGGCTCGTCTCCGTCAGGGGCATCTCCGTTTCCTGGAACCGGAATGCCACGGAGTCGTTTTGCGCCGCCGCGAAGCGCAGATTGGGCAGGGTGTCCGCCTCTTCGTCGCCGGGCACAACGATGTAGAGGCTCCCGGCGTCGCAGCGGGCGAGCTGGATCGCCTTGCGCAGGATGAGCGCGAGGAGCCGGCGGTAGTCCTTTTCGGCCGAGAGGGCGATGCCGACCTCCGTCAGGCGATCCACGATGAAAGAAGGATCGTCCATGGCTTGGGGGCTATCGTCGATCATCCCTCTCACCTCCGCGTTCGGCCCGCACAGTATAGCAACAAGATGGGGAGGCGGCTTGTTCGCGGGAGAGGGGGCGGTCGGCCGTCGGTAGTCGGTAGTCGGCGGTCCGCGGTCGGCCGTCTTACCCGCAAACCGCGTCCTCCCCTGCCTGCGGTCCTCTCAACGCACGAAGTCGAAGGGCGCGGACGCCGCTCCGTCCGGGTTCGTGATCACGATGGACACGGGCGTCCCCTTCGGGCACAGGCTCTTGCAGTGCTTGAGCTTGATCTTCCCCTCGTCCTTGTACGCGACGTTAACGGGCACCCCGCCGATGGTCACTGTGCACCCCTGCTGAAAGTTTGTCCCCAAGACTTTGATCCGGAAGGGATTACTCAACTTTGTCGCGGATGTTATGGTCACGGATTCTTTCACGTTGAAGGTCGCGCTCTGTGTCACCGAATGGCTTGCGGCATCCGTCACCGTCAGCGAAGCGCTGTGCGTGCCCGGGGTGAACGTGCCGGTTGCAGACCGTCCGGTGAAAGAGGTCCCGTCGATGGTCCAGGCAAAGTCGTAAGGGGCCGTGCCGCCTGACGCCGTGGCCGTGAACGTTATGGGGTCTGCGTTCGTCGGATTCTCCGGAGAGTAGGTGAAGGAGGCGGACAGGGGCCGTGAATCCGTTCCGGCGTCCCGTACGAGTCGCACGAAGTTGTCGATGCGGACCACGTCGCCCTGCGGTCCCCGCCCGTACGCCGGACCGCCGTCGCTGCAACTCACGCCGAGGGTGTAGTCGGTCGGGCTGCCGCTCTTGGGGTCGCTGCGCTGGGCGCCCGCGCCGTGGACGTCGAGCAGGTTCAGGCACGGCGCCCCCGCGGGCCCCATCCAGCCCAGGGCCCGCCCGAAGGCCACGTACACGGCCTCCGTATCCATGCCGCCCGGGGTCTGCTCGATGTGCGTGGTGCCCGTCCAGTACCAGGGGTAGTCGGGCTGCCCGCCCTCGTTCACGATCTGTGTGGCGTCGAAGACCGGGTCGATGGCGGCCGAGTCCGTGGTGTCGGGCGAACGGTCGTAGTCGACGATGCTCTGGAGTTCCTTGGCGTTGGGAAGGCGCCAGTCGTCGTGTCCGAGGTAGTCCTCCGCGTCCTTTTCCTGGACCCAGGCCAGGGCGGCCTCCCAGTCCATCCCCGTGCCGCTGTCCTCTTTGGACCACATCAGACCCGTGGCCAGGTCCGTGACCGTCCCGTCGCCGTTGTCCACGAAGTCGTTCTTGCCGTAGTCGGGGTTGCCCCGCACGTAAAGGACGTAGAAGGTCTTGCCGTCGGGATTGTTGGGCGACGAACCCGTGGGGTAGCCCTTGATGCGCCCGTCGGCGAAGTTCACCCCGAACATGGTGTCGGCGCCGTTCATGGTCGTGGACACGTACTTGGTGCACGTAGCGAACTGGGCGTCGATCACGCGCTCTCCCGCCGAGGTGTCGCCGTAGCCGAAAGCGAAGGTGTTCGTGTCGATGAACGGAACGCCGTCCGAGCCGTCCACACCGGTCGGGGCGCTCCCGTCGAAGTCGATGAGCGAGTACAGTTCCTTGATCGTGGGCAGGCGCCAGTCGTCGTAGCCGGCGAGGCGAAAGGTCTTTGCGCCCGCCAGCGCCTGGGCGTAGGACAGCTTGTCCTCGGCGTTGATGACGCCGTCGCCGTTGAGGTCCGGGGTCTGTGACCACATGAGCCCCGTCACGAGATCCGTCACGGTGCCGTCGCCGTTGTCCGCGTACCTGGGCTGGTTTCCGTCGTACTGGGCGTCCTGGCCGTAGAAGGCCTGCCCCTTCTGGGGCGGCGCGATCTCGCCGCTGTTGTCGTAGGTGTGCGTCTGGCCCGTGTCCACGACGGGATAGGGCAGGCTCTGCTGAGCCTTTACGGCCGACGACCACGCTCCGATGAGGCACGTCAGCGCGACGAGGGAAAGGACTCCCAGGCCGGCCCGCGTTCGTCTGCAAATGCTCTGAACGTTCATATCACTACTCCCCTGGTGACTTTTCTCAACCATGGTTCCAGAGGTCTGACTACCGTGACGCCCGGGCGTGTCGCCTATGCTTACCGTGACAGACGCCATCGGCGAATGGTTTAGCGAGCCCCTCGACCGACCGCGCCCGCTCGCCCCGAAACCTCAGCTTCACCTCATGTCCGTCCTTCCATACTTCCCTTCGTCCGGGGCCGGGATTCGTGCTCCGTCAGTCGTTCGAAGGAAGGAGGTCGTTGGATGAAGGGGAACCACTCGGCGCCGCATGCCTCCATGCGCTCTCTGGCTCATCGTCTTTACTGCTACGTGCTCTACGGCAAATACACGGTCGGAAGGCTGACGAGACTGGAGGTCAGGGAGGAAGAACCTACGGGGAGCATTCCGCTGCCGCCCATCCATCTCAGGCATCGAGTTCATGGGTCCGTGAAACCGGATGGATTCCTGCGGGTCGGCAGACTCTGTGTGTCCGACATCGCCTCGATTCTGGAGGCTCACGGCCTGGCTTTAAACTCGTTTCACCGCATTCTCGATTTCGGGTGCGGCTGCGGCAGGGTCCTGAGGTACCTGCGAGACCGCGCGGGAAGCGCCCAGCTCTACGGGACGGATATCGACCCGGAGGCGATCCGATGGTGCCGAAGCCACTTCTCCGGCATCGACTTCCGAACGAACGGCAGCCTGCCCCCTACCGGATATCCGGACCACCACTTCGATCTCGTCATCGCCGTCTCCGTCTTCACCCATCTCGATGAGGAGCTGCAGAACCTCTGGCTTTCCGAATTGAGCAGAATCCTGGGACCTGGCGGCATTCTTCTCGCGACACTGCTAAACAGCCAACTCCTCGACGAGGAAGCGAAGGGGAACTCGACTGAAGAGATGCGCAATGGAGTCGTAAGCCGATCCGGGCGAACGGGCGTCTTCAAGAGGGATGGGTTGCCCGACTTCTATCAGACCACCTACCACCGGAGAGATTACGTAGAAAAGGCCTGGGGAGGGCTTTTCGAGCTGTTGGACTTCAAGGAGAGGGCCGTCAACCGGCATCAGGACGCCGTCATGCTCAGAAAAATGGTCTAAGATTGACATAGGTCCATGCAGAGGGCGTCGTCGCAGACCGGAGGAACCATGCGGGCACTGATTGTGGAAGACGAGGCGCGGCTCGGGCGCAACCTGAAGCGCGTCCTGGAGACGCTCCCGACCTTCAAGGCAGACGTACTCGGTGACGGCCGGGAAGCGTGGGACCGCCTGGCCTCCGGAGAGCCCTACGACCTGCTGCTGCTCGACCGGATGCTGCCCGGCATGGACGGCCTGATGCTCCTCCAGAACCTCCGGAAATCGGGCAACCGCGTCCCGGTCCTCGTCCTCACGGCCCTGGGGACGAAGGAGGAGATCATACGCGGGCTCGATTACGGCTGCGACGACTACCTCGTCAAGCCCTACAACACGGGCGAACTGCTGGCTCGCTGCAAGGCCCTGCTCAGGCGCAGCCAGGACCACCCCGCGCCCGTTCTGACGGTCGGCGACCTGGCCGTGGACACGCGGACCCACGCGGTGACCCGGGGCGGTCGCCCCGTGGACCTGCCCGCCCTCGAGTACCGGCTGCTCGAGTACCTCGCCTACCGGCCCGGTGCCGTGGTGCCCAAGGCAGAACTCCTGGAGCACCTCTACGACTACAACTGGGAGAAATTCTCCAACGTCATCGAGCACTACGTGTGGTCCATCCGGAGCAAGCTCGAGGCGAAGGGCGAACCCCGCATCCTGCACACCGTCCGGGGCATGGGGTACCGCCTCTCCACCGGGGAAGGCCCATGACCCGCCCCCGCAGGGTTTCCCTGTTCGTCCGGCTGCTGATTCTGACCCTGCCCGTGGAAGCCCTCGTGCTCGCGATCTTCGGCCTCTGGATGGTCGGCGGCAGCCAGCGCCGGGGCCTGGCCGCTTTCGACGACGACCTGAGGGTCCGCAGCCGCGAGATCTTCGCCGACGCGATGATGGAACCCGGCGGAGAGGTCCGCGTCGACGGGGCCATGGCCGGGCGCGTCGTCGTGCCCGGCGCCAGGGCGTGCATCCTGGACGGTCGTGGACGGCCCTTGTGGGAATCTCCGCCCGGATGGTTCCTGCACAGCGGGCTGACTCCCCTGCTGAGCGAGAACGCCGAAGCAGTTCGGACGTCGCTCCTCTCCGGAGTTTCCTGCCGCGTACTCGATACGGCCCGGAGGCTCCAGCGTCCAGGCGACACGGACGCGGCCACCGGCCCATTGATCGAGGTGGTCCTGGCCGCACCCACCTCCGCCCTGGACCGGTCCGGCCGGGACTTCCTTGCCAAGACCGCCGCAGTGGGCCTGGCCCTGCTGGTTTTGACCGCCCTCTTGCTCTGGGCGGCCATACACAGGGGCCTTAACCCCCTGGGCGCAATGACGAGGCGTCTGGAAGAGGTGCCCGGTCCGGCGGGCGGTGAGCGCCTCGACACGGGCCGGTTGCCGCCGGACCTGAAACCCCTGGCCCGGGAAATCAACGACCTGTCCGACCGTCTCTGGGGGCTGGTACAGCT
>JBJKRE010000296.1:0-2991 GCA_046704825.1 Acidobacteriota bacterium
ACGCTGCGGCCGAGAGTCCGGCCTTTGCGGTCATCCCCGGCCTGCCAGCGGTATCCTCCTCCTTCCCGAAGTCCACGGCGATCTGACGCTGATCCTGGCTCTTGGGGGACACCCGGAGGTCTTCGAGGTTCTGACGGGCCTGGACAACGGCGGCCCGCGTCTGGAGGACCTTCAGTTCCTTTGCCTGTTTCGCGAGTTCTTGGTCCTGCCTAGATTGGACCGGTGAGCCGCCCGCGTCCACCTGGTCCGGATTGCCGATGGCCACCAGGGGCAGGTTGCCGGAGGGGTTCGCGGGATCGGCCTTGCTGATGTTCACGGGCTGGGGCTGACTCTGCGCTACGCGGCGCCGGTGGCGCGAGGCGAGGTTGCCGACAACCAGCAGGACGATGACCGCGCCGCCCGCTGCGGCCTAAAGGATCAGCTTCTTCTTACGCTCCGGGTCCATGGGGACCGGGGCAATAGGTTCGGGGGACGGGGCGGGCTGTTCTTCCTTCTTAGGTTCGGTGGATTCGTCCGTCATTTCAATTGCCCCTTCTCGAGATCTTCACCTCTTCGTCGCGGAGCTTGAGGACGAAGCGCTGGCCGGGCTCCAGGACCTTCTGCACGCGGTAGAAATTCCCGTCGGTCACGTTGAAGTTCACAACCTCGCGCGTCCACTTGAATCCGTGCCGGGTCTCCAGGAAGACGATGGGCTTCTCGTCGCCGCGCACCCGGAAGTAGGTGAAGGTCGCGTCATTGAAGACCCCCTCGACGTGGAAGCTGCGCCCCTCGCCGATCTTGTAGTCGAAGAAGGTCTTGGCGGCGTAGTCGCGCACCCAGTCTGTGCGGGCCTTGGCGATCGCGGCCTTCAGTTTGGCGTCGTACTCGGCGTCGAGCCGCCTCTTGAGGTCCGCCACGCGCTCGTCCAGCAGCTTGCCCGTGTCGGCGCGGTAGCCCGAGGCGCCGCGGACCTGGAAGACGTCGGTGTAGGCGCCCCTATCCGCGCTGGAGAGCCGGAAGTTATACATGCGCCCGTCCGTGGTGAGGACGTGGAGGTTGGTGGAGAGACCGGCCGCCAGAGGCTTGATGGAGACGTAGTTGGACTCGCCTTCCAGGGCCCAGCCCTGAAGGTCGCCGCACCAGGCCTTGAGGACCACGGCCGGCACCTGGATGAGCGTCGCGTGGTTCACGAGGGTCTGGAGCGGGTAGACGCGCACGGCGGCGGAGTCGTCCTGGACCGACTCCACGCCGGGGGCCACGGTGAAGATCCCGTCGTGTCCGGCGGCCGCCTTGGACACACCATTTGGTGCTTTCGCAAACGGAATGAGGCTAAATGCGAGAAGAATAAAGACGAAGGCGAAATAACGGTTGGGATGCAGGTTGGCTGTGGTTTTCGAATTGGACATTCTCCCGTTCCTTTCTTGCCGGAATGCCCCGGCGGTTTTAGAGGGTCAGTGGACCGTCGTGTTGATGCGGACTCCCGTGACCAGGAAGCCGTGGGGGTTGTCGAAGCTCCTCGCCGTGGGCTTGAAGGACAGCAGGGCGTACCAGGGGCGGGATTCGCCCGTGGCGAGGTTGGTGAGGGTGTACTCGACGCGGACCTCCCAAGGGGTCGTGCGGATGATCTGGACCGCGTCGGTTCGGCACTGCAGGACGGCGCCGGCGTCCCTGAGCTTCTTGAGTTCAGGGTCCTCCTGAAAGTGCTTGAGGAGTTGGCGGGCGCAAGCCTGGTCCGTGCAGCCCAGGGCGAGGCCCAGATCCCGGTTGAGGGTGTGAGGGTCGAAGGAGGCGATCTTGTCGACGTAGTCTGCCGCGAAGACCTTGGCCTCCAGCTCGGTGGCCGGGTCGCCCGCGACGGTGAGGTCCACGGGCTCGGCCCGGCCGGCCCTGTCCACCCGGATCACGAGCGGCTTCCAGGAGGCCATGCGGGCACGGGCCTGCCCGAGGTTGACGACGAGCAGGGCCACGGCGGCGATCAGGACCAGGTTAGCGAGGGCCGAGACTCTGAGCGCCAGGACCGACGAGCCGTAGAAGACCTTGAATCGCTGAAGGGGTTCGTGCTGCTTCATGCGTGATTCCTTTCTATCCTTCCCGCCTGGGTGCGACCACGCCGCCGCCCACCTTGCCCACGCCCCCTCCGAGGGTGGCGCCCGCCGCCGCGCCCACGGGGCCTCCGATGCTTCCGCCCACGACCGTCCCGGATACGGCCAGTGCCGCCGTGGCGGCCCCCGCAGCGACGGCCGGAAAGAGCGCGCCGCTGAAGGCGGGCGACACGGCCCCGCCGATGAGACCTCGAGCAATCGGGAAGCTGGCGCACAGGCAGACGAGGAAGAGCAGGAGGTAGAGGGCCGGGAGCGTCCAGGTCTGCGCGGTGGAGAAGGCGTTCTTGAGGACCGAGCCCGAGACGGCGCTGGACAGGATGAAGAGGGTGAAGTACATGACGAGGGTCCAGACCTTGATGGTGAGGTAGCTGCGCACCCAGCGCATCCAGAGGTCGGCCAGCGGGTCGAAGAGGAGGCAGCTCAAGAAGAGCGGCCCCAGGCAGTAGAGGAGCATGGTCGTGAGGGCCTGGGCGAGGATGGAGAGCGTGAAGGCGCCCAGGACGAGAAGCTCGAGGACGCCTTCGATGGCCGCCAGGGCGATCTGCCCGGCGTTCCAGATGTCGATGCCCCCGAAGGCCCCCCACGCATAGCCCTTGATGGTCAGGTGGTCGAAGGGCACGTAGACCAGGTTGTAGAAGTCCTCGTAGGGATTGAAGTGCCCCGCACCCATGGCGAGCCAGTCCATGGACCGGTCGATCATGACGAAGAGCGGGTGCCAGGCCGCGATGCCTGCGGCGACGATGAAGAGGCGCAGGAAGAGGTCCCAGAAGGACCACGTGTCGAACTTGTTCTTGACCCACACCCAGAGAAGGCTGGCCAGGAAGAGGCTCACGGTGAGGGAGCCCAGGGGCCCCGAGACCGCCGTCCCGAAGGTGCTCATCAGGGCATCGAGAGCCGCCATGCCTCCCTG
>JBJKRE010000297.1:0-7920 GCA_046704825.1 Acidobacteriota bacterium
ACCGCGCCGGCGGCCGACCACGTCAGGAGTCGAAAGGCCCAGCCGAGGTCCCACCAGCCGAGCCTGTACCCGAAGCCGGAGACTACGGCCGCGACGAAGCACACCACGGCCAGGCCGGAGCCCCACGGGGCTATCAGCGCGAGCTTTCTCTTCCTGCCAGGTTGCCTTCTTTCCTTCCGAGGGTCGTGAGGGATTCGCGTCATCTCCATGCAGCCGCCTGGGTTAACCTCCCCCAAAGCCATTATAAACCCGTCCGCCCTCGAGAAAAATTCCCGAATGGGATTTCACAGGGAGACGGTGAGGCGGTGAGAAAACAGATTAAGGCGGGGGCCAGTTCCCAAGGCTAAGGCCGAAAAACCAAGGGCAAAAGAAAGGACGGCAGGCGGCATGCCTTTGTAACGGCCGGCCACCACAACGGCCGCCCCCTAACCGTTTCGATTCCGAAATCAAAAATCCCAAATCCCGTACGCCTGACTGCGCGGTGAAGAGGTGAAGAAGTGAAGGAGTCAAAGGTAAAGCTGGGAAACGCCTTCGAAGGCCCGTCCCCAGCCGTCTTTTTCACGAAGCACCTCAACTCAAAACCCGACACTCATAACCCATAACCCGTCCATTCTCTCCGCCTCACCGTCTCACCGTGAGTATCCCGGCACGCGATCGCTCAGCCATTGATCGACGCGGGCGAAGACCAGGTCGTGGCCGGGCTCGTTGAACATCTCGTGGTAGAAGCCGTCCCACCACTCGAACTCGACGAGGTCCTGGGGCGCGGCGCCGGCCCAGATGCGCGTTTGGTCGGGCGCCACCAGGCGGTCGTCGCCGGACTGCATGAGGAGCATGGGGATCTTCAGGCCCGGCGCTTCGCCGCGCGCCTTGGCCGCCGCCTGCATGGTCGACGTGAACCACCGCGCAGAAACCTTGCGGGATACGAGGGGGTCGTTGACGTAGGCTTCGACCACGCTCTCGTCGTGGGACAGCGCGGAGGTGTCCAGGCCGCTGGAGATGAGCAGGCGGGGCGCCAGCCTGGACAGCAGGCCCGAGGCGAGGCGCGTGAGCGCCGAGGGCTCGGCGCTCGGATGGGGCGCGAGGAGCGGCGAGGAGACCACGGCCCCGTCGAGCCCGTCCGGGTGGTCCAGCGAGCGTAAGATGACGATGAGCCCTCCCATGGAGTGGCCGAGCACGAAGAAAGGCAACCCGGGGTTGTTCTCCCGTACGAGGCCGGCGGCCGCGTCCACGTCCGCGAGGTAGTCCTCGAACCGGTCCACGTGCACCCGCCGTCCTTCGCTCTGGCCGTGCCCCCTCAGGTCGAAGGCGTAGCAGGCCAGGCCGCGCCCCGCGAAGTGCGAAGCCGTGTTCTCGTACCGGCCCGAGTGTTCGGCCAGGCCGTGGACGATGAGCAGCGAGGCCACGGGCTCCTGGGGCACCCAGCTCCGCCAGAACAGGTCGGGACGCTCCCCCGTCGTGATCGTTCCGGTCTCTCGGCGCAAGTCTGACATCGATCCTCCTGTGCTATCTCGTGTTCCCCTCGTCAGCGCGCCAGCACCTGCCGCACGGCCTTCTGCCAGCCGGCGTACAGGGAGGAACGGACGGAGGGTTCCATGGACGGCGAGAAGGTCCTCTCCCGCCGCCTCGCCCGTTCGAGTTCCTCGGGGCCGCTCCAGAACCCCTCGGCCAGGCCCGCCAGGAAGGCCGCGCCCGCGGCGGTGGTCTCGACCAGCGCCGGGCGCTCCACCGGGACGCCGAGCACGTCCGCCTGGAACTGCATGAGCAGGTCGTTGGCGGCGGCG
Organism: Acidobacteriota bacterium; assembly: GCA_046704825.1. Lineage (GTDB taxonomy): Bacteria > Acidobacteriota > UBA4820 > UBA4820 > DSQY01 > CAVRTJ01. The sequence continues at coordinate 1,782 of JBJKRE010000297.1, forward strand.
CCCCCGTCCACCCGCAGTTCGGTGAGGGGCACCCCCGAGTCGGCGTTCATAACCTCCACCACGTCGCGCGTCTGGTAGGCCATGCTCTCCAGCGTGGCGCGTATGATGTGCGCCCGGTTTGCGCCCCGCGTCAGACCGACGATGGCGCCCCGCGCGTCCATGTCCCAGTGGGGTGCGCCCAGGCCCGTGAAGGCGGGCACCACGTAGACGCCGTGCGTGTCGGCGACCGACCCCGCCAGCGCCGCGGTCTCGGAGGCGTTGGCGATGATGCCAAGCCCGTCCCTGAGCCACTGGACGGCGGCCCCCGCCGTGAAGACCGCACCCTCCAGGGCGTAGGCGGGCTCGCCGCGCGGGCCGCAACAGAGGGTGGTGAGCAGGCCGCCCTCGCTGATTGGGTGGCGGTGGCCCATGTTCATGAGCAGAAAGCACCCCGTGCCGTAGGTGTTCTTCGCCTGGCCCGGCTCCCAGCAGTGCTGGCCGAAGAGCGCGGCCTGCTGGTCGCCCGCGACGCCCGCCAGTGGTATGTCGGCGGGTATGCCGTCCACCGGGCGCGTGAGGCCGAACCGTCCCGAGGACGGCCTGACCTCGGGCAGGACGCACGGCGGGACGCCCATCAGCGCGCAGAGGTCGTCGTCCCACCGGCGCGCGTGGATGTCGTAGAGAAGGGTCCTCGAAGCGTTCGTGGGGTCCGTCGCGTGCACGGTTCCGCCCGTGAGCTTCCAGATCAGCCAGCTGTCCACCGTGCCGAACAGGATGTCGCCCCCGCGGGCCATGGCCGCCAATTCCGGGTACCGCTCGAAGATCCACGCGATCTTGGTCCCGGAGAAGTAGGCGTCGAAGAGGAGGCCCGTCCTGGCGCGAACGCCGGGCTCGTGGCCCTCGCGCCGCAGCCGCTCGCAGACTGGGGCGTTCTGGCGGCTCTGCCAGACGATGGCCGGGTGAACCGGCTCCCCCGTCCTGCGGTCCCAGAGGATAGTGGTCTCACGCTGATTGGTGATCCCGATGCCTTTGAGTTCGCCGGCAGACACGCGCGCCGCGCGCAGGGCCTGACCCATGACGCGCAGGCTCGTGTGCCATATCTCGTCGGCGTCCTGTTCGACCCAGCCCGGCTGGGGGAACTGGGTAGCGATCTCGGCGTAGGCGCGCCCCAGGATGCTCCCCTCGCGGGAGAAGACGAGCGCCGTGCTCCCCGTGGTCCCCTGGTCGATGGCGAGAATGGCTTCCGGCATGATCCGCGGCCCTCCTTGGTTTCCTAGAGGATAACGCGGGGAAGGGGGTAACACAAAGGTTACTTGGGAATTGGGATTTGGGATTGCGGATTTAGTGGCGGGGGGGGACGGGCCTTTGAAGGAGAAATGAACAGGGAGGACGAGAGGATGGGAGGACGGCGGAAGGGAATGACGACGGGGAGGCATTGGATGAAGGCCTTCGAAGGGCCGCTGTCCTCGGACTCACCTAATTCCCTACTCACCTACTCACGGCACCGCCAGGTGCTCTGGATTTAGAGGCGGTGGTGAACCAAGGTAGGAGTCTTTTCGCAGGGGCTGAGGGCAAAACGCAAAGGCCCAAAGGGAAATGCGCGGGAGAAGGACCTTCGAAGGCCCCCGTGGGACAATTTGCTTGGTCACTTGGTCACTCGATCACTGCGCCGACAGGCGCGAGGCGCTCTGCCGTCGACCGTCGACGATCGACCATCGACGGTCCACCCGCGACTCGATCACTCGATCACTTGATCACTTGTTCCATCACCCGCCGCGCCGGTTCCTCAGGGACGGCCAGTCGGAGAAGCCGAGGACCCAGATGTAGACCAGTCCGGCCAGTGGGAAGATGAAAAGCAGGCTCCACCACGGGCTGAAACCGGCCTTCTTGCTGATCATCCAGAAGGGGATGATGAAGATGATGCTTGCGCACCCGCCGATGAAGAGCCCGGTCAGGATTCCCGTGCCCGCAAAGAGGGATGGAAGAATGAGTGCCATGTGAGCCTCCTTCTCTACAATCTTACGTCATGCTGGACAAAGATGTTTGGGCTCGCGATCACCCCGCCGGACATCCTAGCCCGAAAGGAATGGCTAGGAGCCGCAGCCGAAAGGCAAAAAGGGTAGCGCCCGTCTAAGCCCAATTCCCAAATCCATTGCCCACTGAGCCTTTTCGCCACCATCTCTGCCGGTAGACATCGGCGCCCGTTCCAGACAAGGCGTAGTTCGTCTATAATTTGCGGCTTCACAACCATGAAGGCAGAAAACGCTCAGAGGAGGGCAGGTATGAAGAGATTCGTGGTGGTGCTCGGGGTGGCAGGACTGCTGGCCGGCATGGGCCTGGCGATGTGGGCCGACGGAGAGGTCCGCCCGGCGACCCAGGCGGAGAAAGACTACGTCCTGAGGGTCTCCCGTACCTTCGAGGCGTCCGCGCCGAAGGGGCCGGCGGGGTGGGAACTTGTGGAACGGACGAAAGTCAAGGCCCCCCGAAACATGGGCATCAACGCCGAGAACTTCGGCCCCATGACCGTCGGATACAACGTGGCGTGGCAGGACAGCGGGCGGATCGACGCCGCCAAGGCCAGGCTCGACGGCAAGCTGGCCGGCCTGGCCCGGGAGACCATGAACAACCACAGCGCCGACGAGGGACAGGCCCAGCAGGACAAGCTCATCGCCGAACTGACGGCCGCCCTGAACAGGGGCGACATGGCCAAGGCCAAGGCCCTGCAGGCGAAGCTCGAGAAGCTCGGCCAGCAGATGAAGGCCGCCTACGAGCCCCAGAACCGGAAGGTGGACAAGACGATCGAAGCCAACGACCCCCACGACGTCAAGGCCTCCGTCAGTTTCAGCACCAACGAATTCGACGTGCCTTTCGTATCCGGCGAAGTCACGAGGGAACCGTCCCTGGCCGGTGCGAAGGTCGTCCGCTACCACTCGGAGGGGCGGGACAACTACGGCTGGCAGGAGGGGATCACCTACGTCTTCCTCGGCCACTGGTCCATGGGCGAGAGCGGCGGCGTAAGGGCCATGGTTGCGGCCCCCGCGCCCAAGAAGCCCCACACGGTGGTCAGGACCATCGTCGTCAGCGTGAAGGCCGAACCCCGGCGGGCGCGCAGGCTGCTCGAGTCCGTCGACTGGACCAGGCTCAAGACCCTGCTGAATCGCTGAAGCACACGCTTAGGAAAGAAAGAGCGGCGGGACGTGGTCCCGCCGCTTTTTTCAGCTGATCGATTGATTGCGCCTGTCGGTGCGGATATCCAGTGACCAAGCGATCAAGTGAATAGTCGCATGGTGGCCTTCGAAGGCCCACGACCTGCCGCCATTCAAACCAAGGTTCTCCTTCTTTTCTCTGCGTCCTCCGCGCCTCTGCGGTGAGAAGCCCTTCTTCGAGGGGCCTCCGTCCGCCGTCCTTTGAATCCAGACCCGTTTCTTTTCCTCTGTGCGCTCTGTGGTCTCTGTGGTTAATGCGCCTTCGACGCTACTTCCCTGCCGGTGGCTTTTCGCCGGCGGTGAAGACGGTCCAGGGTTCGGAGGGGCGGTCGGGCAGGATGTCCTTCATCCAGCCGAACTGAGGATGGGCATCGAGGAACTTCGACGCGTCGAAGGCCATGCCGGCCGGGGAACCGAAGCGCACGGCAATGCTAATCTTCCTGGCCATGGCCGAATCCAGGACTTTCGCGTCCACGCTGCCGCTGGGCTCGAAGGGGGAACCGAAGGCCGGCTCGGCGTCCAGGTCGTAGTGGGCGGCGAGCGTCCGGCTGTCCGGTTCCACCTTGTTGAGGTAGGTGTCGTAGTGGTCGGCCTCGAAGCGCTTGGCGTGTTCGAGGTCGATCTTCCCCGCGTATTCCTTCATGAGCTGATGCCAGCGCACGCGGCGCGCCACGCTCGAGAAGCGGATGTCCGTCTCTTTCGCGTCCGTCTCCCACCGGAGGATCTTTTGATCCACGGGCACGTTGGAGCCCGTGAAGTACCCGTCCGATTTTTCCTCGAAACCCACGTACTTCCGGCCCAGCTCCAGCCGGGCGATGGCGCCGGTGTTCACGTTCCCGAGCAGCCAGGCGTTGGCGTAGCCGCCGTTGTTGCCCTTCTTCATGATGTCGCACCACTGCTTGATGGTGCCGGCGTACTGCATGGCGCGGCGCACGCGCACAAATTCGGGGACGCCGCCCGCCTTGTAATCCGTGAACCCGCCGATGGTCGTTTCCGAGCCGACGATTCCCGCGTCGGTGACGAAGAAGTCCGTTCCGCTGTGGATCCAGCCGGGGTAGGTCTGCATGAGGATGCGGTGGCCCTTGTCGGGCTTGATGTCGATGACCACGTTGGGCAGGGGGTAGGCATAGCTCTGCATGCTGTTGTGGCCCAGCACGATGCCCCCGTCCGCCGTCATTTTTCCGGTGGCGATAAAGCTGCTGCAGGCGTCCTTGCGCGGCTCGATGACGGGCTCCTTGCCCAGCTTCTTCTTCTCATTGGGCCACCAGTACCAGATCAGCTCGTACATGGCGTTGTAGGTCATGACCTGGTCGCGGGTCGCCGGCACGCCGGCCGCGCTCATCCCTTCGGCGATACCCGCCAGCTCGGCCGTGTATTCGGGGCCGATCGCCCCGTCGAACATGGCCGAGGCCTTCTGGACGACCCAGCTCCAGGGCAGGGCCGTGTCGTACTCCCAGGAGACGCGGTCGCCCTTCATGCCCTTGGCGATTTCGGGCGCCAGGAGGTAGCCGTACTGAAAGCCGCGCTCCCTCGGGCCGCCTTCGATGTGGACGTACGTCCAGCCGTTCTTCTGGAAGGTCCAGGCGCGGGAGAGCCAGGCCTTCTGCTGCGCCGTCAGGGACGGGGCCGCGGCCGCCGCCAGCGAGATCCCCAGGGCCAGGATTACGAAGAGCGCGCGCAGGCGCGCCGTGCCACGGTGCACGTCCTCACGTCCGATCGCCATATCAACCTCCTACGGTGTTCCGATCCGGACGAACATCATACCATTGGGGACCGTGAACAGGAGATTAGGTGAGTAGGTGAGGAGGATTTGGGCAGGCCTGCCGAGGAGGCCGGTCGATCATGAACGGACGACAGTCGATGGCAGGAAAACGACCGCAGACCGCCGTGCGCCTGCCGGCGCAGTGAGGGGGTGAAGAAGTCAGGAAGTGAAGAGGGGGGTCGATGGCCGACGGACGACAGTCGATGGCAGGAAAACGACCGCAGATCGCGGTCGACGGCAAAGAAACGAGAAGCCATCCGAGATATTGATTTGCACAGTGAGGCGGTGAGGAGAATTGCTTGGGGACTTGAGCTACGGCCGATGGAAATCTGGCGCCGTACGGCGCTTTGCGTGCCCGGAGAAGTTGTACCTCGACTTAAAACCCAACACTCATAGTCCAACCAAAGTCCTTCCTCACTGTCTCACCGCCTCACTGTGAATTCCGATTCCTCGATATTTATCTACCGCGTGAGCTTCCGGTAGGTGATGCGGTGGGGGCGGGCGGCCTCCTCGCCGAAGCGCTTTCGGCGGTCCTCCTCGTACTCCTGGAAGTTGCCCTCGAAGAAGGCGACGGCGCTCTCGCCCTCGAAGGCGAGGATGTGGGTGGCGATGCGGTCGAGAAACCACCTGTCGTGGCTGATGACCAGCACGCAGCCGGCGAAGCCGTCGATGGCGTCTTCGAGCGCCCGCAGGGTGTTCACGTCGAGGTCGTTGGTGGGCTCGTCCAGCAGGATCACGTTGGCCCCTGACCTCAGGGTGCGGGCCAGATGCACGCGGTTGCGCTCGCCCCCGCTCAGAACCCCCACCTTCTTCTGCTGGTCGGCGCCCGTGAAGTTGAAGCGCGCGCAGTAGGCCCGGGTGTTCACCGACACCTTCCCGAGCTGGACCGTGTCCATGCCGTCGCCGATCACCTCGACCACGGTCTTGCCGGCGTCGAGGTCGCTGCGCGCCTGGTCCGCGTAGGCCAGCTGCACGGTCTCGCCCACTCTCAGTTCGCCGGAATCGGGCGTCTCGAGGCCGGCGATCATCCTGAAGAGCGTGGTCTTGCCGGCGCCGTTGGGGCCGATGATGCCGACGATCGCGGCCGGGGGAACCAGGAACGAGAGGTCCTCGACCAGCAGCCGGTCGCCGAAGCCCTTCGCCACGCCCTCGGCCTGGATCACCACGTCGCCCAGGCGCGGTCCCGCCGGGA
>JBJKRE010000298.1:0-22689 GCA_046704825.1 Acidobacteriota bacterium
CTGCCGAGCACTTCGTGTGCAGCCTTGAACCCGTCCAGGTCCCGCTCCAGGGTCGACAGCAGTTCGAGGACCTGTCTGGCGTTGCGTTCCACCGCCGCGGCCTTGAGTCCCATGGCGACCGTCTTCAGGTAGGCGGACATGGTGCCGGGCGAGAGCGGAAGCACCGATTTTTCGAAGGCGTAGCGCCAAAGGTCCTCGTCCTCGGTTCCCCTCGCCACGAAGGCCTCGTAGTAGAGGGACTCGGCGGGCAGGTACATGAGCGCGAGGGGCAGGGTGCCCTCGCCGGGCCGGACGTAGAGCCTGGCGATCTCCTCGATCTTCTTCTTCACGTTGCGTACGAAATCCTTCCGGGCCTTCTCCTTCTCTTCGTCCGGCGCGTCGAGGAAGCGCTGGTAGTCCTCAACTGGGAACTTGGCGTCCACCGGCAGCAGCCCCCTGTCCAGACGGATCATGGCGTCGACCTTGCGGCCGTCGCTGTACCCGTACTGGTAGACCACCCGGTCTCTTGGCAGGATGTCGCCCAGCAGCGTCTCCAGGCCCAGCTCACCGAGTTCGCCTCGAGTCTTCGGCGCCTTCAGCAGCCGCTGGAGCGACTCGATGTCCTTGCCGAGTTCCACCATGCGGAGTGAGGCCTGGTGGACCATTCCGATCTACTCGGTGACCTGGCCGTGGGTGGCGTGGGTGCCCTCCATGTGCTTTTGCAGGATGGTCGTCTGACCCTGCATGGACGTGGTCTGACGGGCGAGTTGATCCCTGAGCGCCGCCTCCTGGGCGGCGAGCCGCTCCTGGAGGAGCCTGTGGGTTTCTGCGAGCTGCCGGCTGACGACGGCCTGCGCGTCGGCGCTCCGACCGGCGAGCTGCTCCACGCGGTACGAGAGTTCTTCCTTCAGCCGGTCGGCGTCCGCGCGGGACTGGACGGACCTGCCCAGGCGGACGAGAACGACGACGAGCGCGCCTGCGAGGAAGGCCAGGGCGACGGCCAGGACGAGCAGGAGGACCGGCTGGTTCATGCGACGTCTCCTTTCGCCGCCGTACGTCCGTCCGGCGGTGGGATTGGCGGCGGGGGAGCGGGCGGACGAGGTTCAGCCTCCGGGAGAAGCGCCCTCAGGCCAAAGGCCCAGCCGGACATGAGCCGCACCACGGGGCCCCGTGCCACGGATTCGTGCAGGGACGGGGAGAGCGAAGCGGACATGCGGAGCAGGCCGCCCGCCAGGTACAGTGCGAAGAGGAATCCGAGAACGGCACCGAGCACCCGGTTGAGGCATCCCAGGCCTGCCGCCTTCACCAGCTTGTTGATCATGATACCGGCGAAGACCGCCGCGGTCAGGATGAGGAGAAAGCCGGCCACCGCGGCCGCGGGCCCCCGCGCGTTCTGCGGTAGAAAGGTCAGCAGGTCGCCGATGCGCGAAGCCACGTACCCTGCGTAGAGGTATCCCAGAAACAGGCCGGCGAGCCCGAAGGCGAGGCGCACGGCGCCCTTGAAGAGCCCCTCGAGGACCAGGGCAGCGGTCACGGCCAGAAGAAGGTAATCCCAGATGGTCATTCGGCCACGCCTCCCCCCTTGTCGGCCGCCGTTTCAGCACCCGCGGTTGCACGCTCAAAGGGTATCATGGAGCCTCCCGTGCGTCACGCCGGTCAGGCGTTCCAGCCGGAGGGCGGCGCCAACCGGACAAGAGGTCCAGCGCCTCATGGCCTTGAGGGCAGAAAGGTCCAGGGCGGCCGAGCGGCGTGCCCTCGCGGCGGCCCGCGCCGCGGGCTCGGGGGCGATCTCCTCGATCCACCCGGCGTCGAGCGCCGCCTTCGCTTCCAGGACGGCTCCCGAAAGCAGGGCCCCGCGACCCCGGCCTGAGCGTCCGGGCAGAGCCGCCGTTCCGCCCCACCCCGTGAAGAAGCCGAGCCTGGGACCCGGGTGTCCGAAGGTCGCCCTTTTGGCCGCGATTCGGTAGTCACAGGCCAGCGCGAAATCCAGGCCGCCGCCCATGCAGGCGCCCTCCACGCAGGCAACGAGCCAGAGCGGGCTCTGCCGCATGGCCCCGTAGAGCGTCTGGCCGAGGCGGGCGAAGGTCAGGGCCCGCCACGGCGTCAGGCCGTCGATCTCCCTGAAGTCCGCCCCCGCTAGGAACGTCGTGGGCGACGCGGCTACGAAGGCCACCCAGCGGAGACCGGGGCGGTTCTCCCAGTCCGAAAGCGATCTGCGGACGGCGCAAAGGGCCCTGCGGGTCAGGGTGAAGGGTCTTCGGCCCCCGCCCAGGCGAACCAGCAGGCCGCCCGAGGGCAGAGCTCTCTCTTCCTGTATGACGACGGCGTCGGTCACGTTCATAATCCGTCATTGTAACAGCAACGAGCGATGACGCGCGGCCGCCGGTCCGCCCGGCCCGACGCAGCATCCGGCGGCGGTGAAGCGCCGCACCTTTCGACCCTCAATGGCTCTTTCACAGGGCACCGCAGTCGAATCACCCTCCAGCCCAGGCGCACTCCAGGCGGCCTTGACAAGGCCCCTCCGATCCGATATATTGATGCATCTGAGCATATGCTCAGATAAGGGGGTAAGCGAGATGAATGCCAGCAAGAAAGAGGAGCCGCCGAAGCAGGACATGAGATTTCAGCCCTTCAGCGACAGGACCTATCACGCCATGGCGGAGACGTTCCGGGCGCTTGGAGACCCCACGCGCGCCAGAATCATCCACCTCCTGTCCTTCGGGGAGAGTCCGGTGAACCAGCTCGCCGATCACCTGTCCGTGACCCCCTCCGCGGTTTCCCACCAGCTCAGAATGCTCAGGCAACTCGGGCTCGTCCGCTTCCGCAGGGAGGGGCAGTCCGCCATCTACGCGCTCGATGACCCTCACATCGCCATCCTGTTCCAAGAAGCCTACGAACACGTCGAGGATTTTCTCCAGGAAGGGAAGAAGAGAAGGGAATGGCTATAAGGAACACGCAATCCTGCCACGGCGCCGGCGGCGCCCCCAGCGTGTCCTCAGCGAAAAAGACGATCTTCCTCGTGGGAAGCCCGAACGTGGGGAAGAGCGTGCTGTTCAACGCGCTGACGGGTACCTACGCCGTGGTTTCAAACTACCCCGGTACCACGGTGGAAGTAGCCAGAGGTTCCGTGGATCTCCCGACGGGCTCCTGCGAGATCGTGGACACGCCGGGCATGTATTCGCTGCGTCCCATCACCGACGAGGAGCGGGTCTCGCGGGACATCCTCCTGAGAGACCAGGGTCCCATCGTGCACGTGGTGGACGCCAAGAACCTGCCCCGCATGCACCCGCTGACCCTCGAACTGACCATGCTGGGACGCCCCCTGGTCCTGGTGCTCAACCTCATGGACGAGGCCAGGGAGTCGGGGGTGGCCGTGGACAGCCGCAAGCTATCGGACGCTCTGGGCGTCCCCGTCGTCGAAATGGTGGCGACGAGGAAGCAGGGCCTCAGGGAGCTCAAGGAGATACTGGCGGGGGAGGTCGAGCCGCCAAGAGAGGCGCGCGTGGCCTTTCCCGCGAAGATCGAGGAGGCGATGGAGTCCCTCAGGGACCGGTTGCCGGAGGAGGCCTGGCGGTTCTGGGCCCTCCACCACCTCGAGAAGGACCCCACGGCCGCCGAGCGGGCACCGGTGGATCAGGCTCTCGTGGACTACGCGCTCCGGCGCCTGGGCGGCACCTCCGGATCGAGAGCCGTGACCGCCCAGGTGGCCAGGGCCTTCCACCTCGCGGCGAAGGACGTGCTCGCCACCTGCTACGGGGACGGCGCCGGCCGCAAAACCAACTGGCGGGAGAAGGCGGACCGCCTGCTGCTGAACCCGTGGACGGGCTTCCCCATACTCGGCGTGATCGTTTACCTGGGGCTCTACGAATTCGTGGGTGTATTCGGCGGGGGAACCCTGGTGGACTTCCTGGAGAATACGGTGTTCGGCCACTACATCGATCCGGTGGTGGAGCACATCTTCGCCACGCTTTTGCCGTGGCTGTGGATCCGGACGCTGTTCGTGGGCGACTACGGCATCATCACCCTGGGCGTCCGGTATGCGGTGGCGATCGTCCTGCCCATCGTAGGCACCTTCTTCCTGGCCTTTTCCCTGCTGGAGGATTCGGGCTACCTGCCCCGCCTGGCCATGATGCTCGACCGGATCTTCAAACGGATCGGGCTGAACGGGCGGGCCGTCATCCCGCTGGTGCTCGGCTTTGGCTGCGACACCATGGCCACCATGGTGACGCGTATCCTTGAGACGAAGCGGGAGCGAGTCATCGCCACGTTCCTGCTGGCGCTCAGCATCCCGTGCTCGGCGCAGATCGGCCTCCTGCTGGCGCTGCTCGCGGGACACCCCAGGGCGCTGGCGCTGTGGGCGCTCATCGTGCTCGGCGTCTTCCTCCTCGCCGGCACCCTGATGGCCAGGCTCCTCCCGGGCGAGAAGCCCACCTTCTTCATGGAACTCCCGCCGCTCAGGATGCCTTCGCTCAAGAACGTCTGGAGCAAGACGGTCAGCCGCATGGGATGGTACTTCCTGGAAGTCTTTCCCCTCTTCATCCTGGCGTCCGTCCTGATCTGGGTGGGGCAGATCACCGGGCTCTTCCCGAAGATCGTTAAGGCCATCGTCCCGCTGGTGGAGGCTCTCGGCCTCCCCGCCAAGACCGCGGTGGTTTTCCTGTTCGGGTTCTTCCGACGGGACTACGGGGCGGCTGGCCTGTACGACCTTCAGCACGCCCACGCTCTGACCGGTGTCCAGCTTCTGGTGGCGACCGTGACCCTCACTCTGTTCCTCCCGTGCATCGCCCAATTCCTCATCATGCGGAAGGAACGGGGCTGGAAGGTGACCATTCTGATGTCGGTGGTCATCATGGTCATTGCCTTTGCGGTGGGCTGGGCATTGAACTGGATACTCGTGACGACGGGGGTGACGCTGTGATCACCTGCGCCATGTGCCGCAAGAAGTATGACGAAGACCAGACAAGCGGAGCCTGCGCGAGCTGCACGCTCCTCATGCACGGTTGCGGCAAGGTGAGGTGCCCGCACTGCGGTTACGAAAACCAGCGTCCCTTAAAGGACGCGCTCGGGCAGATGAAATCCCGGTGGAAGGAGATCCTGCATGGTTCACGGCACTGACATATCCGAAGCCGAACAGGAGGTGCTCGAGCTTCTATGGCAGCACCAGGTCGAGGACCTCGGCCTGCCCGACGGAGCGCTCGACGAGGTGGAGCGCCTGGGGCTGGCGGCGAAGGGCTGGGTGGACGGGGACGGACTGACGCTGTCCCCCGAAGGCCTGGCCGTAGCCAGGCGCGCCATCCGCCGCCACAGGCTGGCCGAGCGACTGCTGGCGGACCTCATGGGCGTCGGCCAGGAGAGCATGGAGGCCCAGGCCTGCGTGCTCGAGCACTCGCTGATCGAGGGGCTCGCGGAGAAGGTCTGCACCTTCCTCGGCCACCCCAAGGTCTGCCCCCACGGACAGCCCATCCCCGAGGGGGCCTGCTGCAAGCGCGCGAGCCGCACCGTCGACCCCGTGATCGCCCAGCTGAGCGCCCTGTCCGACGGCGAGAGCGGAACCATCGCCTACCTGTCTACGCCGCACGGTTCGGATATGCAGAAGTTTCTGTCCATGGGCATTCACCCGGGAGACGGCATCAGCCTGGTGCGCAAGACGCCCACCGTCGTGTTCCGCTGCGGGCACTCGCAGTTCGCCGTCGACAGGGACCTCGCCTCGCAGGTCTACGTCAGGCGAGAGAGTTGATAAAATCCGGCCGGCGGCCGGATTTTATGCGGCTTCTTCCAAGCCGGCTTTCAAGGCTGAAGGGTCCATTTGGGATTTTGGATTTAAAAGACAGCTGGGGACGGGCCTTCGAAGGTCGCGCACGACTTGATCACTTGAATTAACCACAGAAGCACACAGAGGCCGCAGAGGCCTGCGGCTTTTGATTTGAACGGTGAGGATGGGAGTAGGGGAGGAATGCGATCTGGGATTGCGGATTTAAAGACGGCTCGGGACGGGCCGCTGTCGCGGCCTTTGCTTGCGGAGGCCGATTGCCTCTCGCCGAGACGCGAAGATCGCCAAGAGACATAATGGTGGGTGATCCTGCAAACGGCAGACGGCAGGCCTCTGTGACGGGTAGGGTTGCCCCTGCGAAGCGGCGTCCACCATTTCGCTCGATATCCACCGGTTTTGCCTGGCAGACCTGTTTGGTGGATGCTCGGGCCACCCTGCGGGCATCCTCGCGTCCTCCCTTTTCATCCTTGATTCGAAGGCCCGGCCCCGGTCGTTCTTATCCACGGGCTTTCGCCCTTAGCCCTTGGGAGACAGCCCCTTCTTCATCGTGTTCTCACCGCCTCACAGCCTCGCTGTGAGATCCCATTGTTCTCTGTGCCCTCTGTGTGCTCTGTGGTTTATTCCGGTGATCGAGTGACCCAGTGACCGAGTGATCGAGTCGCAGGCAGGCCTTCGAAGGCCCCCTTGCCACCGTCCTGCCTCTTCCTTCTTTCCTCTAACCTCTAACCTGTCTGCGAAGCAGCCCCCCGCGCCTCCGCGGTTGGTGCGCCTCCGGCGCGGTGCAGGGGTGAGGAAGTGAAGGAGTGAAGGGCAAAGCCGTGTGAAGGCCTTCGACGGCTCGTCCCAGCCGTCTTTCTCCTTCCGTCGATCTTCACGCGGGGGCGGAGCGTCATTTCACGGCGGCTTCGACCACCTCGGTGAGGGTTTCCGCGATCTTGTCGGCGAAGGGCTTCAGGTCGGTTCTCTGCGTGAGGCCCATGAGTTCGTGGGGTTCGATGGCGCCTACGACGGTCTTGTCACCCTCGCGCCGAACGATGCAGTTGCAGGGGAGCAGAAGCCCGATGTTCGGCTCGGCGCTCAGCGCCTGGTGGGCGATCGGGGGATTGCAGGCACCGAGGATGACGTAGTCGGTGAAGTCCGCGTTGATCTTGGCCTTCATGGTGGCCTTCACGTCGATTTCCCAGAGAATGCCGAATCCCCGCTCCTTCAGCGCGTCACGCGTAGCCTGGAGCGTCTCGGCGAAAGCCCTGGACGTCTCGGCGTAGATTCCGTACTTTTCTTTTTCGGCCATGGGTCGTCCTCCGTCTTCAAGGTCGGGTGCGCGCCGTCTGCGCGACGCACCTGTCTGTAAAGATGCCGCCTGGCGGTACGCGTAACGGCCGAAAGGGTCCGCCCCGGGTCGTCAGTCCTTCTCCTGGATCGTGACACCGAAGGAGCGTCCCATGAGGGTCACCGCCGACTGCACGGTGCCCGTCACGGTCTTCCGGTCGCCTTCCGCCGGAAGGCTGTCCTTCGTCACGACGGTTATTTCGCCGGACCCGTCGTCCAGGGTGAAGAACCCTTCCTGCATGAACGGAAGCTTGGTGACCGATGTGACCTTTCCGCTGACCGTTACGGTCTTGTTCTCGTACTTGTCCGGGTGGGCGTTGATGTCCGAGATCTTGGTGAACATGAGACTGCAGGCTACGAGAAAAAGGCATGCACACAGCGCCGGGAATGCGGACAGCCGACGGGCCGAACATCTCTTCATGAATGATGACCTCCTTGACCACATATTATAGCTCGATGGCTGAGAAGGACCAACGCCTGGATCAGGGGAAGTGAAGCCGCGCAGGGCGGGCTAAAGCCGCCAGGCGGCGCTACCCACCATCATCGTCGTGCCGATTCGAGCGCTGTCGAAGACACACAACGGGTGCCGATTATGAGAAAAAAAGCGGGCATGAAGGCCCACCCTGCCTGGCTTGATCAGTTGATCACTCGATCACTGGATCAGCTGGTCACTGGATCACTTCTGTCCCCGAGGTTGCAATTCCTTCGCTCAGAAGGCATCCTGATACGGTGAGCTGCGGGTGCCGGCCGCTGCGGTCTGCTGAGAAAACGGAGGTCGATGTGCTCAGCCAGATGGATGCTCTGCTGGACTTCATGCTGTCCTTTTCGCCGCAGGTCAGCGACCTGAACTTTTCCGTGGGGCGCGCCCCGCAGGTCGAGGTCAACGGCCAGCTGGTCGAGGTCCCCATCAAGGGGCTCGGGCGGCTCTCGCCCTACCAGACCGAGCAGATCGCGCTCCACCTCATGCGCAACGACAGGCACCTCATCCGCACGTTGCTCAAGATGGGGTCCGTGGACCTCTCCCATTCCATCCCGGGAAAGACGCGGTTCCGCGTCAACATCTTCTCCCAGCGTGGCACCTTGAGCATCGTGCTCAGGGTCATCCCCAACGGCGTGCCGACGGTGGAGGAGATGGGCCTTCCGGAACAGATCAACAAGGTGGCCGAAGAGCGCAACGGCATCGTCCTCGTGACGGGGCCGACGGGCAACGGCAAGTCCACCACCCTTGCCGCGATCATCAACAAGATCAACATGGACAAGGCCTACCACATCGTCACCATCGAGGACCCCATCGAATACCTCCACAAGCACAAGAAGTCCACCATCAACCAGCGGGAACTGGGGGCCGACGTGCCCACGTTCTCACTGGCGCTCAGGGCGGCGCTGAGGCAGGCGCCAAAGGTGATACTCGTGGGCGAGATGAGGGACATGGAAACCATGGAGATAGCCCTCGAAGCCGCCGAGACCGGGCACCTCGTGCTGTCCACGCTCCACACCATCGACGCCAGCAAGACCGTGGACCGCATCATCGGCGTGTTCCCCAAGAATGAGGAACAGCAGATCAGGACGCGCTTTTCACAGACATTCAAGTGGATCATCAGCCAGCGCCTGGTGCCCAACCAGGACAACTCGGGGCGGCTCGCAATCTGCGAAATCCTGCGGTCCAGCGAGCGCACCCGCGAATACATCCAGAAGGGCGAAGGCGAGGGAAAGACCCTGCTGGACGCCATGAACGACGGCACCCTCGACGGTATGCAGACCTTCGATATGGAACTGGAGCGCTGCTGGCGCGAAGGGACCGTAACAAAGGAAACTGCGCTGTCCTACGCGACCAACGCACCCAACCTTGCGCTGAGGATGTCGGGCATCTCGGGCACGTCCGGCGAGAGCAAGCCGGGCGGCGCTCCCAAGGAAGGCGAAGCGGAGGTCGAGGCCCCCAAGAAGAGCCGGTTCGGTTTCGGCCAGCCAGACCCGCCGGATTCGAAAGAGCCGCCGGCTCTCGACCTGGGGGCCGGCGACGTGGACATCAAGGACCTCATGGAGTGACCATGCGCATTGCCTGCCCCTCGTGCCGAAAGGTGTTTACCCTGGACGACGCGCGGTTGCCGGAGAAGCCCACGACCATGAAGTGCCCCTCCTGCGGCGGAGGCATCCCCGTGGCCCCGCCTGCAGTGAAGGCCGGTTCGGGAAAAGCGGGGGGGGACCGGAACGGCGGCCCCGCAGAAGAGTCCGCCGCTGTCCCTGAACGTCCGAAGACGGCCGCACTCCCTGCGCCGGGCACGGACGGCTGGGAGCGTCTCAAGAGGGAAGTGACCGCCGCGGTGCTCGAACAGCTCGGCGTAGAGGTCAAGGGCGGCTCCGATGGATCCCTGGGCGTGGACGAGGATCGCCGGGCGCTGGTCTGCGAGGACGAGGCACTCTTTCAACTGGCCATCTCGGAGGCCCTTGAGAAACTCGGTTACGTTCCGGAAGTGGCCTCGTCGAAGAAGGCGGCCCTCGAGGCGCTCGAGAAGAAGTCGTATTCCCTGATAACCGTGGACAACAGGCTTCCGGACGATCCCGAGGGAGGCTACGGCATTCTGCAGCACATCAACCTGCTGCCCCCCGAAGTGCGGCGAAGTATGTTCGTGGCGTTCATCTCGGCGGACCTCTCGACCATGGACACGAACTCCGCCTTCATTTTGGGTGCCAACATCACCGTGGCCAAGAAGGACGTCAAAAGGCTGGACAAGATCCTCGCCCAGGGCATCCGCGAACACGAGAGCAAGTACCGGCTGTTCCGCGAGGTCGAGGAAGAGATCCAGCGGCTTCAGAGCTGAGGCACTCGGCATTTCGGCCTTCGCCTCATCACCCCGGACCGCCCCCTGTCACAATACCAGAAAAGGCCGCGTCTTCCGATTTCTCAGAAGATCGCGGCCTCCAGCCGAATGCCGTGAAGGCGCTCGCCAGCCCCGCCCGGAGGGCTTTTCCTCCGGGCGGGGCTGGGCTCCGCCTGTGTCACTTTATGGCGATAGGTGGAAAGAACTTCTTGGGGTTCTTGTCCTTCCGGTGCACCTGATCGTAAACCAGGAAGGTCTTGATCTCCTGGGCCTGCTTGTTGTCGATCATGGCCCCGGGCTTGTGCTGCATCTTGTTCACGTACTGCTTCCACTGAACCGTCGTCATGGTCGTGTTCAGCGGCCGGGCAAGGCTGTGGCAGATGCCGCATTTCTCCGAAAAGACCTTGTAGTCCTTGCGGATCTGTTTGGGATAGCCGGAAACGTCCAGTTTGTAAGGGCCGTTGTCCTGGGGGAAGGTCTGGGGCACGCTCTGGGCGAATAACCCCAGCGTGGCGATCATTCCCAGAAGAAACAGCCCCGCTCCTGTCCACTCCGCGATTCTTTTTCTTTTCATATGAGTTCTCCTAAATGTCGCGCGCAGGTGGCTACCAGCCGAAGTCGAACCCGAGAAGGGCTTCCTTCTCGTCGGTGGAGGCTCCGGTCAGGTCGTTCTGGCGGTTGTCGGTGTACTGGGCGAACACCTTGGCGTTGCCCTTCTGTGTGATGGTCTGCATGATCCCCGCCATCCAGAGCCGTCCGTTGGTCGCCGCGAGACCCGGCTCCGGCTGATCGAAGTGGGTCCGGTCGTAGCGCGCGTAAACCACCAGCCCCTGGTGGACGTAGTAGTCCGCCTCGCCGAAGTAGGCATGGCTGTTGAACGTGTTCGTGGGATCGGTGGAGAGTCCCTTCCAGTCCTCCCGGCCCCCTTCGTACCCGGCCAACATATCGAGGTGGTCGAAGAACATGTAGTGGCCGAACAGTCCCCAACGGGTGGCCTTGGGCTGGTAGAGGAACGCGTCGGGGGTGTCGGCGTTCTGCTCCTGCGGTTTGCGTCCGTTGTAGTACATGACGGACACGCTGCCGTTTTCGCCGAAGAGGAAGTCCCCGCCGAACCAGAGGTCCTTGTGGTTGTACTGGCTGCCGGACGTGATGCCCTCGCCGTTGGCGTCAACGCCGTTGGTGACCTTGACGGTCAGCCCGACGATGTACTTGTAGTTGGGTGCCATGTACGTGTAGCCCCCTTCCACCATCCCCGTGCTCTGGTCGAAGGAGAACCCGTTGGGGGACACGGTCGTGAAGGCCAGAGGCGAGTCGTCGTCGGTCAGGCCCATACTGCTTGAGGCCGCGTAGCCCGTCTGGAGGTGGGCCTTGCCGATGCCCACGAAGTAGGAGTTCTCGACGTTGCCGCCCGTCCAGTCCACCTTGAAGCGTTCGAGATCCGAACCGCCGTCTTCGTACATGACGTACTCACCGAAATAGGAGAGGTTGCTGTGCGGGACCGAACCGCCCGCGAAGAGCGAAGCCTCCGCCAGGTTGATGCTCGACGTGGTCTTGTTCTTGCCCTGGTCGTTCGGGGCGGTGTCCCAGGTCACGTTGGAGCGCACGAAGGTGGCCATGGCGTTGGTGAGCTTGAAGGGGATGTTCTCGTCGAGGCTGGAAATCTTCTGGGGGGGCTTCGTCCCCTCCCAGTCGGGCGGCATCCTGTAGCCCAGGCGCCGGAAGGTGTAGCCCAGCTTGTTCAGGTGCGGGAAGATCGTGTGGCAGGTAAAGCAGCTAACGTTGTACTTGCGCGCGAAGGCGGGGATGGCGTTCGTCTTCCTGGGCGCCACCAGGACCACGGCCGCGGCCATCGCGGCGGCCCCCAGTATCCAGGAGGGTCTCACCCTGAATCTCATCTTCATACTCACTTCCTTTCTCAAATCCGTTCTTTGACGCATGCCTTAATCCATCGCCGGCAAAGGGTGCCGGACCCGTGCAACCGGTATCACGGCGGAGGGCGCGATCGACGCCGCCGCGCGGACGTAATTCGAGCCAGGCGGACCGTCGGCGTCCTCCCGGCGCGTTCGACAGGGATGGCGGCTGGTTTTCTCGGCGGGTCCAAGCGGGGGCAGTCTGGAGGGAGTTCGGCGCGAGGCGCCCCGCAGGGCTGATGCTTGGAAAAAGTATGAAACAAGGAGTATCCTCCAAGCCCATCGGGCATTTAGAATACTCCCTCCCCGAATCCTCGTTGCAAATAGTAACGCATGAAACCTGTTTTTGCAAGTTGCACCCCGGGCGAGTGCCAGGCTGAGGGATGCCGTCGTGCGATCCGCCGCCCGGCAGGGCGAGGGCGGAGTGCGGGGCCGGGGAGGGAGCGGCGGCGCGCGCCGGCAAGTCGCTGAACCGACTGGGTTTGTACCTGGCCCCGCGGGCCCCTGAGGTTTCTTGACGCCCTTCGGGGAACCCTATAGAATACGTTCTGCATTTTTCCGGGAATCCGGATCGAAAACGACGCTAAGGAGGGGCTATGAAGGTTTATGGGCCGCAGGATATCCGCAACGTCGCACTGATTGGCCACGGCGGGACCGGAAAGACCAGTTTCGTTTCGGCCATGCTGTACGCCGCCAAGAGCATCAACCGCTTCGGCAGGGTCGAAGAGGGTACGGCTCCAACGGACTATGAGCCCGATGAGATAGAGAAGAAGTTTTCCATCTCGACGAGCCTGGCCTTCGTGGAATGGAACAAGTGCAAGATCAACGTGCTCGACACGCCGGGCTACGGAAACTTCATTGCCGACGCCCGCGGTCCCGTGCGCATCTCCGACGCGGCCCTGGTCTTCGTGAGCTCCGTGTCAGGGGTCGAGGTCATGACCGGCAAATCCTGGGAGTACGCAGAGGAATTCAAGGTTCCCAGAATCTTCGTCGTGAACAAGATGGACCGCGAAAACGCGTCGTTCGACCGCTCCCTCGCGAGCATCCACGAGACCTTCGGCCGGCTCGCCGTCCCCGTCTTCCTGCCCCTCGGCCAGGAAAAGGACTTCACGGGTGTCATCGACCTGGTCCACGGCAGGGTCCATCGCTACAAGGACGACGACTCGGGCGAGTACACCGAGGAGGACATTCCCGCCGATCTGAGCGACGACGTGGCCGCCAAGCGCGCGGAACTTGTCGAGATGGTGGCCGAACTGGACGAAGAACTCATGGAGAAGTACTTCGAGGCCGGCGACCTGACGCCCGAGGAACTGACCTCTGCACTCAAGATCGCCGTCGCGCAGGACAAGATATTCCCCGTCCTGTGCGCCTCGGCGGCAAAGAACGTCGGCGTTTCCGACGTGATGAACTTCCTCGTCGAGTTTGCACCGTCGCCCGACAAGCGGCCTTCCTTCGCGGCGAAGGTCGAGGGTGAAGAAGACCTCGTGCCGGTCTCCGCGGATCCGGAAGCTCCCGCAGGGGTCTTCGTTTTCAAAACCATCTCGGATCCCCAGCAGGGAAGAATCTCCGTCTTCAGGGTCGTGTCCGGCAAGGTTACCGGTGATTCGGTGCTCGTGAACCCGGCCAAGGACGCTCAGGAGCGCATGGCGGGCCTGTTCTTCCTCAGGGGAAAGGAACACATAAAGTGCGACGAGGTCGTCGCCGGCGACATCGCGGCCGTCATGAAGCTCAAGGAGACGCTCACTGGCGACACGCTCTGCGCCAAGGAGAAGATCTCTGTGTTCCCGCCTGTGAAGTACCCCATCCCCGCGATCTCATTCGCCGTGGAACCGAAGTCGCGCGGCGACGAAGAGAAGATCATGGTTGCGCTTCAGAGGATCGCCGAGGAGGACCCCAGCCTGAAGATCGGCCGGGACCCCCAGACCCACGAAACGCTGGTGTCCGGTTCGGGGAGCCAGCACGTCGAGATCGTGGCCGCCCGCGTCCAGAGGCGCTACGGCGTCGAGATGAACATCAAGCAGCCGAAAGTCCCCTACAAGGAGACCATCAAGGGCAAGGCGGAGGTTCACGCCCGGCACAAGAAGCAGACCGGAGGGCACGGCCAGTTCGCCGACATCCAGATCCGCATGGAGGCCATGCCCCGGGGCGGCGGTTTCGAGTTCAAGGACGAGATCTTCGGCGGTTCGGTGCCCCGCAACTTCATTCCAGCGGTCGAAAAGGGCATGCTCGAATCCCTTGAGCGCGGAGTTCTGGCCGGATACCCGGTTGTGGACCTCAAGATCACGCTCTTCGACGGCGGGTTCCATCCCGTGGACTCCTCGGAAATGGCTTTCAAGATAGCCGCCCACATGGGCTTCAAAGAGGCCATGCAGAAGTGCAAGCCCACCCTGCTGGAACCGGTCATGTCCGTCGAGGTCATCGTGCCCGAAGAGAACATGGGAGACGTCATGGGCGACCTGAACAGCCGCCGCGGCCGCATTCAGGGTATGTCTCAGAAGGGGGCCAACCAGGTCATCAGGGCCCAGGTCCCCCTGGCCGAGATGCTGACGTACGCTTCTACCTTGAAGTCGCTCACGGCTGGCCGTGGAACCTTTACCATGGAGGCCTTCCAGTACGAAGAGGTGCCCGCCCAGACCCAGGCGAAGATCATCGAAGAAGCCAAGAAGGAGCAGGAGGCGGAGCAGGAGGGCTGACCCCGGGGGGAGGCCGCCTGCCACAGTGATCGCACATCGTGGAGCGAGGGCCGGAGAACGAGCCGGTGCCTCGCTCCACGCGTGTCTCTTCGGAGGGACGCGGCACCGTCGGCCCGGAAGCCGTGCCAGTATTGACAGGAAGGCCTTGAAAACTGTAATATTTGCATTTGCGCTTGGTTAACAAGCAGCGAGGAGGTAACGTTGCTGGCAATAAGACTTAAGAGAATCGGTAGGAAGCACCGCCCCTTTTACCGGCTGGTCGTGTCGGACAGCCGCAACAGGCCGGGTGGAAGGAACGTGGACGAAGTGGGGATTTACGACCCGCTCCCGAATCCTTCCGAGATCAGGGTCAACCTCGAGCGGGTGGACTACTGGCTGGCCAGGGGGGCTCAGCCGTCCGCCCAGGTCAACAAACTCATCGCCCTCTCCCGGAAGAGCGAACAGGCCTGAGGGATTTATTTCCCTGGCCTTTCGCCGAAGACCACCGGCGGGTCGGCGACGCGGTGTACACCGGACTGCGGTGCCGTCCCTGAGGGCGGTTTAGTGCGCAGGATGTGCGGCCGGAACCCATGAGAGTGATCGCCGTAGCGCGAATTGGCAAGCCCCGGGGTGCTAAGGGCGGGATGTGGCTGGAGCGCTACATGGACGATTTCCGTTTGTTCGAAGCCGGCGAGGTGCTGCAGCTTGGCACGAGCGGGGATCGTACCGAGTCCTTCGAGGTGGAGACCTGCTTCGCCTACGACAAGGGGACCGTGCTCAAGCTGAAGGGAGTAGACGATCCGGATGAGGCCGCGCGCCACAAGGGTGCGGAAGTATTCCTGCCGGAAGACAAGGTTCCGGAGGAAGGCCCCGACGTCTTCGACACCCGGGAAGTCCTCGGCTATGCCGTGGTGGACCGAAGCAGAGGGCGCATAGGCGTAGTGGCCGGTGTGAGTCAGGGGCCGGCCTACTGGACTTTCCACCTGCGCCTGGACGAAGGCGAGGCGGACGTTCCCGCCGTGAAGGGACTTGGCGTGGAGCTGGACAAGGCGGGCCGGACGATCAGGACGGACCTGCCCGAGGGATATCCGGGGCTGCCCGGAGAAGACGATGCGGATTGACATACTCACGCTGTTTCCGGAAATCTGCGAGGGCTTCCTGGCCCACTCGATCGTCAAACGGGCCATCGAATCCGGCGTGGCCGAGGTCCATCTGCACAATTTCCGTGATTTCGCCCTCGACAGGCACCACACGGTCGACGACTCACCCTTCGGGGGAGGTCCCGGCATGGTGATCATGCCCGACCCGGTCTTCCGCTGCGTGGAACACCTCAAATCGGAGCAGTCGTGCCCGTCACCCGTCATCTACCTGAGCCCAAAGGGCGAGAGGTTCAATCAATCCGTGGCGGGCGAACTCGCGGAACTGCCCGGGTTCACCCTCCTGTGCGGGCGGTACGAGGGCATCGACCAGCGGGTCGTGGACCAGTTGGTGGACCGCGAGCTGTCCATCGGCGACTACGTCCTGTCGGGCGGCGAACCGGCGGCCATGGTGGTGGCGGACAGCGTCATCAGGCTTCTGCCCGGCGCCCTGGGCGACGACGCCTCGACTCAGGAGGAATCCTTCAGCCTGGGGCTGCTTGAATACCCTCAATACACGAGGCCGGCCGAGTACCGGGGCTGGCGCGTACCCGACGTACTCCTTTCGGGCGACCACGCCGCCATCAGGCGGTGGCGCCGTGAAAAATCCGTAGAACTGACGCGAGTCAAGCGCCCGGACCTGCTTCGGGATAGAGACGCTGTGGAGGCAAACCATGAGCAATAGCATAAGTGCACTGGAAAAGACCGGCATGCGGACGGACGTCCCGGACTTCAAGGCGGGCGACACCGTTCGCGTCCACGTCAAAGTCCGGGAAGGCGAGAAGGAGCGCATCCAGGTGTTCAAGGGTGTGGTCATCGCCCGCAAGCACGGCGGTATCCGGGAAACGATTACCGTCAGGAAGATCTCGAGCGGGATCGGCGTGGAGAGGATCTTCCCCATCCACAGCCCCATCATCGGCAAGATCGAAGTCGTGTCCCTGGGCAAGGTCCGCCGCGCCAAACTCTACTACCTCAGGAAACTCAAGGGCAAGAAGGCCCGTATCGAAGAGTTGAGGAAGGACTGATCGGAGGCTGACCGTGCCGGACCTGCTTGCCCTGGAGAGAGCTCTGCGAGAACGAGGGCTCTCGTACGTGGCGGGCGTGGACGAGGCAGGACGCGGCGCGTTGTTCGGTCCCGTCGTGGCGGGGGCCGTCATCCTGGATCCGAGCAGGGAGCTCGGTCTGTACCGTGATTCCAAGACCATTCCCGAAGCCCGCCGGGAGCGTGTGTTCGACCGTTTGACGGAAGACGGCCACGCTTGGGCTGTAGGGGTGGTGCACGCCGCGGAAATCGACCGAACCGACATTCTGCGTGCGACCCTGAAAGCCATGGCAATGGCAGTGCGGGGCCTGACCGCCGAACCCGACTGGGTCCTGGTGGACGGCTTGCAGTGGCCTGAGTTATCTTGTAAGGGACAGACCGTAGTACATGGCGACGCTCGGTCGGCGAGTATCGCCGCGGCCTCCATCGTGGCCAAGGTATACAGGGACCGCATGGTGAGACGGCTTGCAGAAAGTTTTCCGGGGTACGGACTCTTGAGGAACAAGGGATACGGCACTCGAGAACACCTCGAGGCCCTGCGGACACTCGGCCCGACCCGGGAGCACCGAATGACGTTTCGTCGCGTCGCTGGCGGAGGCGGCTGATGGCTTTGGACCGGGTCAAGACCAGGTCGAACGCGGAAAAGTACATCCGGGCCAACCGCCTGCAGGATGCGGTCAAGGAGCTTCAGAAGCTGGCGGAGGACAGCCCCAGGGACATTCAGGTCCTCAACCAGATCGGCAACCTGTATCTCCGCATGGGCAACAAGACGGCGGCCGTCCCCATGTTCCTGAAGGTCGCCGAACTTTACAACAAGAGCGGATTCGCCACGAAGGCCGTGGCGTCGCTCAAGATCGCGACGCGTGAACAACCCGAGAACCTCCCGGCGTGGGAGATGCTCGCGTCCCTCTCCGAGCAGCAGGGATTTGCCAGGGAAGCTCGCCTCGCCTACGGCGAGGTGGCTGAACTTCTGGCGAAGGCCGGGAACCTGGCCGCGCTCGTGGCGGTCCAAAACAAAATCCTCGAGATCGAACCGGAGAACATCAAGGCGAGGATCCAGCTGGGGGACAACTACCTCAAGCTCGACCGGAAGAACGAGGGCGTAAAGGAGTACCTGAGGGCTGCAAACGAACTCGTGACCCAGGGTTACGTCAAGGAGGCGGCCAGGCTCTTCGAACGCGCGCTCCAGCTCGGGCCTGAAAACCTGCGGGCCCTCGAGAGTCTGATCAAGAACCTGCTCAGCCACGGCCAGGCGCCGCAGGCACTCGAGATGCTGGACGGCCTGCTCGAGCGCCACCCGACGGCCGAGTCCCTGCTCCTGCTCAAAATCGAGACGCTCTCCGGGGACGGACGGTACGACGAGGCCGAGGCCATTTGTGCCGAGCTTCTCGAGAGCCACCCCGACAGCAGTCAGGCCCGCGCACGCCAGGTGCGGCTCATGGTCGCACAGAAGCGCTACGACCAGGCATGCGAGGTCGTGGACCGCTGGTCCGCCCACTGCGACGATTCCAGGCTGCCTGAAATAGAGGCGCTCTACCAGGAGATACTGCACTTCGCGCCGGGGCACCCGGGCAGTCTGTCGGGCCTGTGCGGCGTATACCGCACCAACCGGGCCACCGACAGCCTCATCGGGGCGCTGGCGTCCCTGGCCGCGTCAGCCGAAGAACATGGCGATACGGAAAAGGCGCGCGAGGCCCTGAGCGAACTGGTGGAACTCGATCCGACCGAACCTGCGCACGCGCAGAAGCTCAAGGCGCTCGGCGGCGCGGCACCCGAAGCAGCGCCCGCTTCTGTCAGCACGCCCGAAGATGCCTGGGACAAGGCCGAGCACGACGGCGGGGCAGAGCCGGAAGAAGGGGAGGCTGCGCCCGGGGGGGTGCGTCCCGACGAGACCGGAGAGATGGAGATCGAAGTCGAAGTGGAAGACCTGGAACTCCCGCAGCCGGATGTGACCCTCTCTTTGACGACGGCCGGCGAAGCCGCAGAGCAGGTCGGCGCCCCAGACGTCGAAATGACAGAGTCGGGCCCCGTGCCTTCCGTCTCCCCGCAGCCGGACGGCAGACAGAAGGTGCTGGACGCCCGGGCCGCCGAGATCATCCGGGAGCAGCTCACGGAGGCGGAAGTCTTTTTGAAGTACGGCTTTGCTGACAAGGCCATCGCCGAACTCCAGTCCATTCTCAAGAAGGTGCCCGACCACATTCATGCGCACCAGAAGCTGATCGCGATCTACCGCAAGCAGGACAAGACGGATAAGGCCGTCAAGCAGATCATCAAGCTGGCGGCCATATTCAGGGACCAGGGCGAGGCGGAGACCTGCGAGAATCTTCTGGAGGAGGCGCGGGCCATCGATCCAGCAAACGAAGCGCTCCTCACCTTTTCCCGTGAGAGCGACGTCCCCGTGGAGATCGTCCTCGAAGAAGGCCCGTCGGACAAAGCGCCTGCCGCCGTCGAAGAGACCGGGGACAAGACGGACGGGGGCCTGGAGCTGGACCTCGGACTCCTCGTGCCGGTCAGCGAGAAGAAAGCGGAAGAGGAGGCGGGCGAAGATATCGAGATTTCCCTCGATGAGCCCGAGCCCATAGAGTCCGAGGAGGTGAAGGTGGAGGCGCAGACCGAGGCCTCCTCCGAGAGCGGTGAATCGGACCTTCTTGCCGAGGGTTCCGCTCCCGCGGAAGCCTCGGACGACGAGGCCTCATTCGCGGACCTGGACCTGGAGGTGGAGGCGGGTCCGCCGGAAGAGACCACCGAGGAGGAAGACGTGCTTATCCGCGAGCCCGAAGAGGGCGCCGCCGGTGAAGCGCCCCCGGAAGACGATCTGGCCATAGAGCTGTCGGACGAGGAGATCGCGGCCGACACCGAAATCCTCGAACAGCTTGAAGAGGCCGAGTTCTACCTGAGTCAGGAGCTCTTCGGCGAAGCCAAGAGGGCGCTCCAGGCCATGGAAGACCAGTGGCCGGGCGATGACAGGGTCGTGGCATTCCGCCGAAAGTTCGAGGAGGTGGCCGCCGCCGTGCCGGAGGTGGAGCCCGCGCCAGCGGCGCTCGAAGAGCCGGCGGCCGAGACGCCGGTGGAAGCCGCCGGCGAAGCGGTGCTGGAAGAAGCGCAGGTGGCTGCGCCGGGGGCGGAGGCCGAGGCCTCCGGCGAGGCGTCGGCCAAGTTCGACGCGTCGGAACTCTTCGAGGAGTCGGCGGAGCACGACGCCGCACTGGCGGCCGGTGAACCCTCCGGCCTGGACATGGCGACGGGCGCGCCGGAAGGGGAGGAGCCGCCCCTCAGGGCCACGGGCACGCGCAGCAGGACCAAGTTGAAGGTGACTCTCAGCGAACTCCTGCCCGACGAAGTCCTGGCTCAGGACCGGGACGCCTTCTCGGAGGCTGCTCCCAAGGACGAGTATTTCGACCTGGCCTCCGAACTCGGCGCCGCGCTCGACGGCCTCCAGACTCCTGAAGAAGAGGCCTACGTCGAGGACAAGTCCCCCGAGGAGATGTCCTTCGAGGAGGTGTTCGAGGAATTCAAGCGCGGCGTGGAGCAGAAGGTGGGCGAGGAGGACTACTCGACCCACTACAACCTGGGGATCGCCTACAAGGAAATGGAGCTGATGGACGAAGCCATCGGCGAGTTCCAGATAGCCGCGCGGTCCCCCCAGTACTTCGTCGAATGCTGCTCCATGCTGGGCATATGCTTCCGGGAGAAGGGCCTCGCCGAACTGGCCGAAAAGTGGTACCGCAAAGGCATCGCCGCTCCGGGCTTCACGGACGAGGCCTACATCGGCCTGAAGTACGACCTCGCCGAAACCCTTGCCGAACAGGGCCGAGACGACGAGAGCATAGACCTCTTCAAGGAAGTCTACTCCGTCAACACCAACTACCGGGACATCAAGAGCAAGGTTGAAGGCCACCTGAAGTAGCGAACGCGCATCGGGCGGAAAAACCAACATTCACAAGTTGGTGGATTGGATTTGGGATTCAACCGCGGCAGAAAGGCTGCTGCTGTAGGGGCCGGCATAAGCCGACCGCGTCGACTGCCATCGGCTGCTACGATGAACGGTCTTAACCGGGCTTCGAAGGCCTTCCCCATCTTGATCACTCGATCACTCGGTCACTGGATCACTATTCACACCTCCGCCAGACCGCGACGCGCAGCCTTCCCGCCAGGTCTCGCAGGCCCGTCTGCCACTTCAGGTTCCGGTGCAGCCTCCTGAGGGCGGCCGCCCGGCGGGCCTGAGCCACCCCCAGTTCGCACGCAAGAACTCCGCCGGCTCGCAGGGAGGCGGCGGACCACTCGGCGACGGCGCGGTAGGGGCCGAGTGGGTCGGGGCCGCAGCGCAAGGCCCCGGACGGCTCGAAGACGCGCACCTCGGGTTCGAGCGCCTCCCATTCACCGTCCGTGATGTAGGGCGGGTTGCTGACGACCGCGTCGAGTCCCGCCATGGGGGCGAGACTCCGCACGTCCCCGGCCACGAGCCGGACGCCATGAAAACCCGACAGGTTGAGCCCGGCCCACCGGGCGGCCGCCGGGTCCATCTCGACGCCCGTGAGGCGGGCATCGGGCCGTTCCTTGGCTAGGGCCATCAGGACGCAGCCAGAGCCGGCACCGATCTCTGCGACGGCCGGGTGCTCGATCCCGGCCACGGCTTCCAGGACGGCCTCGACCAGGTGTTCGGTCTCCGGCCGGGGGATGAGGCACCCGGGGCCCACGCGCACGGGCAGCCCCCAGAACTCCTGCACCCCAAGGATGTACTGAATCGGTTCGCGTCCGGCCCTGCGTTCCAGAACCCGGGCCATTCTCCGCCGCTGCGGGTCCGGCAGAGGCATCTCGGGGTGCGCGAGCAGATGGGCCTTGTCCAGGCCCGTGACGTGGGCGGCGAGGAGGAGAGAGTCCCGCTGCGCGTGAGCGATGCCCGCCGCATGCAGTTTTTCCGTGGCGTGTGCCATCCATGCATCCAGCCGCATGTGCGTCCTGCTCCGCCGGACCAAGTCGGATGCCCGGCCCCTGTGCGCTTCCGCCTACTGGCCGTCGGGCGAGGCGTTGACGATGTCGATGCCGATAGTCTCTGCGGATTCGAAGATCCGTTCGTCCCGGTAGAATTCCCCGTAGACGATCCTCTTGATGCCGGCGGACGCCAGCAGCTTGAAGCAGGTCCAGCACGGCGAGGCGGTCACGTAGGCTGTGCACCCGTCGGTCGACACGCCGTGCTTTGCCGCCTGCACGATCGCGTTGGCCTCAGCGTGGCTGGTCCGTTCGCAGTGGCCGTTGACCATCATGTGGCCCACCTCGTCGCAGTGAGGCAGGCCGGAGACCGAACCGTTGTACCCCGTGGCGATGATGTACTTGTCCTTCACGAGTACGCAGCCGACGTGCTTCCGGTCGCACGTGGCCCGGGTGGCGACGTCGCGGGCGATGTCCATAAAGTACTCGTCCCAAGCCTTTCTCATAGGGCCTCCCTTCAAGAGTGCAGTTTCATGCTACCACGAGGGCTCACCGCACGGTGAACGAGGCGCTATGGGTGCGGACTCCTGGCGGCCCGTCGAAAGCGAAACCTGCCGCGCCGCGGCGGGTGACCGTCTCGGCTTCCCGTGCGCCGTGCGAAAACGGGACCGGCGGAGCGTCGTCTCTGTTAGAATCCTGACAGGGCCCCCGGCCGGGAGAGGCCGCGGAGGCGAAGAGACGGGGAGAACCGTGTACGCAGACATCCATTGCCATCTCTTGCCCGGAGTCGACGACGGGGTGAAGGACTGGAACGAATCGGCCGAGTGTCTGGACCTCGCGACCGGCGAAAGGATCAGCCGCATCCTCGTCACGCCCCACATCTGGCCCGGCCGCTACCCGAACACCCCGCAGGCCCTTCGTGCGGCGTTCGAACGGTGGAAAGCGGCCGCCGCGGATAGGCCGGTCGACCTCCAGCTAGGGAGCGAGGTCTTCTTCAGGCCCCGCCTTGCCGAGGCTCTCGAGGCGGACGAGATCCTGGCCATGGGCGACAAGGGGGCTTTCCTCCTGGTGGAACTGCCGCTGGCCTTCTGCCCGCCCGGCAT
>JBJKRE010000299.1:0-6760 GCA_046704825.1 Acidobacteriota bacterium
GCCGAGCGATCTGTCGCCGCGAAGGCCTTGTCCGCCTCGCCCTCTGCCTCGTCCTCGCCCCGGAAGAGCGAGTGCATGAGGAAGGCCACGTTGAACGTGGTAGGGCTGTACTCCCCTGAGGCGATGAGCTGGTCCAGGTCGCCCTTGAGGGCGGCGAGCCCCGTGTAGGCGCCGGTCGCGTCCGGAATCAGGCTCTTCTTCAGGATGGCGAGCAGGTTTTCCGGCAGGGGTTCCCGGCCCTCCAGGCCCGAGGCGGCCTCTTCGAGGCGGCCCACCGCGTGGAAGTCGCCGCCCGAAGTCCGGAAAGGCTGGCCGCACAGGAACTCGAAGAACAGGGCCCCGACGCTGTACAGGTCGGTGGCGGGGTTGGACACCTTGCCCGCGGCCTGATCCGGAGGGAGATAGCGCCAGGCCTCTTCCATGGAGGGCTCTGCGGAGACCGGTGTGGTCTGCAGGTCCCTGAACACGCACGGCAGAATCTTGATCTCGCCCTCGAACGTCACGAAGACGCGTTCGGGGGTCAGCCCGCCGCAGACGAGGCGCTGTTGCGCGAGAGACACCAGGGCGCCGGCGATGCGTTCGGCCAGGTATACGGCCTGATCGAGCGCAAAGGGGATGCCCTCGGCGGCGCCCCGCCGGATGACGTCCGAGAGAAGCCTGCCCTGAAGGTATTCGGTGATGAGATAGGGGCCGTCCTTGTCGCCGTCGTAGTCCACGAGGGCAAGGGTGTGGAGGTCGCTCACCCTTCGCCAGGCTTCCGCATGGCGCTCGATGAGCTGTAACGCTTCGGGCGTGGAGGCTATGGCTGGATCCACAAAGTGGAGCAGGCGAATCGCAGGATCGCCTTCCGAGGGTAGCGCCTTCACGATCCTGCCCAGTGACGTCTGGGAGAAGACCTCGCCGAGGATGTAAGCTCCGACTACCTTCCGATCCATCCTGCTACCCCCTTGCGATTAATCGCCCGCGGCCGGCCGCCGCCACACCCCCGATGGGGGTGCCCGGCCCTATCGGGCGGCTTTCGCCCCGGGGGAGGCGACGGCCGCGCCTTTCCTTGTCCCCGTAGGCGTACCCGAATCTGTCCGAACCTGGATCTTCCACATACAGACCATTATACGGCCCGAGCGAAGGCCGCGTAAAGAAAAGCGGGAAGGGGCCCGCCCCTTCCCGCTCGTGAGATAGTTTTGTGGCGGCGCTATTTGGCCGGCTCGGCGGCCGGGTGGGGGAACTTCGCCAGGACGTCCTTGACGAAGCTCTTGTTCACCATGAAGGTGCGCATCTTCAGTTTGACGTAATCGTCGCGGTAATACAGGTACCCGTCCGGCTTGGCCTTACGCGCGGCCCTGGCCGAGTCCTTGATCAGGAACCAGTCGTGGCCGTCCAGGTGCATCCAGCCTACCAGGTGGATGCCGTGGTCGTCCGTGGTGGTGTGGTTGTAGATGCGCATCTCGCGGCTGTCCTGGTTGATGTATGCGTCGGGGATGTCGAAGCTCGGCACGATGGCGACCTTTTGCCAGCCGTCGTAGCCCGGCTCGCTCACGTCGCCCCCTATGGCCGCGGTGGAACCGGCCTTCACGGCTTCGAGCAGCGCTGCGTACCAGACCTTGAGCGGGACGTTGTAGTAGCTCCTGTCGTGCCACCAATTGTCCGGGACCTTGTATTCGCCCTGGGTCCAGAATGGGACGGACTCGGTGGACATGAGGTCGACGTAGTCGTCCAGCTTGAGCTTCGTGACGTCCTTGAGGAACTGCCCGGGTGTGTAGGTCTTGCCCTTGTACACGAAGGTGGTGGGCGGCACGCCCATGTGCCGGTTGAGGATGATCTTCAGGGTTGCGAGAATCTGGCCTTCGTTCCAGTAGTTGTGGGCCTTGCAGTACTCGAGGTAGTTCCGCATTTCCTCCACGAGCTGCGAGTGGTCGAACTCGCCGTCCTTCTTGAGCGTGCCCCGGTAGGCCGACTCGGGGACGACGCCGTACTTCTTCCAGATGATGGGGACGGCGTTGGATTCGGACCCCTCCGAGAATTCGGAGTAGCCGCGCGTCTCGATGTAGCGCCGGGCCTTCTCAAGGTACTCGTAGTATACGGTCCACATCTCGGACAGCTTGACGTCCTGACCCGTGAGCCGGTGGATCTCGGACTCGAAGAAGGACGTGGTGGAGAAGTCCCAGCAGGTGCCCGTCAGGTACTGGGCCACCGGCGGGAAGTGCCAGCCCTGGACCTTGAAGGCCGCAGGCGAAGAGGGCTTGACCAGCCCCTTCATGTCGACACGGAGGTCCTTCCGGTCCTCCCGCTCCTTCTTGAGGGCGGCCTTCTGGGCGTCGACGATGGCCCTGGTGGCCGCCTCGGCCTGTTCGGCCTGTTTCTTGTCGGCGTCCTCGAGCGCCTTCAGCACGGGGTCCTCCACGTGCTTGACGTAGACCGCCTTGTCCTGTTCTTTCTGCGGCTTTTTCGCGAGCGTGCACAGCGGAGCCGCGGCCATGACCAGGAGCACCGGTACGACGAGGTAGCGATTTCTCATGAGACCTCCCTGACTCTGTTTTGTCGGCGTCGACCGCATTGTGGACAAAAAGAAAAGGACTTCTTTCGAAGTCCCCTAGGATAGCACACGTGATGCCGGGCCGGCGTCATAAGCTCTGCGCCTTGGTCTCCTCTTCGTCGCTCACGGTCCTTATTTCGAAGTCGGGCGGGTCGAGGATCGTACGCTTGACCGCGCACATGTCGGCAGCCCGGACCAGGGCGCCCAGGTATTTCTCCGGGAAGTCCGGCGGGGTCACGATGTCGATGGTGACCTTTTCGAGCTTGTGCGACGCGGCGTTCCAGTCCATGTGCTGAACGAGCCTGAGCCCGTCCGTGGGCAGGCCGCGGCTCTGGCAGAAGCCGAGCACGTAGATGCCCGCGCACGTTCCCAGGGACGCGAGGAAGTAGAGGTACGGCTCGGGCGCGGACCCGTCGCCGCCCGACTGCCTGGACTGGTCCGTGTGGATCACCTGGTCGAGGATGCTGGCGTCCACCCGTTTCCCGCCGGGGAAGGTTATGGTCATATCCATGAAGGCCTCCTTGGTTCGCGGCTGCGTAAGTGTCCTCCGGGGCTCACCCGAGCCCCCAGTATAGTCCGGATGCAGGCGCCGCTCGGGAGTAACAGGAGAGGGGGCCGGGCGAAGCAGGGCATATGACGCCGCTGGTAAGTGTTTACTTACTCTCGCAAAGGCGTTATACTCTCCTTGCAGACGACGGATCGGGAGCACAGATTTTGAATCTAGGCTATGATGTGAAAAGAGACGAGCCCAAAGAGGAACATCCCGGAACGGGGCTCGAGGTCTCTGCCCACCAGACAGAGGAGGCGTGAGCGATGAATTACCTGGATGATCTCAGGGACGTCAAGTTCAACCTGTTCGAGTGGCTTCCGCTCGACAAGATTCTCAAGGCCGAGCGCTACGGCGACTACGAGAGAGCCGACCTCGAGATGATCCTCGAGGAGTCGCTCAAGGTGGCCCAGGAGGTCCTGGCGCCCGCCAACGAGGAAGGGGACAGGGTCGGGGCCCGCTTCGAGGACGGCAAGGTGATCATGCCGCCCTCCTACCACGACGCCTACAAGACCGTCACCGAGGCGGGATGGGTCGGTACCACCGCGGACCAGGAGTTCGGCGGCATGGGCCTGCCGGACGTCGCGGGTACGGCGGTCATGGAGTTCTTCCTGGGCGCCAACGTCGCGCTCACCCTGTCGATGATGCTGGGGCGCGGGACGTCGCACCTCATCGAGAGCTTCGGCACGGACGAACTCAAGGCGACCTTCTGCGAGAAGATGAACACGGGCGAGTGGGGCGGCACCATGTGCCTCACCGAGGCCGGCGCGGGCAGCGACGTGGGGGCCAGCAAGACCAAGGCCGAAAAGGCCGGCGACGGGGTCTACAAGATCACGGGCGAAAAGATCTTCATCACCAGCGGGGACCACGACATGGCGTCCAACATCATCCACGCCGTGCTGGCCCGCCTGCCCGATGCGCCCGCCGGCACCAAAGGCCTCAGCCTGTTCATCGTGCCCAAGATCCGCGTGAACGCCGACGGGTCGCTCGGGGAGCCGAACGACGTCCAGGTCGGCAACATCGAGCACAAGCTGGGCATCCACGGGTCGCCGACCTGCAGCATGGTCTTCGGCGCCAACGGCGGCTGTGAAGGTTACCTGCTCGGTCAGGAAAACGAGGGCATGGCGCTCATGTTCCTCATGATGAACGCCGCCCGTTACGAGGTGGGCCTGCAGGGCCTCGCAGTGGCCTCCACCGCCTACCAGCACGCCCTTGCCTACGCCAAGGAGCGCCTGCAGGGCAAGCACTACAAGGACCGCACGCCCGACGGGCCGCAGGTGCCGATCATTGAGCACCCGGACGTCCGCCGCATGCTGCTCACCCAGATGAGCTACGTGCAGGCCATGCGCGCCCTGCTGTTCTTCACCTCCTCCGAGATGGACCAGGCCAAGACGTGTGAGGGCGAGGAACAGAAGCGGCACCAGGGCCTCGTCGAGGTCCTCACGCCCGTCTGCAAGGCCTGGTGCACGGACTGGGGCGTGAAGATGGCCGACATGGCCCTCCAGTGCTACGGCGGCTACGGCTACACCATGGAGTACCCCGCGGAGCAGTACCTGCGCGACGCGCGCATCGCCCCGATCTACGAGGGCACGAACACGATTCAGGCCCTGGACCTGGTCTTCCGCAAGTTCCGCCTGAACCAGGACAGCCTGATGCAGCTCCTGGGCAAGGTGCAGGAGACGGCCCAGGAGTACATGACGGACATGGACCTGGGCGCCTCGGCCATGCACCTCGGCCAGGCCCTCAAGGAGTTCGCCTCCATCATGCAGGACCTGAGCAAGCGCATGGACGCGCCGCTCATCATGCTGCCCAACGCCGTGCCGATCCTCGACATGTTCGGCCACGTGCTCGCCGGCGGCCTGCTGCTCGAACAGGCGGCCATGGCCAAGAAGAAGCTCAAGGCCATCCTGCGGGAGAAGGACGTTGACGCCTCGGACAAGAAGGCCTACCATACTTTCCTGTCGGATAACGCGGAGGCCAAGTTCTACCATAACAAGGTGCAGGCGGCGATCCACTTCGCCCACCGCGGGGTGCCCAACGTCCTGGCCCAGGCGGTCGCCGTCCGTACCGGCGAGTCCACGGTATACGAGGCGTCATTCTGACCGTTCGTTTCCAGGGTTCTGACCGCACCATCGCCCCCGGACGAAAAGCTCTCACGGGCCTTTCTCCGGGGGCTCTCGTCTTTCTGGTGTGCCTTCTGGCGCTCGCGCCTGTCCTGGGAGCGGCCGCTGCCGTCCCCACGCCGAGCCTCGAGCAGGCGGCCGCACTCAGGGACGCGGGGGACTGGGCGAAGGCGGCCGCGGCCTTCCGGACCATCTGGCGTCGCGGCGGCGAGGCGTCGCGCCAGACGGCGGCACTGGCCTACGGGCGCCTGTGCCTCCTGCGGGAGGACTGGACCGAGGCCGAGGCGCCGCTCAAGTGGGCGTCGGAGCAGGGCGGTTCACTCGAGCCTTACGCGCGGTTCCTGCTCGCCGAATGCCTCTTCCACCGGAACCGGGTGGCGGACGCCGCCCTC
Organism: Acidobacteriota bacterium; assembly: GCA_046704825.1. Lineage (GTDB taxonomy): Bacteria > Acidobacteriota > UBA4820 > UBA4820 > DSQY01 > CAVRTJ01. The sequence continues at coordinate 5,596 of JBJKRE010000299.1, forward strand.
CAGATCCGGCGCGTGGAGGCGCAGTCCCCTCCCCGCGCCCTCAAGCTCAGGCTCTACAGACTCTCCGCGGACGTGGAGGCCGCCCAGCGGCGGTACGGCCGTGAGGTCAAGGCGTGGAAGCGCTACCTAGAACTGGAACCGCCCCGGGGGAAACGGCGTCTGGCCCGCTTCCGCCTGGCAGGCGCGCTGGAGGCAGAAGGCCGCAGCCACGAAGCATTCAAGGTCTACGAGCGCATCTACTACCGGGAGCCGGGTTCACCCTACGGCCACCAGGCGGGGATCGCCATGCGCCGGCTTGCCCAGGCGCACGAGTACACCCTGAGGCCGCTGTCCGTCCGCGCTACGCTGAGCTTCGCCATGCGCCTGCTCGCCGGCGGGCGACCGGGGGACGCCATGGCCTGCCTGTCGGGCCTGGACGACCGGCGGGTGCCCGCGTCCCTCAAGCCGAAGGTGGCGCTGGCTCGCCTCAACTGCAGCTATTCGCTTCGGGACAACGGGGCCGTGCTCGATCAGGCCGACCAAATGCTCCAGAGGTTCGGGGCTTGCCCGCAGACCCTCGACGGCCTGCTCAAGGCGGCCTGGACGTGCATCCGGACCGGTGACCGGGACGGGGTCGCGCGCTGGGCCGGCCTCGTGCTCGAGAACGCCGGACACGACCAACAGTCGCGGGCGGAGGCCTACGTGGCCATCGGGACGTCGGCCTACGCGACCGGTGCGTTCGCCGACGCGGCCAGGGCCTTCGAGCATCTCCACGGGCTTAAGGTCCACCGCGGCACGCTCGCCTCGGGGCTCTACCGCAAGGCGTGGTGCCTGTACAAGCTCGGGGAATACGAAAGTGCCCGGAGGGCCTTCCTGGCCGCGGCGCGGACCTACCCCGAACGGGGTTTCAGGGCTCCTGCCATCTACTGGGCCGCCGTGTGCGCCATGGGACGCGGCAAGGACAGCGTCACGGCGTCGGAGATGAAGGGGCTCGCCTCCGGCGGGGAAGGGTACTGGTCGCTGAAGGCCGAGGCGTGGCTGGAGGCGGACGGGCAGTCGCCGAAGGCACCTCTGTTGGACGTGAAGGGTCTCGGGGCGTGGCCTGAGGGCGCCCGAAGCGGTCTGGCGCGACGTCTGGCCTTCTGCGGACTGGAGGCGGATGCGGCCGAGGCCTTCAGGCCCTACT
>JBJKRE010000300.1:0-17848 GCA_046704825.1 Acidobacteriota bacterium
CCAGCATAGTAACGGTGTCCATGGGCATCTGCCGCTCGTCGATGGTCACGTTCTGGAACGGGTTCATAATCTCCACGGTCACGCCGAAGAACTGACTCAGATAGCGGTCCAGGTTGGGGATCTGGCAGCCGCCGCCCGAGAGGACGATCTTGTGGATCGTGTTCTCGTTGGTGGTCACGCGGAAGAAGTCCAGGGTCTTCTTGAGTTCGGCACCGAACTCCTCGGTCATGGCGTTGAGGATGGGCGCCGCCTGTTCGGGCCGGACGCCTTCCACGTCTTCGCCCTTCTTCACGGCCTCCGCCTGCTCGTAGGTCAGGTTCAGCTCCCGCTGGAGAGTGTCCGTGTAGTTGTTTCCGCCGCCCTGGATATCGCGCCAGAAGAGAGGGCTGCCGCCCTTCAGAACGGCGATGTTCGAAGTACCCGCACCGATGTTGACCAGTGCGACGACCTCGCCGCCCGAGATGGGGTAATTGATTTCGTAAGAATTCTGAACGGAGAGAAGACGTCCACGTCCAGGATGGACGGCGTGAGGCCGGCCTGGCTGAGGATGGACGTGTACTCCGCGATCAGGTCTCGCTTCACGGCCACCAGGAGCACGCTGATGTTACCGGTCGTGGGATCGGTTTCGAGCACCTGGTGGTCGATCTTCACCTCTTCGATGTCGAAGGGGATGTACTGCCCCGCCTCCCACTGGATGGCCTCCGCCAGCTCCGCCTCGCTCATGGCCATCATCGAAATGCGCTTGATGATGACGGAGTTGCCGTCCACGGAGGTGGCGACGTTCACTGTCTTGATGTTATTCTCCCGGACCAGGCGGGTCACGGCGTCGATCACCGCGCCCGAATCCATGATCGTCCCTCCCACGACGGCTTCGGCGGGAAGCGGTTCAATTCCGAAGGACTTCAGCTGGTAGCCTTTGCCTTTGCCCAGATCCTTGAGTTCGGCCATCTTGATGGCCGAAGACCCGATATCCAGGCCCAACAGGTTTTTGCTTTTTCCGAAGAACACCTTCGATTCCCCTTTTTAAAGCGCCTAAAGCCCCTTAAACTTAATGCTCTGCATTAACATATCGAATGCACGGCCGAAAGTCAAGTGCAAAATCATCCTCATGGCCCTTCCCCTTTGGGGGCATTGTAGCTTCTGTGAAACGTCGTGGCAATCCCTTGCCCCTCCCGCCACCGCGGTGCTATGCTCTAAATCCTCGACGGGCCCACGAGAAAGCTGAAGCTAGCAATCCTGGAGAGAAAAATTGGCGGAACAGAACCCGGTCCGCAATTCCGGCGCGGTCAGACGAGTCAGCGACATCCTGACCCAGCACAGCCTGCCCGAGAACCTCGAGGCCGAGCGGGCCCTCCTGGGCGCCATACTCCTTAAGAACGACCTCTTCGAGGAGGCCCGCGAGAGCCTCGTGCCCGAAGACTTCGCCATGCCCTCCAACCAGCGCATTTACCAGGCCATGGAGGAACTCCGCACCGAGAACCAGCCCTTCGACCTCATCACGGTTACCGAGTGGCTCCACGGCAAGGGGAGGCTGGAGGCCGCGGGAGGCGCCGAGTACATCAGCGAGCTGGTGTCCGGCGTTCCGGTCATGACCACCGCCGCCCACTACGCGCGCATCATCAAGGGTAAGGCGCTCCTGCGGCAGCTCATCCAGAGGGCCAGCGGGATCATAGCGGACGCCTATTCGTCGGGAGAGGACCCCGCAGACATTCTCGCGCAGGCCGAGCAGGGCATCCTCGAGATCGGCGACCGCGTGCTCAAGTCCACCCTGCAGCCCATGGACAACCTGGCGCGGGACGTGGCGGTAAAGCTCGAGGCGCTCATCAAGAGGGGCGCACACGTGACCGGCGTCCCGACCAGCTTCACGCGCCTGGACGAACTGACCTCGGGCCTTCAGAAGACGGACTTCATCATCCTGGCCGCCCGCCCGTCCGTGGGTAAGACGGCGTTCTCGCTCAGCCTCGCCCACAACGTGGCGAGGCAGGGGCAGACCGTGGCCTTCTTCAGCCTGGAGATGAGCGCCGAGCAGATCTTCTTCCGGCTGCTGAGCATGGCCAGCGGCATCGACCTCCAGCAGCTGCGAACGGGGCGGCTGAGCAAGGGCAGGCAGGCCGAGGCGGCCCTGAAGATCGACGAGCTCTCCAAGCTCCCGCTCTTCATCGACGACAGCCCCGTCCAGACCATCCTCGACCTCGGCGCCAAGCTCCGGCGCCTGAAGGTGCAGCGGGAACTCGATCTGGTGATCATCGACTACCTCCAGCTGATGAAGGGCGTAGGGCGCTCGGAGAACCGGAACCAGGAGGTGTCTGCCATCTCGCGCGGCCTCAAGGCCTTGGCCAAGGACATCAACGTCCCCGTGGTCGCCCTCTCCCAGCTGTCTCGCGCACTGGAGAAGAGGGGCGAGGGAAAGGAGCCCCTCCTGTCGGACCTGCGGGATTCGGGGTCCCTCGAGCAGGACGCGGACGTGGTCCTCTTCCTCCATCGGAACACCTCCTCCCGCCAGGACGAGGACCCGGACGCGAAATCCAGAGCCAAGCTCATCATCGCCAAGCAGCGGAACGGCCCGACGGACAGCATCGACCTCACGTTCCTGCAGGAGAGGGCCCAGTTCGCCAACTTCGCCCCCGATTCGTACGAAGGAGACCGGGGTGCCTGATTCGCTCCAGGAACAGCTCCGTCCGACGGTCCTCACCGTAGACCTCGACGCCATCATCTCCAACATCGGACTGCTGAAAGGTCACACGGACGGGCGCGCCCAACTCGCCGTGGTCAAGGCGAACGCCTACGGGATGGGCGCCGTCCCCGTCGCGAAGGCCCTGGCCAGCGGGGGCGCGGACTGGCTGGGGGTTGCATTGGCCGAAGAGGGCGTTCAGCTGAGGCGTGCCGGCGTCTCGCTCCCCATTCTCATGCTGGGCCCCGCGGCGCCGTCACAGGCCGCGGTGCTGATCGGCGAGGACATCACGCCCGCCGTCTACTCGACGGACTTCCTGGCGGCGCTGGAAGCCGAGGCCGAACGCCGGGGCGTCACAGTCGAAGCCCACCTCAAGGTGGATTCGGGTATGGGCCGGGTCGGCTTCCGCCCCGAGGAACTTCCCGCCGTCCTGACGGCCCTGGCCCGCTCGCCCCACATTCGGGTCACGGGCCTCTTCTCGAACCTCGCCAGCGCGGACGACCCGGCGTCCTCGCAGACGGGGAACCAGTTGTCGCTCTTCCTGGAAATTGCGGAGAGCCTCAGACGGAACGGCCTCGACCTCGAGTGGGTGCACCTCGCCAACTCCTCCGGCCTGCTCGCCCACCCCGATACGCACCTGACGCTTTGCAGGCCGGGTCTTTCCCTCTACGGGCTCCGCCCCTCTGTGGCCCTGCCCGACATCGGCCTCCGAGCCGCCCTCACCTTCCAGACCGTGGTCGCCCAGGTCAAGCACATGCCGCCCGACGCACCCGTAGGCTACAGCGCCACCTACGTCACTCCGCACGCCCAGCCCATCGGCATCCTTCCCGTAGGCTACGCCGACGGCCTGCCCAGACTTCTGAGCAACAGGGGATCGGTCCTCGTCGGCGGGAAGCGTTGCCCCATCGTGGGACGCGTCAGCATGGACCTCACGGCCGTGAACCTGGAGCCCGCGGGGGCCGACGCTTCCGAGGGCGCGACCGTGACCCTCTGGGGCCGGGACGGCGACGAATCCATGGGGCCGTGGGACTGGGCGCGATGGTCTCAGACGATCCCCTACGAGGTCATGACCGGCGTCGGTTGCCGGGTTGCCCGCACCTACCTCGAACGCGGCAGGCGCTGGACCGAGTCGACCCTCCTCTGACCATCCCTCCGCCCCCATTTCCTGGCCGCCAGGCGCCTTAACCACAGAACACACTGAAGCCTCAGGGGAAACAGGGTATTCACAGTGAGGCAGTGAGACGGTGAGAAGCGATTTGGGAATTGGGATTTGAAACGGCTCGGAACGAGCCTTCGAAGCAGAATTGAACAGGGAGGATGGGAGGACGGGAGGACATTCGGGATTTCGTAGCAGGCGGAACAAGGTTCTTTCCGGCGGTCAATTCCAGCCGGCCAGCGCCTAAATCCCCGAAGGCTGGTCGCGCTCTTGCTCCTGTCACGGGGTCACGTTGGTTACTCGACCAGCTTGCTGCAGCGCTCGTCGCCGTCCGCAGTCTGCGGTCCGCGGTCTGCACTTCAAAGGCATTCGCGCTCCGGACTCACCTCATCCCCTACTCACCTACTCACGATCTCTTCGAAGGCCTGCTCGCGCATCGATCACTCGATCACTGTTCACTCGCCCACTTCCCCTCGGCGGTCCGGACGGCATGAGCAGCCCGCCCGTCAGGAGGGCCGCACCGACGATCCCCATGGCCGCTATGAGCGCGGGCGGCTCCGCGCCACCTCCACCTCCCATCGAAAGGACGACCAGGATGGCGGTGTTGTGAAGGGCGTGACCCGCCATGGACAGCCAGAGGTTGCCGGTTCGCCAGACGATGGCGGCCAGCACCGTGCCCAGGACGGCTACTGGAAGAAAACGCAGGAGGGATCCGTGAAAGAAGGCGAAGAGGACGCCGGACGTCACGCACGCGGGGATGGCGTTCCAGCGTCTGAGGCTCGCGAGGAAGGCCCCGCGGAACAATGTCTCCTCGCAGAACGCGGGAAGAAGACCGAACAGGACCAGCCGCATCCCCGGCGAAAACTGGAGCAGGAACCGTCTCAGTGCTTCTTCTTCCCTGGCGGCGCCGCCGAATCCCGACAGAACTCCCGCCAGGGCCAGAGCCAGCAGGGACCCTCCCGCCGCCAGGGCGAGGGCCGACAAAACGGAGGCCGGCGTCAGGCGCGCCGACGGGAACACCTGCGAAAAGGCACCCCTCGCCGCCGCCCACACCACCGCCGGCAGCACGAATGCCGCAACGGGCAGGGGGCCGGCGATCAGCCAGGCAGGACGGCCTTGCAGGAGGACCGCCCCTCCCCAGAACAGCAGGCCAGATACGGCCAGCAGGACGATGCCCTCCCCGGGATGGAGGACGGGCGAAGTGGAAAGCGGCTGGGGTGTTTCTCCCGACGACGACATCTTCGGTTCACCCGCGGGGAAGCTGGCCCCGGACCCCCGCACGCCGCGGGATGGCCGGTGCAGCCGGAGGGAGGCAGACCATCACGTTCCGGACGTTCCCGTCAGGCACCTCTTCTTGAAGGCTTCGAGACACTCGCCGAGAAGGCGGCCGGCCTCTTCGCCCTTGATGGGAGGGTCCTGTCCCGTGCTCCTGATCGCCGCGCGCGTCGCCGCCAGAGATTCGAGGTAGCGGCGGCAGGCTTCGCACTCGCCGAGGTGGCGGGACAGTTCCCGGCAGCGCTCTTCGTCGAGTTCCTCGTCGATGAAGGCCGATAGGTCGGCGAAAAGTTCGTGGCAGTTTCCGTGCTGGTGCACCCGGACACCTCCGGCTACTACTCTACCAACAGGCGGTGCCGTGTCAAGAGCGCCGTGCGAATGGTCCGCAAGTGTGCGCCAATCTGCGTTTCGAGTCCGGACCTTCCCTGAGGGCGAACCCGTTGTTAAGATGATGACCGGTGAGTGCACCGTTAACGAAATCTGTATCAAGGAGATCCCATGAACGAACAAAATGCTCTCGTCGCCGTCCTTATGGGCAGCACGTCCGACGCCCCCGTTCTCGAAAAGTGTTTTTCCGTCCTGAGGTCCTTCGGTGTCCCCTATGAGGTCCGGGTCCTGTCTGCGCACAGGACGCCCGCCGAAACGGCGGCGTTCATCGAGGAGGCCGAAAAGGCAGGAGTCGAGGTCTTCGTGGCCGCCGCCGGCATGGCGGCCCACCTGGCGGGTGCCGTCGCCGCCCACACGACCCGGCCGGTCATCGGAATCCCCGTAGCCTCGGGCCCCCTCAACGGTCAGGACGCCCTGCTGTCCACCGTCATGATGCCCCCGGGCGTGCCCGTGGCGACCGTGGGCATCAACGGCGCGGCCAACGCCGGGCACCTGGCGGTCCAGATGCTGGCGCTCTCGCGCCCCGAACTCGGGGAAAAGGTGACAAAGGCCAGGGCGGACATGCGGGAAGGCGTCCTGGAAAAGGACAGGACCTTCCCCAGAAACTGAAGGTCGCGCCTTGAACATCCTGGACGCCGGCGGAGAGGACTGGCTCCCCTCCGCCGTTGATACCATCCGGTCTGGAGGAGTCGTCGCCGTGCCGACCGAGACCGTCTACGGCCTGGCGGCAGGCCTCCACGATCCCGCTGGGCAGGACAGAATCTTCCACATGAAGGGGCGCACGCGGGAAAAGGCCCTGCCGGTGCAGACCGACACCCTGAAACACGCCAGGGCATGGGGCTTCGCCCTGTCCCCCAGGGCGCTGAGGGTCGCTGAACTATTCTGGCCCGGGCCGCTGACGCTCGTCCTGGCCCGGCCCGCGACCTGTCCGGCCTGGTTCGCGCCCGACAGCCCGACGCTTGCCCTCCGCATCCCGGACCACCCGGTCACCCTCGCCCTCCTCGAGGCGGCGGGGGCCCCCCTGGCCATCACCAGCGCCAACCCAAGCGGGCTCGCAGAATGCCTGAGGGCGCAGGACGCGGCCCGGGCCTTCGCGACCTTCGACGACCTCCTCGTCATCGACGGCGGCCGCGTACCCGGGGGGAAGGCGTCGACCGTCCTTGACGTAACAGGGCGCGAGCCCGTCCTCCTCAGAAGAGGGCCGATCCCGCTCAAGGAACTACTCGAGGTCTGGCATGGGCGAGCATAGACTTCCGGCCGCGGCCTGCCTGACCGGGGCGGGCATTTCCGCGGAGAGCGGCATCGCCACGTTCCGGGGCGGCGGGGGCCTTTGGAACGACGTCCCCATCGAAGAGGTTGCGACGCCGCAGGCCTTCGCGAGGGACTCACTGAAGGTCTGGCGGTTCTACGAAGCGAGGCGCTCTCAGGTGGCCGGCTGCTCACCGAACGCGGGGCACCTCGCCCTGGCCCGGCTCGGGGAGAGCCTCGGGGACCGATTCACCCTCATCACGCAGAACGTGGACGGCCTGCACCAGGTCGCCGGCAGCCGCAACGTCCTGGAGGTACACGGGAGCCTGTGGAGGCTCCGCTGCACCCGCTGCGGCCGTGAGCGTGAGGACCGGCGGGTGCCTCTCGAGCCCCTCCCGCCGCTCTGCGAGTGCGGGGGCATTCTCCGGCCGTCGGTGGTCTGGTTCGGCGAGGTTCTACCCGGAACCACCTTCGAGTCCGCCATCGAAGCCGCGGAGTCCGCATCCGTCTTCCTGGTCGTGGGGACATCCGCCGTGGTCGAGCCCGCGGCGAGCCTGGCCCGGTTGGCCGCCTCCCGCGGCACTGAACTCTGGGAAATCAACCCCGAGCCGACGCCGCTGACGCGGTTCTGCTGCAGGTCCTGGCAGGCACCTGCGGGAGCCGTGATGGACGAGGTGGCGAACCTCCTGCTGAACAGCCTCCGCTGACCGCTGCGCGGGCCAATTCAGCCGGCCGTTTGTGCTTGAGGAACAAAGGTTTGACTCAGACCCACCGGGTTGCTAGACTCGATCACTGCTCGAAACGCTTTTCAATGACATGATCATGCAGATGGAGGCGACATAAATGGCGAAGAAACCGACTGTGTACAAGAACTATATCGACGGCAAGTGGGTGGCGTCCGCCACCGGCAAGACCTTTGAGAACGTGAATCCCGCCGACACGTCCGAAATCGTCGGCGTGTTCCAGGACAGCGACGAGCGCGACGTGAACGCCGCCGTGGCCGCAGCCAGGGAAGCTTATAAGAAGTGGCGTCTCGTCCCGGCCCCCAAGCGCGGCGAACTGGTCATGAAGCTCGGGTTGTGGCTCATCGAGAACAAGGAGCGCCTGGCGCGCGACGCCACGCGAGAGATGGGCAAGGTGCTCGCCGAGACGCGCGGCGACGTGCAGGAGGGCATCGACATGGCCCTGCTGTGCGCCGGCGAGGGCCGCCGCATGTACGGCGAGACCACGCCCGCCGAACTGCCCAACAAGTTCGCCATGACCGTAAGGCAGCCCCTGGGCGTGTGCGGCCTCATCACACCGTGGAACTTCCCCATGGCCATCCCCACGTGGAAGATGATGCCCGCTCTCGTCTGCGGGAACACCGTGGTCATCAAACCCGCCACCCTGACGCCGCTCACCGTCTGGAACCTGGTGAAGGGAGCCGAGGAGGTGGGCTTCCCCAAGGGCGTCGTGAACTACGTCACCGGTTCGGGCCGCAAGGTGGGCGACCCGCTGACCAAGCACCCCGACGTGTCCCTTATCTCCTTCACCGGGAGCACCGAGGTGGGCCGCAGCATCAACTTGGCCTGCGCCACCGACTTCAAGCGCGTGGGCCTGGAAATGGGCGGGAAGAACGCGGTCATCGTCATGGACGACGCCAACCTCGATCTGGCGCTCGACGGAGTGCTGTGGGGCGCCTTCGGGACCACCGGCCAGCGGTGCACGGCAACGAGCCGCTGCATCGTCCAGCGCGGCGTTTACGACACCTTCCTCAAGGCTCTGACCAAGCGGGCCAAGGCCCTCAAGGTGGGCAACGGCCTGGACGAGAGCGTCGAGATGGGCCCGGCCGTCGACGCGAGCCAGCTCAAAACCGACCTGGATTACATCGCCATCGGCAAGAAGGAAGGCGCCCGCCTCGTGTGCGGCGGCAAACTGCTCAAGGGCGGCGACTACGACAAAGGCTTCTTCATCCAGCCCACGATCTTCGCCGACGTGACCCCCGACATGCGTATCTTCAAGGAAGAGATCTTCGGCCCCGTCCTCTCGGTCGTCCCCTTCGACACCTTCGAGGAGGGTATCGAGATCGCCAACGATTCGCTCTACGGCCTGTCGGGTTCCATCTACACGCAGGACGTGAACCGGGCCTTCGCCGCCATGCGCGACATCCAGACGGGGATCTTCTACGTCAACGCGCCGACCATCGGCGCCGAGAACCACCTGCCCTTCGGCGGCGTAAAGCAGACGGGCAACGGGCACCGCGAGGGCGGCCACGAGGCCCTGGACCTATTCTCCGAATGGAAGGCCATCTACGTCGACTTCTCGGGCACGCTGCAGCGCGCCCAGATCGACACAGACGAGGTCGTCAAGGTCGACTGACGGATTCGGGAACGCAGGGTACTGCACAGGGGAGCCGCAGGGCTCCCCTCTTTGCGTCCAGCGGCGATCTGTTCGAAATGCTAGAATCATGGTCTGACAGGCGCTGGCGCATCGGACGACTTCAAACCAGGAGGGCCTGATGGCACCCGTTCTCATCGCTGCTAACTGGAAGATGTACAAGAACCTCCAGCAAACGAGGGACTACTTTGAGGTGTGGCGAACCCGCTCGTACCCCGAAGGCAGGGAGGTCGTCTTCCTGCCGGCGTGTCCGCTCATCCACCTGGTCCAGTCGCTGTTGCCCGAAGGTCAGAGACTCGGCGCGCAGATCTGCCACGAGGAAGACGAGGGGGCCTTTACGGGCGAAGTGTCCTGCGCGCTCCTCAACAGCCTGGGCTGCCAGTACGTGCTCATAGGGCACTCGGAGAGACGACACATCTTCGGCGAAGACGACGCGCGCCTGTCCGCCAAGTTCAAGGCCTCGCTGCGCCACGGTCTCAGGCCCATATTCTGCGTGGGTGAGACCCTCGCCCAGCGCGAAGGGGGCAAGACCCTGGCCGTAATACAGAGCCAGCTCGCCGCGGGCCTGGGCGATCAGCCGCCGGTCTCGGGCTTCGACGTGGCCTACGAACCTGTCTGGGCCATCGGTACCGGGAAGGTCGCCAGCCCGGAGGATGCGGCGGAGGTCCACGGGGTGATCCGGAGCTGGCTCGACGAACGGGGGGTGGAGAAGGGCGCGAGAATTCTCTACGGGGGGTCCGTCAAACCGGGCAACGCGGCCGATCTTCTCGCGGCCCCGGAGGTGGGGGGGCTTCTGGTCGGCGGCGCCAGCCTGTCCGCCGAGAGCTTCGCAGACATCCTGTGGGCGGGGCTGCCACCGACGGCCTGAGGGCAGGCTCGACCGGCTCGACCGGTTGCGCGCCGGTGCTATAATTACGTTTCAGGAAGAGGTGAATCATGGACATGCCGATGGTCATCGTGGGTGGACAATGGGGGGACGAGGGCAAGGGGAAGATCGTGAACCTGCTCTCGGACGGCGCCGACCTGGTGGCACGCTACCAGGGCGGTCACAACGCGGGTCATACGGTCATTATCGGCGAGAACCGGTACGCCCTGCACCTCGTTCCGTCGGGGATCCTGGCGGCGGGCAAGCTGTGCGTCATCGGAAACGGGATCGTCATCGACCCGGAGGCCCTCGTGCGGGAAATCCGGTCGCTCAAGGATCTCGGGATCGACGTGAGGGACCTCCGGATTTCTGACCGGGCCCACATGATCCTCCCGCACCACGTCCTGTTGGACAAGCTGCGGGAGGAGCGCCGGGGCAGCGGTAAGATCGGGACGACGGGCCGGGGCATAGGCCCTTGCTACGAGAGCAAATTCCACCGCGAGGGCGTCCGGTCGGTCTTCTTCACGGACACCGAGAAGCTCGAAGCCGAAGTCACCCGGCTGGCCGATGCGAAGAACGCTCACCTCAAGGCCGTCTACGGGCACGAGGGCATTCCCTCCGAAGAGGTGGTCGCCCGGTTCCTGGAGCTGGCCCCCGAAATCGCCCCGCTCATCACGGACACGTCCGTCCTTGTCAACAGGTACATCGACGAGGGCAAGAAGGTCCTGTGCGAGGGCGCGCAGGGCACCATGCTCGACGTGGACCACGGGACCTACCCCTTCGTGACCTCGAGCAACAGTACGGCCGGCGGCGCCTGCACGGGCCTCGGCGTGTCCCCCACCCGCGTCCGCAGCATCATCGGCGTGTACAAGGCGTACTGCACCCGGGTGGGCGAGGGGCCCTTTGTGACGGAGCTGAAGGATGCGCAGGGCGACCTGATCCGGGAGCGGGGCAAGGAATACGGCACGACGACAGGGCGGCCCAGTCGATGCGGCTGGTGCGACGCCGTGGCGGCGCGCCACTCGGTCCGGATCAACGGCCTGAGCGGCGTCGCCCTCACGCTGTTGGACGTCCTGGACGCATTCGACGAGGTGAGAGTCTGCACGGCCTACGAGGCGGACGGCGTGCGGTACGAGGACTTCCCAGCCGCACCATGGGCGCTCGACCACGCGGTGCCGTCGTACGAAGTCCTTCCGGGATGGAAGACGGACATCTTCGGGACGACCGAGTGGGCGTCGCTTCCGGAGAACGCCAGGGCCTACGTCAACCGGCTGGAAGAGATTCTTGGCGTCCCGGTGGTCATCCTGTCCACGGGACCGGACCGCGCCCACACCATCGTCCGTGACCCGTCACTCAGGAGCCTGCTCGAACGATGAAACTCCGCTTCCTGCTCGGCGCCGGCGCCGTACTCCTGGCGTGCCTTTCCGCGACGGCCCGCAGTCCGCGCCAGAAGGTGGTTGTCCTGGGCTTCGACGGCGCGGATCCGGGCCTTATCAGAAGATACATGGCGGAGGGCGACCTGCCCCACCTGAAGGCGCTGGCGGCGGAGGGCACCTTCCGCAACCTGACCGTCACCAATCCACCCCAGACCCCCGTCTCCTGGGGTGCGTTCATCACGGGATGGAACCCCGGGCGGGACCAGGTGTTCGACTTCCTCAGCAGGGACGTCAGGAACTACAAACCCCGCTTCGCCCTGATGGAGGAGGTGAGCAAACCCTTCCTGCTCGGCCGCTGGAACCGTTGGGTCTTTCCGGGCCTGGTGCTGGTTCTGGCGCTGGGACTCCTCCTCGTCTTCCGGGTGGTCCGGGCACGCCCGCCGTCCCGCCTCACCGCGGCCGCCATCCTTGCGATCGGCGTGGGCCTCGCCGCCGGTACCTTCCTCTTCATCTCGGCTTACCTGCCCAACCGGCTCCCGGCGCCCAGGAACCACCTGAAGGGTACGCCCTTCTGGAAGACGGCCTCGGACGCCGGGCTCAAATGCCTCGTCTTCAGGGTACCGGACACGTTCCCGGCGAGGCCCTTCGTGCAGGGGCGCCTTCTTTCGGGCCTGGGCGTGCCCGACATGCGTGGCCGGGTCGGCACGCCGTACGTTTTTACGACGGACCCCCGGCTCACGGCGGGGGACAACGAATTCTCGGTGGAGGTTGTCTCGATCAAACCGGGGCAGCCGCAGCCCGTGGAGACCACCATCAAAGGGCCCTTCAACAAGCCCTTCTACGAGTACGTCCTGCAGGACGCCGGTGCGGGCTCGAACGATCCCGCCGTCAGGGCGGAAATGAAAAAGCGCTACGAGGCGAAGCTCGAGAAGTCCGGGGTGAAACCCACCATCGACGTGCCGCTGAAGCTGGCCTGGGACTCCGGCTCACGCACCTGCACCTACGACGTCCAGGGGCAGAAGGCCACGATCGGTAAGGGCCAGTGGTCCCAGTGGGTGGTACTGGACTTCGCCTTCAACCGCTTCCTCCACCTGAAGGGCATGGTCAGGTTCTACCTTCTGGGGACGTCGCCCTACCTCCGCCTCTACATGTCCCCGATCCACTTCCACCCGGAGGACACGAGCATCCCCATCTCCTACCCCAGGGACTACGCCGAGAAACTGCTCAAGCGCTTCGGCTACTACAAGACCATGGGGTGGGCCATCGACACGTGGACCATCTCCTCCGGCCTGTGCGACGAGGACCAGTTCCTGTCGGACACGAACCAGACCGTCGACGCCTACGAGAAGATGATGAAGGGCCTGCTGAAAGACGGCGACTGGGACCTCTACGTGCAGGTGTACAACTACACGGACCGGATCGCCCACATCCTCTGGCGGTACATGGATCCGAAGAATCCCATGTACGACGCCCCCGGGGCGGCGTTCTACCGCGAGGCCGTCCGACGGGCCTACGTTCGCATGGACCGGATCGTGGGCGAAGCCGAGGCCGAAATGCCGCGCGACACCACGCTCATCGTGCTGTCCGACCACGGATTCACCGCATTCCGCAGGGGCGTCAACTACAACCGCTGGCTCATCGACCACGGCTACATGGTCCTGAAGGCGGACACGGGCGTCCTCACGCTGCAGGACCTCTTCGACGACGACCGGCTCCTGTTCAAGAACGTCGACTGGTCGAAGACGAAGGCCTACGCGCTGGGGCTGGGGAGCCTGTACATCAACCTGAAGGGCCGGGAGGCCCACGGCATCGTAGAGCCGGGGACCGAATACGACAGGCTGTGCGGGAAGCTCAAGCAGCAGATGCCGCAGATGGTGGATCCCGAGACCGGCGCCCACCCCGTCTACGCGGTCTACACGCGGGACGAGATGTACAGGGACTACGACCCCGATCTGACGCCGGACCTGAGAGTCACCAACATCCCGGGTTACCGGGTCTCGTGGCAGACCTCGCTCGGCGGCGCCCCACCGGACCTCATCAGCATCAACACCAAGCCATGGAGCGGCGACCACTGCTCCATGGACCCGACCTTCGTGCCGGGCATGTTCTTCACCAACCGGCATGAGACGGAGCCGCCGAACATGCTCGACATGGCGCCGACCATTCTCCACTGCCTGGGGGTCAAGGTGCCGGGGGATCTGGAAGGACACCCGCTGATCAGGGCGGGTACGCCATGAAGAAATGGCTCTGCGCTTCGGCGCTCGCACTGGCCCTCCTGCCCGCGGGCGCCAAGGCCGCCGGCAAGCCGGGAGACGTGGAGAGCGAGATCCGCCTGCTCGCGAGACAGGTCGCGGAAATCGCGGGCAAACAGCGTGGCGTGCTCGACCGGCTCGAACTCCTGAAGCGGCAGGTGCGCCTGGACGAAGCGATGCTTGCGCGCCTTCGCGACCGGCAGACCGAGACGCAGAAACAACTGGACACCACCAATCAGGCGCTCGAATCACTGTCGAAAAAGGAAGCGGGCGTCAGCGTCTACCTTCGGCAGCGGATGCGCCAGCAGTACGCGCTGGGGGTGCTTCAGGAATACAGGATCTACTTCTCGGTCAGTTCGACCCAGGACCTCAGGACCGCCGGACTGTACTTGCAGGCTCTGGCTCGCAAGGACGCCGAGAGCCTCAAGGAGCTCCACGACCTCCGCGTGCAGAAGCAGCAGGCCGCTCAGAAGCTGACCGACCTCAAGCAGAAGCTTGATGCACAGTCCGCCGAGGCTGTCAAAGAGAAGGCCAACCTCCTGCAGGAACAGCGCCGCTTTGCCGGGATGCTCTCGGATCTCGAAAAGAAACGGCACACGGCCCAGGAAGCTCTGGACGAAACGCTCGAAGCGGCGAAAAAGATGGACCGCTACGTGTCGGACCTGGCCTTCCGCTCGCGCGTCAACCTCTACAGCAAGAACATGGCGAATTCGGAAGGGCGGCTGCCCTTCCCCTGCATCGGGCACGTCACCCGCGGGTTCGGCGACTACGTCAACCCGCGCTTCCTCACCCGCGTCCCCCACCCCGGTCTTGACATCAGCGCACCCCTGGGCACGCCCGTCAAGGCCGTGTTCGATGGTATCGTAGAATATGCTGACTGGCTTTCCGGTTATGGGTATACGGTTATCCTGCGGCACCCGGGAGGCTATTTCACCATATATGCCCACCTGGACAGGGTAACGGCCCGCAAAGGTGAGGCGGTCAAGCAGGGGCAGGAGATCGGAACGGTGGGAGAGAACGCCACGACCGCATCCACGGCCCTCTATTTTGAGCTCAGAGAGGGAGGGAAGGCCATCAACCCTCTCCCCTGGCTGAAAGGAGCACCCCATGGGAAATAGGTTCTCGAGGCTGGAGCGGACGGCCCTGCTGGTCGTAGTCCTCGTGACGGGCGCCGTCCTGCTCCCCGCCTCGGCCGCAGGGTCCCGCGCACAGGAGCCCATGGACGCGGAATCGTGGGACCTTTTCAAGAAGGTTTTCGGCATGGTCTTGCAGGATTACGTCGATCCAAAGACCCCCCAGGACGTCATCAAGGGTGCGATTCAGGGAGCCGCGTCCAGCGTGGGCCCCGAGTGCGCCTACGTGGCGCCCAAGGACGTGAAGGCCTACGAGGCCCTCGCGAAGCCCGGCCCGCAGCTGCCCGTCTACGTCACGAAGGACAAGGATTTCGCCCGGGTTCTGGCCGTGTTCCCCGGACAGAAGAGCGACATCCGGCCAGGCGACGCGCTCCGCTTCATCGGCGACCGGTCGACCTACGACCTGACCTATCCGGAGGTGCTCATCGCCCTGCGCGGGCAGGACAAGAAGGGCGTGCCCTGCACTTTCCTGAACCAGGAATCGTGGCAGTCCACCAACGTGACCCTCGCGAGGACCATGCCGGTCGCCCCCGTCTGGACGCCACTCCCGGGCGGGAACGGTGCACTGGCCGTCCCGTGTCTCGAAGCGGGCCTGGACGCGCGTGAAGCCGCGCTCATGAAGGCGTGCAAAGGGACGGTGGTGGTCGACCTTCGCAACTCGGCGTCGGGTAACGTGGCGGATGCCCTGAAGTGGGCCGGTGAACTCCTGGGCGTCGGACGATCGGCCCGCTTCGAGAGCAAGCGCGGCACCGGGAGCGATTCCGTCTCCGGCCCGGGCTATCTCGAGGGCAAGCGCATCAGGGTCCTCGTGGACGGAACGACGGCGAGGGCGGGCGAGGTGCTCGCCTCCACTCTGGCGGCCGCCGGAGCGGTGGTCTGCGGCAGCCCGTCCTTCGGATGGGCCCCCAGGTTCGAAAACTACCCATTGCGAAACGGGGGCATTCTGAGGATCATCACCGCCTACTACCTCGCCCCGGACGGCAAGGCGATGAACGACCACCCCATTCAGCCCGCGGTTTCGCTCCAGATCCCCTCCGGCGAATCCGCAACGGCAACTTACGAACGCGTTCTCGAGGCGAAGCACCCGGGGGGCGGATCGCATGGCGGCTAAGCGCACGTCCGGCCGGAAGACGAGGGGACAGCGACTGCCCCTCTGGCTCTTCGCCCTGTTGCTGGCGGCCCTGGCCGGCGTCGTCATAGTCAGGCTGAAACTGGGTCCTCCCGCTTCCCACCGCCATCACAGGGAAAAGACCTCCCGGAGCGCGCACGAACCGACACCGAAAGCGCCTCGCGGAGCGATCCCTAACCCGGGAAAGGAAAAAGCGGCACCGCCGGCCAGGGCCGGGGGCCCCGCGGCGGGACCGCCGTCCGTGAGCATCGTGATCGATGACGTGGGATACCGCATGGACCTGGTAGAACAGGCGGTCCGCACGCTGCCCAAGTCGGTCACCTTCGCGATCATCCCCTACCTCCCCTATTCGGTCCAGTCCGCGACCTACCTCCACGACCACGGGTATCCCGTCATTCTCCACGCCCCCATGGAACCGGACAACAACGGACGCTGGAAGCCGACCAGGGGCGAACTCATGGTCGGCATGCCCCGCAAGGAGGTGGACCGCCTTCTGACCGGCGACTTCGCCGCCGTCCCCTTCGCCGAGGGGGCAAACAACCACATGGGATCCATGGCCACCTCCGATCCTGCGCTCATGAAGGACGTGATGACGTTCCTGAAGGCCAGAGGCCTCTACTTCTTGGACAGCCGCACCACCGCGCAAACCGTGGCCTACGACACGGCCCAGGAGCTCGGCCTGCCCTCCGCCCACAGGACGGTCTTTCTTGACGATGTCGACGAAGAAGATGCTATCATAAAGCAGTTGGACATCCTGGTAACCCGCGCCGAAACGGAGGGAACGCTGGTGGCGATCGGTCATCTGCGACCCAGGACCATAGACGTTCTCTCCCGCAGAATTCCCTACTGGACGGCGAGGGGCGTGCATTTTGTCCCTCTGAGGGAGGTTGTGCACTGATGGCGTCCGACAACGCGCCCTCCATGCCCGAATTCATCGGGAAGTACCGGATCGAGAAGATACTGGGCAAGGGTGCCATGGGCGTGGTGTACCTGGCGCGCGATCCAACCATCGACCGGCCCGTGGCCCTCAAGACCATCGTTCTTCCCGAGGGCCTGGACGAGGAGAAGATCAGGGAATTCAGGGCCAGGTTTCTGCTGGAAGCGCGCGCGGCGGGCCGGCTCAGCCACCCATCCATCGTGACGGTCTACGAGGCGGACGACGGAACGCGGTCGGGCATCCCCTTCATCGCCATGGAATACGTGGAGGGGCTGCCCTGGAACTACAAGATCCGACGGGGCACGAAACAGGACCCCGACGCCGTCCTCCCGCTCATCCGCGAGATAGCCTCCGCCCTGGCCTACGCACACCAGTCCGGCGTGGTCCACAGGGACATCAAGCCCGCGAACATCGTCCAGACGCCCGACGGGCACGTGAAGCTCATGGACTTCGGCATCGCGAAGGTCCCGACCTCGGAGCTGACGCGGGAAGGCCAGTTCCTGGGCACCCCGGCCTACATGTCCCCCGAACAGGTCATGGGCAAAGCGGTGGACGGACGTTCGGATCTCTTTTCGCTCGGAACCGTCCTCTACGAACTGCTGACCTGTCACAAGCCCTTTCCCGGGGAGGAGATGACCTCGGTGGGGTTCAGGATCTGCAAGGAAGACCCCCGTCCGGTGGAGGAGTACAACCCGGATATCCCCGTCGAAGTCCGCGACATGATCCGCCATTTGCTCGCAAAGTCGCCTGAGCACCGCTACGCGACGGCCGTCGAACTGACCCAGGACATAGACGCCTACATGGCCGGGGCGGGCCTTCCGCACGCCGGTACGCGGCCCGCGGCGGTCCCGCCCGATCCGGTTGACGCAACGGTCGTCACGGAACAACCCCGCGGCCCCGGTTCGCGTGAACCGAAACCCGCGCAGCCGGCCCCTGCCAAGATGAAGACGCCTCCGAGGCCTTCCCACCACGGGCTCGCCATCAAGCCCGTGGCGCTGGTGCTCATCGCTGCTGCGGTCTTCATAGCCGTCGTGGCTGCGACC
>JBJKRE010000301.1:0-7979 GCA_046704825.1 Acidobacteriota bacterium
CCGGGTCTCTACTCCGGGCGTTCTCCCCGGCCCCAGGGCTGGACGCCGTCCGCACAAACAGGCCATAATGCACACGTGAGGTGGACCGGGGCATGGCCAAGAGCAGGTGGCGGACATTCAGGCAGAAGGCACTCCTGTTTTTTGGGCCGCTCCCGCTGGCCGTCTTCCTGCGGGGGCTCTACTCTTCGCTGCGCATCAGGAGCGTAGGGAAGGAGCCCCTTGAGGCCTACAAGGCGGGGGGCGGCCGGTACATCATGGCCTTCTGGCACGGAGACCTGCTGCTGATGGTCTTCGCCTACGTCGGGAGCCGCCTCACGTTCCTCGTCTCGTGGCACAGGGACGGAGAACTCGTGACGAGGGTCATGAAGTACTTCGGCATGAACCCCACGCGGGGCTCCAGCACGAGGGGCGGTATTCGGGCTCTCCACGCGCTCCTGAGGAAGGTCCGTGAGGGCTACGACGTGGCCTTCACCCCCGACGGTCCCAAGGGGCCCGCGCGCGTCGCCCAGATCGGCGTCGTGCAGACCGCGAGGCTCTCGGGGCTGCCAATAGTGCCCTTCGGAGTGGCTGCGCTTAAAAAAAAAACCTGCGGTCCTGGGACGCCTTCATGATCCCCATGCCCTTCACGCGGGTCGTATTCAGCTACGGTGACCCCATCGTCGTGCCGCGGGATGCGGACGAGTCCGATCTGGAACGGTACAGACTGAAGGTGGAGGAGGGGCTGGCCCTCGCCGCCAGAAGGGCCCAGGAGGCACTTGCAGAGGATTCGACATGGAAAGCATGACGGGCTACGGACGCGCCGAAGTGGAGGGGGAAGGGGTACGGATTCTGGTCGAGCTCCGGGGCCTCAACAACAAGGGGCTGGACATCCCGCTCCACCTCCCTCCGGCTCTGGTCCGCCACGACCTCGCCTGCCGGGAGAAGGTCCGTGAAGCGGTGGCCCGCGGACGGGTCGAGGTGCGGGTGTTTCTCGAGCTCGTGGGCGAACAGGCCGTGCGCATCAATTACTCGGCCGGTGCCGCGAGGGCCCTCGGGCGGCTGGCCTCCGAACTGGAGGAAGCGGGCACGCTCGCACGCGGCATGACCCTGGGCGACCTCCTGTCCCTGCCGGACGCCGTACGCGTCGGGCTCTCCGAACAGGTGGAGGCGCGTTCGGGAGAAATACTCCTCGAAGCCCTCACGCTCGCCCTCGAGGAGTTCAGGGAGACGCGCAGGGCGGAAGGCCGCCGGCTCGAGACCCAGTTCAGGGAGGGCGCCGCCGCCCTGGCGGCCCACTCCGACAGGGCCGCAGAACTGACCGACAGCCAGGTCGATGCCGTCCGCCAGAGGCTCGGCCAGAAGATCCAGCACCTGGGCGTGACCATGGATCCGGCGAGGCTCGAGCAGGAGGTGGTCGTGGCGGCCGAAAAGGCCGACGTGGCCGAGGAGGTAGTCAGGCTCCAGACCCACTGCAAGGCTCTCTCGCGCCTGTTGGACGACGACCCCGCGGGACAGGGCAAGCGCCTGGACCACCTGCTCCAGGAAATGCAAAGGGAAGTCTCGACGTTATTAGCTAAGGCCGACCTTTACGAACTGACCCAGACGGGCCTGGAGATGCGTTTGCTGGTGGAACAGCTCAGGGAGCAAGCACAGAATGTCGCCTGAGATGCCCAGGAGGACAATCCTGGTGCTCTCCGCCCCGACGGGGGCCGGGAAGACCACCATTGCCCACCGGCTGGCGGCTGAGGACGACGGCATAAGGTTCTCCGTGTCCCACACGACCCGGACTCCGAGGCCGGGGGAGCGGGACGGGGTGGACTACCACTTCGTGCCCCGGGACGCCTTCATGAAAATGGCGGGACGGGGGGAATTCCTGGAGTGGGCGGAGGTCCACGATCACTGCTACGGGACCCACCGGTCGGAGGCGGAAAGGGCCTTTGCGGCCGGCCTCGACCTCCTGCTTGACATTGACGTTCAAGGCGGCCTCCAGGTGAAGCGTTCCGCCCCGCGGGAGGCGGTTCTGGTCTTCATTCTGCCCCCTTCGCTGGACGTTCTGCTCGGGAGGCTCGGCGGCAGGAAGGGGGAGGAGGATTTCGACCTCTCGAGGCGCCTTCAGACGGCGCTGAAAGAACTTGAACTCGCTGATTCTTATGATTATAATATTTTAAATGAGGACCTGGACAGGGCCGTTTCGCAGGTTCGCTGTCTTCTGGACGTCGCCCGCGTGCGTCTTAACCCACAAGCAGACGTGAGAGGGCTTTTGTGCCGACAAATAGCGACATGGCTAAGGAGCAAGGATGTTCATTGTCGATGAAAAAATAGGAAGCAAGTACCGCTTCGTGGTGTTGTGCGCCCAACGGACGAGGCAGCTCCTGGAAGGAGCCGACCCTCGCGTGGAATCCACCATCAGGAAACCAGCATTCGTCGCGATGCAGGAGGTGATGTCCGGCAAAGTCGATTGGCGTGTGAGCGAGCCCGAACCTCCGTCCCAGCCGGGTACGGACGACGTACTGCAGGTAGAGGTCGGGCCCTGACGTCGGCGGTTGTCTTTTTTCCTTCGTCCAAACTGAAAGGGGGACCAAATAATGAAGACGGGATTGAAACTGGCAGCGGTAGGCATGTTGCTGACCTTGACCGTGGCGTGCTGTCGCAAGGCACCCAAAGAGGTCGGCGACGCCACCGCGGCGCTCAATGACGCACAGAAGACCTGCACCCCCACCTACGCCGCTAGCACCTTCCAGGAAGCGGAAACGATGATGAGCCGGGCCAACGACCTGGTCGCCAACAAGAAGTGCAAGGACGCCAAGAAGGAAGCCCTTGCCGTCATCCAGAAGGTGAAGGACGCCAACTCGCAGGCCGCCACCGAGGAGGCCAGCGCCAAGCAGGAGGCCGAAACGGCCCTGTCGGCCGCCAAGACGGCCGTGAACAGCGCCGAGGAAAGCGTGAGCTCCCAGAACAGCTCGGCCTCGTCCGCCAACCAGTCCATCTCCATGCTGGTCAACAAACCCGAAGGGTCGTGCAACAAGGCCGAACTCGAGAAGATCGGCAGCGAGATCACCGTTTCCAGCAGCGCGTCGTCGGCCCTGAGCGAGGCCAAGAGCAAGCTCGCCGAGGCCGACCGGCTCATGCAGGAAAGCGCCTGCAACTACTACAAGGTCAAGGAAGCCGCGAACCAGGCCGCGCAGATGGCCAACAAGGCCGCCTCCGAGGCCAACAGCGAGGTCTCCCGCATCAAGGAAGAGGAATCGCAGAAGACCGCGGCCATCCAGCAGGCCATGGACGCCAAGCCCTGCAGCTACGTCGTGCAGAAGGGCGACTGCCTCTGGAAGATCGCGGCCAAGGACAAGATCTACGGCAACCCGTTCCTCTGGCCCCTGATCTGGGACGCCAACAAGGGCCTGATCAAGAACCATCCCGACCTTATCTACCCCAAGTGGAACTTCACGATCAACCGCACCTACACCGCGGATGACGCGAAGAAGGCGGAGCACACTGCCCGGTACCACAAGTGGGAGCCGCCGGCTCCGAAGGCCCCGCAGAACGTGACGACGAAGACCGAAGAAACGCCCGCGCCCGCCACGTCCGCGCAGCCCGAGACCAAACCGGCGCCCGCACCGGCCCCCGCGCCGACGCCCGCGCCCGGAAAATAGGATCGGTGTCATCAGGGCCGAGGCGGAGATGCCAGTCTCTGCCTCGGCCGCTCTGTCTCTTCGGAGCCTTCATGATCGCTGATCGCTTCCTTCACGAGGCCGTCCGGGGTGGGACGACCAACCGGCGAGGCAACCGCGGGTCGTCCGGGATGAGGCGCGACGTCGAGAAAGGCGGACTGATCCGGTGAACACCACACCCTTCGAGCCCGAGGAGGCGGCCAGTTTCCCGTTCCCTGCGGAATTCCTCAACGAGGTCCTGGGCACCGGGCAGAAGAACGCAGACTTCATCGAGCGTTCCCTGGGCATACGCATCGCGGCCCGGGGCGACGCCCTGTTCGTGAAGGGCGACCAGGACGCCGTCGAGGGGTGCAAAGCCATCCTGGACCAGTTGCACACCCTCTACGAATCCGGGATCAGAATCGGCGCAGGCGACCTGCGCACGGCCTTCACCCTGCGCGAAGAGGGGTTCCAGGGCGACCTGGCCGAGTTCTATCGCGACGCCAAGATACAGTGCGCCCACGGCCGAACGGTTTTCCCCAAGGGGCTCAATCAGGGCCGCTACCTCAAGGCGATACGGGAAAACGACGTGGTGTTCGGCATCGGGCCGGCGGGGACCGGAAAGACCTACCTCGCGGTCGCCATGGCCGTGTCGGCCCTGCGCGATAAGCGCGTCAAGCGGATCATCCTGACCAGGCCCGCCGTGGAGGTGGGGGAGAAGCTCGGCTTCCTCCCGGGGGACATCGCCGAAAAGGTGAACCCCTACCTGCGGCCCCTCTACGACGCGCTCTTCGACCTCATGGAGGCCGAGAGGGTCTACAAGTACATCGAGACGGGGGTGCTTGAGATCGCGCCGATCGCCTTCATGCGCGGCCGCACGCTCAACGACTCCTTCGTCATCCTGGACGAGGCGCAGAACACCACCGTGGACCAGATGAAGATGTTCCTGACGCGCCTGGGCTTCAACTCCCGGACCGTCGTCACGGGGGACGTCACCCAGATCGACATCGATCCGTCGAGGACTTCGGGACTGGTCGACGCCGCGGAGGTTCTCAAGGGCATCAAAGGGCTGGCGTTCATCCATTTCACGGAAAAGGACGTGGTCCGTCACCCGCTCGTGCAGAAGATCATCAAGGCCTACGAAAAGGCGTCCAACCGGTGACGCGCGGGAACGCTTCTGGTAGGATGACAGGTATGCGCAGAGCGAGTCTCAAATGATCCCATCGGACCCGACGGACGCGGAAGCCTCTGCCAAGAGGGTCAAGTTCAGGGGCAAGGTCAAAGTGGGGCCCCTGCAGAAGGTGGGGTACTTCCTCAGGGAAAACGAATGGCTGTGGGCGGTGACCTTCCTCGCCGTCGTTTTCGCCATCTACGCCAACCACTTCCGCATCCAGCCCCCGCCCGATCTGCCGCTGGGCGCAGTGTCGACCAAGGACATCCGCGCCCCCTTCGATCTGCAGATCGTCGACAAAGTGGCCACGGAGCAGAAGGAGGCGGAGGCCCGCTCCAAGGTCTACCCGGTCTACGACTGGGATTCCGGACTGGCCGCGGACATCAACAACAGGGTGGCGTCGGCCTTCGAGGCCGCCCGTACCGATCTCGCCCAGTACCACCGCGAACTGAAAGCGGGCCGGATGACCCGCAAAGAGCGCCAGGAGGCCGAGGACAAGCTCCTGAACAGCCTGTCGGACGCCGTGGGCGGCAACCTCTCGAGGTTCGCCCTCAGGCAGTTCAAGATGGAGGGCTTCAGCCCCGCGCTCGAAAAGGACATCCAGGGCATCGTCCTCCAGGTGGAGGGCCGCAAGATCGTGCCCACGGGCGACCAGTTCCAGGGCTACGACACGATCCACGTCAGGGACATACGGAAGAAGGGCTCTGAGTGGGACCAGAAGAACCCCGCGTCGAGCGACATCATCACGCTGGCCGAGGCCAAGCGCTTGCCCGGTCCTCTGGTGGACAAGCTCAAGGACATCCGCGCCCAGCTCAGGGGCGCCGTGGAGGAGTACGTCCGCGGACTGCTCCAGCCGGACCTCACCTACAACAGCCAGGAGACCAAGCTGCGCAAGGACCGTGCGGCCGCGCAGGTGGAGCCGCTGGTGGTCTTCCTCAAGAAGGGCCAGATCCTGGTCAAGGGCGGCGAGAAGATCGACCAGAGCGCCCTGCAGAAGATCCAGGCCTACCGCAAGGCCAGCCGGAAGGTGGTCAACATGCCGCTCCTGGCGGCGCTGTTCCTCTTTCTGCTGCTCCTGCTGTCCTTCGCCTTCATGTACCTGAAGTCCTACCGGAAGGAGCACTACCCCGACCTGAACCTCTTCGTCCTGACGCTCCAGATCGCGGCGGGCTTCCTTCTCCTCAGCCAGGGAATGATGAGCCTGCTGAGGATCATCGCCGAGGGCAGCAAGTCCACGCTCCTGGACCAGCCGCACCTAACCATGTTCCTCGTTCCCGTGGCCGCGGGTTCTCTCCTCATGACGCTGCTGGTCGACCGGCACATCGGCGTGGTCTACACGCTGCTCTTCGCCGTCCTCTTCGGCATCCTCATGGACTTCAACTTCGGCATGTTCCTGTTCTGCATGCTCAGCTGTTTCGCCGGAGTCTACGCCGGCAGCAAGATGGCCCAGCGGACGGCGCAGTGGAAGGCCGCCCTGTTCCTGGGCGTCGTCAACGTGCCGCTGGCGGCGGGCGTGCTCTTTGCCGACCCGGCGTGGACCGATTACTCCATGAAGACCATCGTTCTCCCAATGGCCATGGCCTTCCTGGCGGGTTTCCCGCTCACCGTCATGCTCGTCTCGCCGTTCCTGCCCCTCTTCGAGAGCATCTTCGGCGTCCTGACCGAAGTCCGGCTCCTGGAACTGTCGAACATGAACCACCCGCTGCTGAGACAGCTGGCCCTCGAGGCGCCGGGTACGTACAACCACTCCCTGATGATGGCCAACCTCTGCGAGGCGGCGGCCAACGCCATCGGGGCCAACGGCCTGTACTGCCGGGTGTCCTGCTACTATCACGACATCGGCAAGATGCTGAATCCCCTGTACTTCGTGGAGAATCAGACGCCGGGGCAGAACCCGCACGACAAACTGGCGCCCCGCATCTCGGCCCTCATCGTGGGCGCCCACATCAAGGAAGGCATCGCCATGGCCCGGCAGTACAAGCTGCCGCAGCCCATCATCGACATCATTCCCCAGCACCACGGGACGCGCCGCATCAGCTACTTTCTGGACAAGGCCCTTACCATGGTGGACCCCGAGAAGGAGACCATCAACGAGGCGGACTTCTCCTACCCGGGGCCGCGTCCCAAGAGCCGCGAGGCGGCCATCATCATGATGGCGGACGGCATCGAGGCGGGGTCGCGGGTGCTGAAGGAACCGACGCACCACCGCCTCAAGTCGCTCGTGACCGAAATCGTGAACCGGGTGGTCTCCGAAGGCCAGCTGGAGGAGTGCGACCTGACCTTCAAGGACCTCGCCCGGGTCCAGGAGGCCTTTCTGATGGTCCTCATGGGTGTGTTCAGCCGGCGGATCTCTTACCCCGGCTATACGTTCGACAAGGAGCAGAAGAATGAAGCGCCGCGAAGTGAGGCTCCACAGCAGGCTTCGAACGCTGCCGATTCCTAAGGAGGAACTCGTCGCGTTCGCGCTCGACGTGCTCGGCCGCCTCGACCTGACGGGCGAGGTGGGCGTCCGGATCTGCGCCGACAGGACCATGGCGCAGTTCAACGAGCGCTTCCGGGGCAAGAAGGGGCCCACGGACGTGCTGTCCTTCCCGGACGGCCAGGAGGCGCCGGACGGCTCCGTCTACATCGGAGACATCCTCATCGCGGCGCCCGTAGCGGCGCGGGCGGCCGACCGGGCCGGCATCACCTTCGCGGAAGAGCTCAAGCGCCTGCTCCTGCACGGCATCCTGCACCTCGCGGGCTACGACCACGAAACGGACGGCGGCACCATGGCGAGAAAGGAAAAGGCGCTCAGGAGGGAATGGGGGCTCCCATGATCCTTGACCTCTGCCTGTTCGTCGTCCTCGCGCTCCTGCTCGTGATGCTCCTGGTACGAGCCTCACTCAACGGGCTGTCGGCCATGGCGCTGAACCGCCTGGCGGAGGACACGGACAAGCCCTCGTCCTCAAGCGTGAGGGCCTACCTGGTCCGCCGGCAGGCCTATCTCCTGACGCTGCAGGTCACCATACTGGTCGCGAGCCTCGCCGTAGCCGTGCTCTTTTCGGCCTACATGTTCAGGAACAGGGCCGATGCTCCGCTGGCCTGGGGCCTTCTTCTGAGTATGGCCGCCGTGGGCGTGCTGATCGTCGCCTCGCAGGTCACGGCCTCGGTGAACCCCCAGAAGGTGTTCGTTCTGACGC
>JBJKRE010000302.1:0-5066 GCA_046704825.1 Acidobacteriota bacterium
TCTTCTTGTCGAAGGCCTTGAAGCGCGCCCCGTCGAAGCGCGCCAGGCCGCCCATCGTGGCCGCCCAGAGGTAGCCGTCGTCGCTCTGGAGCATGGAGAACACACCGTTCTTGGGCAGACCCGAATCCGACTGCCACGACGCGTGGCCGTATTGGGTAATGGCCTTTTCCGGGTCGAGCGCCCGCGCGGGAACCGCCGTGAGGACAAGGATAGCCGCCGCAGCCGCCAGCGCACCGACCCGCACGGTTCTGCCCCTGAATCGTTTCCGGTTCCGCGCCTCCATTCCCTCTCCCCGACAATCGCCCCGCAAGCTGAGGCCATTCTGGCACGCCCGGCCCCGGCAGGTCCAGCAAAGGGGGGTGGTTATTTGGGAATTGGGATTTTGGATTTGGGATTTGAAAACGGCAAAGAACTAGGGAAGAGATTTCTCCCAAGGCCTAAAGGTCAAGGCCGAAGGGCTAAAGGAATGATGGCGGACGGAGGTCCTTCGAAGAGCCGCTCGGGCCGGAATCCGCTCCACATCCACTCACGGCGGCGCTGGCAACGGCGATTGTCAGGGGTACAAATGGCATTATACTGAATGAAAGGGATCCCGGATTCCACGATCCGGGTGGAACAGGCGTATGGGAGGGGAACATGCGGGTGCGATTCCTGGTGATTGCGGGCTTGATGATCGTCACCATGGCGGCCTGCCACCCGAAACGCGAAGCCGCAGGGCCCGCCAACACCGGACTCCCCGGCCACAGCGTCATTCGCGGCAAAGTAACGACCCCTGAAGGACATCCCATTTCCGATGCCTCGGTGACCATCACGGGGCCTGCTCTGTCCGGCACACGCACCACGACGACGGACAAGAGAGGTTATTACTATCTTCCGCAACTTCCGTCAGGCGGAGGCTACAACATCCTGGTGCGGGCTTCCGGCCGGCCGGATATCAGGCTGTACGACATAACTCTACCGCCGCGGTTCACCCTGAGGCTCCCGTTTGCCCTTTTCTCTCGCGGGGATCCTGTCCAGGTGAAGACATCCATGATCGATTACACCAGCACCGGCGGGAGTACGACCTACACCGTGGACCCCGTGAGCGGTGAACTGCGGCCGCAATGACGCCGTGGCGCCGGCAACGCTATCTGCGAGGTATTTTCAGCAGCCTGCCAGGGGGTTTAGCGATTGACGGACTCAGTGGATCCCGTGACCCGGGGCAAAATGTCGAAGATCTTCCGGTACGCAATGGCAACAATGGCGGGTTTGCTCGCCTTCATCGGGCTGCCTGTCCTGGCGTGGGGCATCGGGGACGCGAGGGGGTTCTTCGGGCACCCGGCGCGGCTGCTCTACTGTCTTGCCGCGGCCCTCGCACAGACCGTGGCGGTGGTGGTTCTACCACGCGCGGGGCTGGGCCGGGGTGCGGGAAAGACGGTGGTCAAACTGCAGCGGCTGGCTGTGCCGATGCTGCAGGTCCTCTTCCTGGCCGTCGTGATCGCGGCGCCCTACGGCGACCGGCGGGGTATCGCCGCGCTTCCGCCCATCGCCGCCCTCCGGTACGCCGGACTGGCCCTATTCGTGTTCGGTTTCGGGCTCCTCATCTGGGCCACGGCCCGCCTCGGGCGGCAGTTCAGCGTGCAGGTCACGATTCGGGAAGACCACAGGCTGATCACCAACGGACCGTACCGCTTGGTGCGGCATCCGCGCTACCTGGGCATTCTGCTCTTACTCTCGGGCGTCTGCCTGGTCTTCCGTTCCTGGTTGGGCCTGGTCCTTGTCGCCGCCACGGCCCTGGTACTCGCCTGGCGCGTCCACGACGAAGAAGCCCTCATGAAGCGGACCTTCGGCGCCGAGTGGGACACCTACCGCCGCCGCACCTGGCGCATCGTTCCCTTCCTCTATTGACTAAGGCCACGAGGTGATTCCGATCCGAGCGGGCCTTCGAAGGTCAGTCCGCGGCGGTACTACCGCACGTAGCGGCCGCATCCCTGCGGCCGACGGCCGACAGGGATCGGCCGCTGCAAAGGCCTTCCGTCTGCCGTCTTCCCGTTAGCCTTTAGTCCTCCGGCCTCAGGCTTCAGGAGACAGATCGGCCACCCCCGTATAGTTCCACCTCCCGCCGTCCAGAACACCCGTACTCCCATCCTCCGTCTTCATTCCTGCTTCATAGGTCCCACGTCTGCCCTCTTGTCTGTAGCCCTTAACCTTTCGGCCTTAGCCATCGGGAACGGTCCCTCCCTTGGTTCTTTTCGTCTTTCAAATCCCAAATCCCAAATCCAAAATCCCAACTCTCTTCCCTCACCGCCTCACTGTGAAATCCAAAAGCGCTATAATACCTTCCGCCGGCGGGAGCCTCGCCGGCCGAGAAAGACGCCTCATGGGTAGTTCAACAAGGTTAAGGAGTAATGCGATGAGAATGATTGCGCGAACGGCCGTTCTGGTCATGATGTGCGCGGCGCTCGCCGGGTGCTCGTCGGGCAAGGCCGCGCCGAAGAAGTCCGCCGAAGCCAAGGCCGCCACGGCCAAGAAGCCCGCTGCCGCCGAGAAGACCATGAAGCTCCCGGAGGTCACGGTCCCCAAGGCCACCAAGCCCCCGAAGATCGTCCCGGCGGTGGAGGTTCCCTGCACGGTCGTTCTGTCGGGCTACGTCAAGGCGGACCTGAAGGGCAAGGCGGCCCTGGACTCCAACGCCGAGTGGCACCTGAACGTGACCACCGGCCCCATGACCGGCAAGGGCTACAACGCCCGGGCCTTCGTCGCCTTCAAGGGCAAGCCCAAGCCGGGCGACTACACGAAGAAGGACCTCCAGACCGCCCAGTTCACCGTGGTGGACAAGGCGGACCCCAAGAAGACCTGGACCTTCTCGGGCACCCAGATGGGCGGGTCCTTCAAGATCACCCTGACCTCGGTGACCGACAAGGTCGCGCACGGGACGATCAGCGCCTCCGTGCCGCCCGTGGCGAGGGTCGCTCCCGAGAGTTCGATCGTCCACATGAAGGTGACGTTCTAGAGTTCGTCACGACCGCAGTTCGGACCGATACAGAAAGAGGGCGGAGCCACGAACGGCTCCGCCCTTTTCGCGTGTCCGGACCGGATGAAACCGGCCCTTTAGCGTTCGAATCACTTCGGCACGGACATGTCCATGATGCGTCCCCTGCTCTTGTACTTGACCGTCCCGAGCTTCTCGATGTAGTCCCTCAGGACGTCGTATTCCAGGTCGGGCAGGACCTTCACGTCCGTGACGTTGACCCCCATGGCGGGCAGGAGGGCCAGGACCCCCGTGTTGGTGGTGACCGTGTAGTCCTTGTCCCTGAGGTAGAGCCGCTTGCCGTGGATCGTGACCTTCAGCACGCGCTGTCCCATGGGCCGGCTGGAGTCGTACTTGTACTTCATGCCGGAGACCTGGAGGAAGGCCGTCTCGTCGTAGGGCAGGTACGCCAGCCCCACTTCGAGCCCCTTCATGAGTTCGAAGGCCGAAATCTTGAACGTGGCCAGCTTGAGGCCGAGGCCCGTGTCGGGGTCGTAGCCGAAGCTCACCGGCTTGAAGATGTCGGCGCCCACGAGCGGCCCCTGGGGCAGACCTTCCGAGATCAATCCGTTGGGCGTGACCGCGATGTCCGTGTGCGTGAGCTTCCGCATGGCGTCGGTGATGAGGTCGCCCATGGCCGTGTCGCGGCTGCGGCCAGCCGGGTCGTAGGTGGTGGTGATGTCCCACTTCGCCGTGGCCAGGACGTGTTGATAGACGTCGCCGTACCGCTGGACGACGCCCTGCTTGAGCTGGGCGATCAGGGCCGCGATCGTGGGGTTGTCGGGGACGGTGTCGTCCAGCGGGATGATCTCGTAGTCGTCGAGGTGCACCTGGCCGTCGGCGTAGGTGAAGTGCATCTTGCCGATGTCCTCGTAGTACTTGCCCGCCTGCACGACGATCGTCTGCGTCCCACCGGGGTTGGTGAAGAGGTGGGGCTGCTCGAAGAGGAAGTGGTCGTGGCCGCCCACGATGATGTCGATGCCCGGCACCAGCTGGGCGACCTGCTGGTCGTAGGCGTAGCCCAGGTGAGACAGCATGATGACCACCTGGGCCCCGGCCGCCCTGAGCGCCCCGGCCGTCTGGCCGGCGATGGTCATGATCACCGCCGGGTCGTCGCCGCCCTCGATGACGACGGGGTCGGGCCGGCTCGTGGGCACGTTGGGCACGGTCATGCCGAAGATGCCGATCTTGACGCCGTCGACCTCCTTGATGATGGACGGCTTGATCCACGTCTCGAGGGCGGGATAGCCGCTCATGTCGAGGTTGGCCGACAGGAGGGGCAGGGTCTCGCCGCCGTAGGCCTGGCTCAGCGCGTAGGCCAGGATGTCCGGCCCGTAATCGAACTCGTGGTTGCCCACGGCCATGGCGTCGAACCCCAGCTGCTTCATGATCTGGAGCTGCGGCACGCCGAAGTACATGTTGAAGAAGAGGCTCCCGTGGAAGAGGTCGCCCGCGTGCAGCACGATGACGTTCGGGTCGGTGGCCCGCGCCTGGCCGATGACGGTGGCCGCCTTGGCCAGGCCGCCGATGGTGCCGTCCAGGTTGCCGTCCTTGGGGCCGAACTTGACGACGTGCGAATGGGTGTCGTTCACGTGGAGAATGGTGAAGGTCTGCGCGTACAGCGCCGTGGCGGCCAGCAGAAGAACCGTCGCCAGGAGCGCGTACAGCCGGCGCGGGCGCGCCGCCGCACCGCGGTCGCCCCGGTGCCCGGGACGTCCGGCACATCCCATGAGTCGCAGTAAGCCGAGTCTGATCATGAATCCTCCCTCCTCAAACCAAGGCGGACGGACGCGCCCGTTCCCGAGCCGCGCGCCGCTGCCGCTTGTCCCCATGAAGAAATGCCGATCGGCTACCCCGCCAGTTTCGTGCAGATTCGTCGCGTTTGCAAGGAAGCGAAGTGATTTGGGATTTGGGAATTGGGATTTCGGACTTAGAGACGACAGAGAACCAGGGAAGAGATTTCTCCCAAAGGCTAAGGGCTAAGGCCGAAGGGCTAAATGAAAAAAGAGAAAGCGGAAGCGGGATCGGAGGGGGAGAGTGTGTCCCGAGGGCCAAA
>JBJKRE010000303.1:0-3821 GCA_046704825.1 Acidobacteriota bacterium
GCCGCCCGACGTCGTCCACTGGAAGGCCCCCGTCGTGCTGTCCACGCACAGGGCCGAAGTGTTCCCGTCGTCGTGGAAGCCGCTCGTGTAGGTCGCGAGGGTGTAGGAGCCGGTGCCCGTGCACCCGTTCGCGTCGGTCATGGTGAGCGTGATGCTGAAGCTGCCCGACTCCGCCGGCGTCCCCGTGATCTCGCCGCCGGCCGACAGGGTGAGACCCGCCGGCAGAGCGCCGCTGGTCAGTTCGAAGGTGAAGGGCGCCACGCCAGCCGACGGGGTCAGCGCCTGGCTGTAGGCCTGCCCCTTGACGGCAGCCGGCAGGGAAGCCGGACTCAGAGTGATCGCCGGGCAGACCACCGCCAGCGTGTACGGCCGGCTCGCCGGGCACGCGTACGCGTCTTCGGCGATGATCCCGAAGGTGAACGTCCCGGTCTGGGTCGGCGTGCCGGACAGGGTATCGCCGCTGAGTACCAGTCCGGGCGGCAGCGCGCCCATCACCCCGTAGGTGTACGATCCCGTGCCGCCCATTACGGAAAAGACCTGCCTATACGGCAGGCTCGCCGTCGCGTCCGGCAGGGGTGACGCAGGCATCATCGTCAGCACCGGGCAGACCACCTGCAGCGTATAGGCATGGCTGCCCGTGCAACCGTTGTCGTCGGTGGCGCCAATGGTGAACGCATAAGCTCCGGTAGCGGCAGGAACGCCTTGGATGGAGCCCGTTCCGGGGGCCAGCGACAGGCCCGGTGGAAGGGTACCCGCCGCGACAGAATAGGTGTAGGGCGCCGTTCCTCCGCCCGCCTGGATCGATCGGTCGTAACCGACGCCCACGGTAGCGTTGGGCAGGGTTAGAGGATCGAAGCTGAAAGCCGGGCACGTGTAGGTGAACTGGTCGGCGTCGGTGGCCGCGCTGGCGCCGTCTGTCCCGGTGACCGTTACGTCCACGGTACCCGCGGGCTGAGACGGGCTGAAAGCCGTTATCTGCCTGTCCGAATCCACCGTGAAGGAGAGCGCCGGTTTGGCTCCGAAGGTTACGTCCGTGGTCCCCGCGAAATCGGTTCCCGCGATCGTGACGCTCGTTCCGCCCGTGGTGGGCCCGCCGGCCGGCGCAACGCTCCAGACCACCGGCGCGTAGTGCATGGCGTAGAGGCCCCAAGAATCGTTGCCTGAGAAGATCACGGGGCTTCCGACGCCAGCATAGACGGTACCCGCCCCCTCCGCCAGGGCGAGAACCGTACCCCCACCGAGGCCGCCGTTGAGACCGGCCCACGAGGAGCCGCCGTCAGCCGTCACGTAGACGCCCGTCACGGCGCCCGGGTTGACCATCCCCAAGTAGACGCGGCCGAGGTCGTCCGCCGTAATGCTGTAGGGGACGGTGGTAAACCCGAGGTCCAGGGCCAGATTCCAGCTAACCCCACCGTCGCTGCTCTTGTAGACCTTGAAGGGCCCGGTGCTGATGTCGGCGCTGGCCCCCGCCACCCATAGCGTGCCCGCGGGATCGAACGCCATGGCCGCCACGGCCCCAATCGGGCAGGGGCCTAACTTGCTCCAGGAGTGTCCGTGATCCGTGCTCTTGTAAACCCCGTCGGTCAGGAAACCCGCGTAGACCGTTCCTGCGTTGTCCGGATCGACGGCCAGATCCACACACTGGCTGATGTTCGGGCGCGTGCCGAAAGGAAAGATATAGATTGTCGGGAATCCGGACCCTGCGCTCCAGTTTTCCCCGCCATCCGTGCTGTAGTAAACGCCCTTGTTCGTGTAAGGCAAGGCGTTTCCGGTACCGGCAAGGATCGTGGACGAAGGCGTCGTCGAAGTGTCTGCCGCAAGGGCAGTCACGAAGCTGCCGTTGCTGATCCCACTACCGGACGAGGTCCAGCCCCAGGTGCCCGAACCGTCCGTGCCTTTATAGACGTGCTTATCCGCCACGGCCCCGGCATACAAGGTGTGCGGCGTTGTCGCCGTGTCGATGGCCAGGCGCACGGGGGCGGTGGCCGGAAAGCCGGTCGTCGACCAGGTGTTCCCCCCGTCGGCACTCCCGTAGAGCCCCTGTCCCATGCTCGCGTAGAGCGTCGTGGGGGTCTGCGGGTCCACCGCCACGTACCAGACGCTCTGCCCCTGAAAGCCCGAAAGCGACCAGGCCCCGTATGCCGCCCACACCGCCAGGCCGCCGATCAGCATACTCGCGGTCACAATCAGTCCCCACCGAACCCATCTCTTCCGTGAGGTTCTCATCCCGTTCATCTTTTCTACCCCCTGCTCTTGCTTTGGCCGTCCTTGACATGAAGCTTTGAGTTAGAGCCGCGTTCGCTTTTTGTTCAGATCGAAACCAGCTGTCGGGGGGTGTATCGGACACGCGGCGCACCCGACCAGGCAACACACGCCTTGCGCGTACCGATCCCCTCGTTCCCCGCTTACTGCGATTCTATATCTCGGACCAATGAACGTCTGTAGGGGAATTTGCCCACACGAGATCGCGCCGGCGATTCCGGCCGGGAGGACTCATAGCTCACCATCCGCTTGTCTTGCCGCTGTGCAGCGGCCCGTCTTCCTGGTCCGCGCTGGCACATGGAGTTATTGCGTTTCGCGGGCACCTGCCGCGTGGCGACGGAGTTCCTCCATCCCGCGGAGTTTCAGTTTTTCGATGATTCGAGCGTAATAGGAATCCACGGTCCTGCGGCTGACATCGAGCTTCTCCGCAATGCCCGCCGTGGTGTACCCGTGCCCGAGGTACGTGTAGACCTGGAGTTCCCGAGCGCTCAGTGCCTCCGGTGCGCAGCCCCGGTCGCCCGATGCCTCCAGGACGGCCGCCGCCCTCGGGCCGACGTATTTCGCGCCTTCCAGGACCTCCTTTATGGCCAGCGCCAGAACAGAGGGCAGTTCGCGCTTCGTCACGTATCCCGCCGCACCCGCGGAAAGGGCCTGCTCTATGTGGAAGGCGTCCTCGTGCATGGAGTAGACAAGCAGGGGCACCTCGCAGCCGAAATCCCTCAGGTCCCTCAGGAGTGTCAAGCCGCTTTCCCGGCCCAGCGACAGGTCAATCATGGCAATGTCCGGGGCAGAAGCTGGAATTCCCCTCAGCGCCGACGCCGTGTCTCCGGATTCGCCGCAGATCGACACTCCGGCCTGCTCCAGAAGCAACCGCAGCCCCTGGCGCACGGCTGGATGGTCGTCCACCATGTACAGGCGTATCTGCGGCCCTGCCTCACGCTTCAGGATGCACCCCCGAACCTCCCCCGCCGGCGTCCAGTTGAACCCGGCAGGTCACGCGCGTTCCTCCGCCATGGGCGGTCCGCACGTCGAGCGCCCCGTTGATCAGTTCCGCCCGGTAGCGCATGATCCGAAGCCCCATCCCCGTTTCGGCGTGCTGGGCCGGCGTGCCGATGCCGTCGTCCTCCACCTCGAGCTCCAGCACGCCGTCGCGGCCGCCCAGAACCACCCTGATATGACGAGCGCTCGCGTGCCGCACCGCGTTGCTGAAGGCCTCCTGCGCGATTCGGTACAACTGATTGGAAACCACCGGGTCCTCCGGGACCCTGCCACCGATGAAGACGAATTCACAGGCCGCCGCACAGGCCCCCTCCGCCTGGCGTACCATCTCCCCGAGCGCCGCCACCAGCGCGTCTACCGCCAGTTCGGGCGGGCTCAGGCCTCTCGCAAGGCTGTGGATCTCCCCGACCGAGGCGTCCAGCATCTGGGCGACCGCGCGGACGTGCGCGAGGTCCTCTGCGTGGTCGTTCTCCTCCAACCTCTTTTCCATCACCTTGCACCGGAGCAGTGCGGCCGTGATCTGCTGGCACGGCCCGTCGTGAAGCTGGTGTCCCACGGAC
>JBJKRE010000304.1:0-6872 GCA_046704825.1 Acidobacteriota bacterium
GTTCTTCATGGTGCGCGGCCCTGCTGATGTTTCGATCCAGCCCCCGCCGATCGACGCGTTGCACACGGAACCGGTCATCCCACCCGATCTCACCACGCAGGCCGAAGCGCTTTCGAACGAACCCGCATCCCCCCCGAAGACTCGGGCCGACCGGAGCGGGCTCGTGAGGCGCAGGTCCCGAGAGGCTCGCGAAACGCCGAAAGCACAGGCGCACCGCCCCGAAAAGACGATCTCTGAGCCGCCCGCCGCTGTCCCACCCGAGGCCACCGCCAAGACCAGGCCCGCCAAGGTGTCCTACGTCTTTTCCAACAAGATTCTGCGCGGCGAGTTCCAGATACTGATCGACGGCAAACCCGTGGTGACCAAGAGCATTCACCGCCGGTTCTCCTTCAAGGACGCCGTTTACAACGGCACCTTCAAGGTCCATCCCGGAACGCACGAAGTCGCGTTGCAGGTCAAAACCGAGATTCAGAACATCTCCGAACTCCACAAGGAGAAAAAGACCTTCCGGGAGGGCGAAGACACCAGCCTTAAGATCGTTATGACCCGGTTCAACAAGGAGATCCACTTTGAGTGGGGCGGCTAGGAAGGCGTTCGTCCCCATCCTCGTCCTCCTCCTGGCGGCGTGCTCTCAGAAGCGGCCCCCGGTTGCGGTCGCGCCGGTCGAGGTGCCACAGGCAGCCTTCTCCGCTTCACTGACCTGCACGGCGGCGTACGGCCACACGAACGTGACGGCCTCGGGGGGCTGTGCTCTCGATCCCGCTCGCGGCGCCCGAGTCGAACTGCGGGACCCCTTCGGGGCCGCGCGGCTCCTGCTGTTGGTTTCACCCGACGAGGCCACCCTTTTGTCGGTCGTGAGCGGCCGCTTCTACACGTGGTCCACCGCATCCAGAGAGATGCCCTGGAGCGCGGCCGACCTCTGGGCCGTCCTCTCGGGACGCCTTCCTCGGGATGCAAGGTTGGTGAAGCGTTCCGCGGCGGGCCTGGTAACCGCCGCGCGGTGGCGAAACGCGGACGGCCGCATCGCCATCCGGCTCTGCCCGTCGGAAGGAAGCGCCTTCCCCTATGCGTCGGCGCAACTGAAAGGGCCGCGCTCGGCCGCCCTGCGCGTCAAGTGGTCAAGGGTGAAACCAGCCCGCTTCGAAAACCGGGCCTTTTCTGTGCCGTCCGGGCTCGCGACCGTCGAGGCCCCGCCCGCGGACATACTCGGGGAACTGATCCGATGACACGCTCCCGCAGGTACCACGCCCACGCGAAGATCAACCTGGGGCTGGAGGTCGGGGCCGCCAGGGCCGACGGCTACCACGAGATACGCTCCGTACTCCAGTCCATAGCGCTCTGCGACGTCCTCGACGTGGCGCCGAAGGAGGAGGGCATCCTGCTCACGTGTTCGGACCCGTCCCTGGGCACGGGGGAAGACAACCTCGTGATGCGTGCCGCCCGCACCCTCCAGCGCACCTACGGCTGCAACCGCGGCGCCAGGATCCACCTGCACAAGCAGATTCCCATGCAGGCGGGCCTGGGAGGGGGCAGTTCGGACGCGGCCGTAACGCTGCTGGCCCTGGCGGATCTGTGGCGACTCCCCGCCACCAGTTCCGACCTCAGGGTGCTGGCGCGGGACCTGGGCTCGGATGTCCCGTTCTTCCTCGTAGGGGGAACGGCTCTTGCCGTCGGGCGGGGTGAAGAGGTCTACCCGCTGCCCGATTCGCCGCCGATGCACCTGCTCGTCGTCCCGACGGGGACGGGCATGTCCACCGGGAGGGCTTACTCCCTCATAGACAAGAGGTTGACACGGGGCGAGCCGGTCCATAGAATATTTAGGACAGTTCAAGGCGTAGTTGAAGGAAAGTTGAGCGAGGGAGTGTTTTTTAACCATTTCGAGGAGGTGTATGGGCAGCAAATAGAGGGAGAGGTGGCAGCTTTGCGTCGGGTTCTGCTCAAAAATGGTACGGGGCGTCTGCTGCTTGCGGGCTCGGGCTCCGCTTGGCTCGGTATTTTTTCGAGCCTGGACGGCGCCCGGCAAGCGAGGAGGGCTTACACGCTCGCCGGCGGCAAGTGCATATTGACGCAGACACTGACGCGCAAGGACTACTGGGATCTCACCGTACCTTCAGTGGAGAAGGAGAATCGACAATGAAGATCACCGACATCCGGATCTTCCCGGTGGATGAGCCCAAGCTCAAAGCTTTCGTTTCCATCATCTTTGACCAGTGCTTCATCATCAGCGACATCAAGATCATCGAGGGGAACAACGGTCTCTTCCTCTCGATGCCCAGCAAGAAGAGAAGGGACGGGACCTTCAAAGACATCGCACATCCGCTCAACAGCGAGACCCGGAAGATGATGGAAGATGCCGTGATCGCGGCCTACCACGATGCGATGAGGGAAAAGGGCGCGGACGAGAGCACGGTGGCGAGAGCCGACGCTATGGACGGCCTGCCGGAGGAGGCTCCGGAGGTAGCACCTGAAGGCGTTATGGGCGAACCCATGTGATCCGCTCGTGGAAAAGTACGTTCCGAGGGCCGGGACTTCCCGGCCCTTTTTTTGCACCGCCGCGCCGCTCTCGGGCCTTGCGATCGGCGGCCGTAAGCCTCTCTCACAGTGCCTTTCCTCAGACTCTGAAGCCGTGCGGCCGCGCCCTTTCGAGCTTGCCTAGATTCCCGAGTATTGCTATTCTGTAACCCTGGTCGTGCCTCACCGTTTCATTGCACTGGGGAGTCGCCAAGCGGTAAGGCACCGGTCTTTGGAACCGGCTATCGGTGGTTCGAATCCACCCTCCCCAGCCACGCATCCTGTTCTGTTTCGGCCCAAGGAGTCAGGTGGAGAGAATGGACGAGAAAACGGTTGTCTTTTCGGGAAGGGGGAACCCGGAGCTGGCGGAGAAAATCGCCGACTACCTGGGCATCCGTTTGGGAGAGATCAAGCTTTTCAATTTCTCGGACGGTGAAAACTACTGTCAGGTGCTCGAGAACGTGAGGGGCCGGGACGTCTTCGTGATTCAGCCCACGTGCCACCCGGTCAACGACAACCTCATGGAACTCCTCATCATCATGGACGCGCTCAAGCGCGCGTCCGCCCAGCGCGTGAACGCCGTCATCCCGTACTACGGATACGCG
This sequence comes from Acidobacteriota bacterium, assembly GCA_046704825.1. Classification (GTDB taxonomy): domain Bacteria; phylum Acidobacteriota; class UBA4820; order UBA4820; family DSQY01; genus CAVRTJ01. Next base: position 3,117 of record JBJKRE010000304.1, read on the forward strand.
CGCCAGGACCGGAAAGACAAGCCGAGGGTGCCCATCACCTCCCGGCTCGTGGCGGACCTCCTGGAGGCCGTGGGCACGGACCGGCTCATCTGCGTCGACGTCCACGCGGCCCAGATCCAGGGATTTTTCAACGTCCCGGTGGACCACCTCTTCGCCGCGCCCGTCCTCATCAACCACATCGCCAAGATGGGATTGGACAACCTGACGGTCGTTTCGCCCGACGCAGGCGGCGTCGAACGGGCCAGGGCTTACGCCAAACGCCTCGGCGCCCAGCTTGCGATCGTGGACAAGCGCCGCGAGGTAGCCAACGTGGCCGAGGTCATGAACGTGATCGGGGACGTGAAGAACCGGTCCTGCTTCATCGTCGACGACATCATCGACACGTCCGGGACGCTCTGCGAGACGGTCAAGGCCCTGATTGAGAAAGGCGCCAAGGCCGTCTACGCGGCATGTACGCACCCCGTCTTTTCGGGCCCCGCTGTAGACAGACTGAACGCCTCTGCGATCTCCAAGGTCCTGGTCACCGACACCATCCCCATCGGCAACAAGCAGAAACTCTGTCCCAAGATCGAGGTTCTTTCGGTGGCACCGCTTCTGGGCGAAGCCATCCAGAGGATCCACGACGAGAGTTCCGTCTCTTCGCTCTTCGTCTGACGGAGTTTCCACCACCGATTTGACAGGGAGGACGGGAGGAACGGGAGGAGAACTGCCTTACCCGAGGGCTCAGGTCTAAGGACCAGAGGCCGGTGGAAGTAAATAACGACGGGGGACGGATTCTCAAAGGGAATCGCGAGCCGGACCGCCCGCTTACATACCCCCTCACTCGCTGTCCCTCCGAGATTCGATCCCCGACTCGGCCGCACGATCACGGTTCGTGCTCTGCCGTCTGCAGTCCGCCGTCGGCCGTCAACCTTGGATGGTCTGTCCGCGCCTCGGTCACTTGATCACTCGATCACTTGGTCACTTTCTTCAAGTATCCTCCGGGCGTTGCGGCGCAGGCCGTCGAAGCGCGCCCTTCGGATGGCAGACCCGCGCGTTGCGCGGTCCCACCGGGCCTCGGGCATGTCGGCTATCTCGCGCGGGTCGGGCGCGAACCAGCCTTCCCTGGGCTCATAGTCCCTTTCTGGCACGAGGGGTGCCTGCCTGTTGTGGGGACACACTTCCTGACACCGGTCGCAGCCGAACAGGTGGCCGTGCAGACGCGGCACGCCGGGCGGGAACTCACCCCGGTGTTCGATCGTCCACGTGGAAATACATAGCCCCGCATCCACGATACCGGGCTCCACGAGGGCACCGGTCGGACAGCCCCTCAAACAGATCTCACAGTCGCCGCACCCGTCCGGTACGGGAACACCCGCAGGGAGGTCCAGGTCCGTGACGATCTCACCAAGGAACACGTATGACCCCCATCCCGGTACGATGAGCATGCCGTTCTTGCCGAGGAACCCCAGCCCCGCCTGAACCGCAAGCGCTCGTTCCATAAGGGGAACGCTGTCGACGCAGATCCTGGTCCTGTGGCCCGCCGCCTCGAGCAGCGCGGCCGCCGGTTTCAGTTTCTGCCTTAGGACCTTGTGATAGTCCCTCCCCCAGGCGTATCTGGAGACCCAGCTCCTCCCCTCGTGCACCAGTCCGGCCGACATGACCCGCGACGTGTTGTAGGGTATGGCCGCGCAGAATACACCCCTGGCCCAGGGGAAGAGCATACGGGGATCCAGTCGCAGGTCCCGTGATTCTTCCATGTAGCGCAGGGGGGCGCTGTGGCCGCTCTCGACCCAATGGTCGTACCGGTCGCGGTGACGCATCCCGATCTCCGCTGGGCTCGTTCCGGCGGCGGCGAATCCGCTGTCTGTGATCTGGCCGAGTACGGATCGCACGAGGTCTTCGTTCGCCATGCATTGCATCTTACCCGAAACCGGCCCGGACGCCACGACGAAAAGAAGCCCCCCGCCCGGAGGCGAGGGGCTTTTGAATGCGAGAGCCAAGCGCTCTCGATCGATTTTCCCCGGCTAGTTCGTCTTGAACACCAGGTCGTCGCGGTCGTTGTAGCTGCCGCTGTAGCAGGCGTTCGTGCCGGGGTCCTTGTTGTAGGTCATCTGCGCGCGGACTGCCTGCATGGCACGCGACGTCCCCGAGAGCGTGAAGGTCCAGGTGAAGGTGCGGTAGCCGCTTCCCGGCGCCTGCTGCGTGGAGCCGACCTTGGTCCACGAGGGACTGGACGCGTTCGTCGCGTAGAAGAAGGTCACGTAGTCCGCCGTACCCCAGCAGTAGGTGCTTACCGTAACCGTCACCTGCTTGCCGGGCGCCAGGCAACTCGTGCCGTCCGACGTGGCGATCGTGATCGACTCGATGGATTCGTCGCTGTGGCAGGAGCCCGAGGTCCCGTCCGCACATCCGTTGATCGTGTTGGGCGAGTTGGACTCGTTAGAGCCCACGCACTGCAGCAGGCTCGACGGGGCCGTCACCGATTTGCCGGCCGTAGTGACCGCGGGGCAATGGTACGTCGAGTTGTAGGTGGCCGTCAGGGCGCCGCAGTTGCCGCCCGATGCCGTTGCCGCGAAGTTCACGCCCGTCTTGTTGGCGCCGTTGATGCTCACCGTCTGGCTGGCCGGCGAGAACGTGTAGCCGCTCAGGCTCGGCGTCACCGTGTACGTGCCGTCCGAAAGCCCGGTGAAGCTGTACGTCCCGGTGGAGCCCGTGGTGGTCGTGCCCGTGCCGGCGCCCGAGAGCGTCATGGTCACGCCGCTCGCCACGTCGCCGCTCACGGTGCCGGAGATGGTGTAGGTGGCCGGAGGAGGTGTGCCGCCGGCGGTCATGAACGCCAGGTCGTCGCGGTCGTTGTAGTTGCCGCTGGCGCAGGCGTTCGTGCCGGGGTCCGCGTTGTAGGTCATCTGAGCGCGGACGGCCTGCATGGTACCCGCGGTCCCGGACAGGGTGAAGGTCCAGGTGAAGGTGTGGTAACCGCTCCCGGAGGCCCGCTGCGTGGAACCGACTTTCGTCCACGAGGGGCTGGACGCGTTCGTCGCGTAGAAGAAGGTCACGTAGTCCGCCGTGCTGTAGCAGTAGGTGTCCACCGACACCGTCACCTGCTGGCCCGGTGCCAGGCAGCTCGTGCCGTCCGACGTGGCGATGGTGATCGCTTCGATGGATTCGTCGCTGTGGCAGCTCCCGCTGTTGCCGTCGGCGCACCCGTTGATAGTGTTCGGTGCGTTGCTCTCGCCGGTGGTACCACGGCACTGGAGCAGGCTCGACGGGGCCGTCACGGATTTGCCGGCCGTGGTGGCGGCGGGGCAGTGGTAGGTCGAGCTGTAGGTGGCCGTCAGGGCGCCGCAGCTGCCGCCCGAGGCCGTGGCCGTGAAGTTGACGCCCGCCTTGTCGGCGCCGTTGATGGTCACCGTCTGGCTTGCCGGCGAGAACGTGTAGCCGCTGAGGCTCGGCGTCACCGTGTAGGTGCCGTTTGCGAGCCCGGCGAAGCTGTAGATTCCGGTGGAGCCCGTGGTGGTCGTGCCCGTGCCGGCGCCCGACAGCGTCATGGTCACGCCGCTCGCCACGTCTCCGCTCACGGTGCCGGAGATCGTGTAGGTCGCCGGGGGAATCGCCGTGGCCGTGAAGTTGACGCCCGCCTTGTCGGTGCCGTTGATGGTCACCGTCTGGCTTGCCGGCGAGAACGTGTAGCCGCTCAGGCTCGGCGTCACCGTGTAGGTGCCGTCCGAAAGCCCGGTGAAGCTGTACGTCCCGGTGGAGCCCGTGGTCGTGTTG
>JBJKRE010000305.1:0-2988 GCA_046704825.1 Acidobacteriota bacterium
GACGCGCTCGACCTGATCCTGGAGGACGTGGACAACTTCCGCGAGACGCTCAAGAAGCAGGCACACGCCTACAAGGACAGGGTGCTGATCGGCCGGACGCACGGCATCCACGCCGAGCCCACGACCCTCGGGCTCAAGTTCGCCCTCTGGTACGCGGAGATGGACCGGAACCGCCGCCGGCTTAGTAACGCCCGCGACGTCATCTCGGTGGGAAAGCAGTCGGGCGCGGTGGGCACTTTCGCGCACCTCTCGCCGGCGGTGGAGGAGATCGTCTGCCGAAAGCTGGGCATCAAACCCGACCCCATCTCCACGCAGGTCATCCAGCGGGACCGCCACGCGGAGGTCCTCTCGGCCGTCGCCATCACCGGCGCCACCCTGGAGAAGATCGCCACCGAGATCCGCCACCTTCAGCGGACCGAGGTCCGCGAGGTCGAAGAGCCCTTCAGCAGGGGCCAGAAGGGTTCGTCCGCCATGCCCCACAAGCGGAACCCCGTGGGCTGCGAGAACATTACGGGCCTCGCGCGCCTGCTGCGCGGATACGTTGTCCCGGCCCTGGACAACGTCGCGTTGTGGCACGAGCGCGACATCTCCCACTCCTCGACGGAGCGGGTCACCATCCCGGACGCCACGACGCTCCTCGACTACATGCTAAACCGGCTGGGCGGGATACTGGGCGGCCTGCTCGTCTATCCTGAGGCCATGGAGGCCAACCTCAACAAGACGCGGGGACTCATCTACAGCCAGCAGTGCCTGCTGGCGCTCACGCGCGCGGGCATGAGCCGGGAGGACGCCTACGCGGTCGTTCAGGGGGCCGCCATGCGCTGCTGGGGCGGCGAGGGGGATTTCATCGACCTCCTGTCAGCCGAACCGGAGGTGGAGGCGCGGCTGCCCCGGGCCGAACTGGAGAAGATCTTCGATCCGAAGCGCTTCCTGACCAACGTGGACGAGATCTTCATGCGGGTTTTCGACTAGCAGCCTGCTGGCGGAAGGCCTTCAGGGCGTCCATGTCGCAGAGAAGACGCACTCGGAGGCCCCGTCCAGTACGCATTCGGTGTGGGTCACGGAGGGGGCCCTCTTGCCGCTCATCTCTGCCGTCTGCTCCAGCCACCCGGCGAGGTCTTCGCAGAAGGCCCGGCTGATGGGGTTGAATTCCGAGACCCGGAGCGTTCCGCGGTCCGCCGCGAAGCCCTCGGGACGGATGGCCCCGCAGCTGTAGTACATGGACCACATGAGCCCCGCGCTCCGAAGCCACATCTCGAGGCTCGAGAACCTGAGGATCAGCTTGTGCAGGGTCGACGATTCCCGGGCCGCCGTGTAGCGGCCGATATCCCGGCACAGCGAGAAATCGCCTTTTCCGAATACGCGGTCGATGGCCTCGTAGACGCCGACCTGGATGCGGAAGGGATACCAGCTCGAGGAAAGCGGGTTGCCGGTAAGGGCCTGCCGGCTCTCCTCGTCCAGCGCCTCCATCAGCCCGCTCACGCCGTCAGGGCCGAAGTTGTGTTCTACGAACGCCAGGGCGCCCTTCAGCGTGAAGCCCTTGCTCCTCAGCGTGGATGGATCGGGCAGGACGGGTTGGCTCGCCTTCTCGCTCACATGGCACCTCCTGGATGCCGGCGGCCCGGCGTCTGCGCCGCTGCGGCTCTGTCTCAATATAGTCCCGGGCGGGCCGGTTAGCGAGTGATCAAGAGAGCAAGTGATCCAGTGATCGAGTGATTAATGCGCCTGGCGGCGCGGTGAAGGGGTGAAGGAGTTAAGGGTAAAGGTGGGGCAGTCCTTTGGCGGCCTGGATTCGCGCCTGCGCGGGAATGACGACAAAGAGAGTACATCCACACTTCCGTGCCAACTTTCAAATCCCAAATCCCCAATCCCAAATTCCCCCTATGGCCTCCCGCTCCGAGGTTTGGTAAAGTGAACCTTCAGCGGCCGAACACAGCCGCCCGATTCCAAGATGCTAGGCTAAGGAGACGCGGATGAAAGCCCGGATACACGTGTTTTTGAAAGAGGGAGTCCTGGACCCGCAGGGCAAGGCCGTCGCGAGCGCGCTCAAGACGCTCGGGTTCCAGGAGGTCGTTTCGGTCAGGCAGGGCAAGTTCTTCGATATTGAAACCGGGCCCGTGTCGAAGTCGGAGGCCGAAGAACGCCTGGAGGCCTACTGTGCCAAGCTTCTTGCGAACCCCGTGATCGAGAACTTCAGGGTCGAGGTGATCGAGCCATGAAGGTCGCCGTCGTACAGTTCTGGGGCTCCAACTGCGACCACGACGCCGAGCAGTGGTCCTCGAGGCTTTTCGGCCTCGACACGGAAATGATCTGGTTCGGCAGCGGCGACCTGCGCGGTGCGGACCTTGTCATCCTGCCCGGTGGCTTCTCCTACGGCGATTACCTCCGCCCCGGCGCCATGGCCGCCAGGACCCCCGTCGTGGAGGCCGTGGTAGAGCACGCGCGGCGGGGCGGTCTCGTCCTCGGGATATGCAACGGGTTCCAGGTCCTGTGCGAATCGGGCCTCCTGCCCGGCGCGCTCCTGCGCAACAGCGGGCTGACCTTCCTCTGCCAGGACGTTTACCTGCGCTGCGAGACGACCGATTCGCCCTTCACCCGGTCCGTCCCCGCCGGGTCCGTCCTGCGCGTTCCCATCGCCCACGGCGACGGCAACTACTTCGCAGACGCCGAAACCCTCAAGCGCCTGAAGGACGAAGACAGGGTAGCCTTCAGGTACGTCGGCCCGAAGGGCCAGGAGGACCCGGACTGGAACGTGAACGGGTCGCTCGACGCCATCGCCGGCATCCTGTCCGAAGGCCGCAACGTACTGGGCATGATGCCCCACCCCGAGCGGGCCAGCGAGGAGCTGGTCGGCTCCGCGGACGGCGCCCTCGTGCTGAAGTCGGCCGTAGAAACCCTGGAGGCCGCCCATGCCTGAGCCCGCCGTCACACAGGAGTTGGCCGCCCAGCACGGTCTGACGGGAGAAGAGTGGGAACGCATACTCGCCA
>JBJKRE010000306.1:0-6533 GCA_046704825.1 Acidobacteriota bacterium
TCGTCTCGGGAGGGGAAGTGCGACAGGTCCGACGACGCCACGATCAGGGCCTTCCGTCCCTCGAGCGCCTTCGCCAGAACGGCGCCGAAGCGCTTCGCGAGGCCCAGGTTGGCGTCGCCCACCACCGCGGCCACCACGGGCACCCCCGGGAAGACGGTCTGGACGAAGGGCACCTGGACCTCCACCGAGTGCTCGCTGGCGTGCACCTCCGGCCTGAAGGTGAGGGTCCTGTCCGCAGCCAGGAGGGACTCGGCCAGCTTCCGGTCGACCCGGGCCACCCCGAGGGGGGTCCGGTACCCGTCCCCCCGGAAGACGGACACGCCGTCGAAGCCGGGCGTCGTGTGGTTCGTGCCGAGGATGACCACCACGTCGTAGGTGTGGCCCGCCGCCTGCCGGAAGGCGTCCGCCGCGATCTGGCCTGAGAAGACGTAGCCCGCGTGGGGCGCCACGATGGCCAGGGGCCGCTCGCCGCGGGGCGGCAGGGCGTCCTCCATGTAGTCCTTCAAGGCCTGTTTGAGCTTCCCGGCGTCGCCGGGGTAGAAGCCGCCCGCCACGGCAGCCGGGCGGACGGTGCCGGCCGCGGCCTCGCCGCCGGGGCCGGTCGCGCACGCGGGCACCAGAACCAGCGCGAGCGCGAGGACGAACACCAGGATTCCGCCGCTGTCGCCCATGATTCGCTCCTCCTTCCCTCCGATCCAGGGAACGGCCGCCTCAGCTCCAGACGCCGGCGATCGGGGTCTTGCAGGCGGGGCAGCGGCCCGCCTTGAGCTTCACCGTCGTGACGAAGAACCCGCTCCGCTCGATGCAGAGGGCGCCGCACTTCCAGCAGTAGGTGTTGTTGCCGGAGTGCCCCGGCACGTTGCCCACGTAGGCGTAGCGGATCCCGTTTTTCATTGCGATGTCCCGCGCCTTCTCGAGGGTCCCCACGGGGGTCGGCGGGAGGTTCCTCAGCCTGTAGTCGGGATGGAACCGCGTGAAGTGGACGGGCACGTCCGGGCCCGCCTCGCCCGCCACCCACTTGGCCAGTTCGGTCATCATGCCCGGCGCGTCGTTGAGCGTGGGCACCACCAGGTTGACCAGCTCCAGGTGGCGGCCCGACCGCGCCACCTGCCTGATGCTGCGCAGCACGGGCGCGAGTTCGGCGCCGGACACCTTCCTGTAGAAGTCCGGCGAGAAGCCCTTCAGGTCGATCTTGATGCCGTCCAGGACCTCGATCATCTCGGCCAGGGGAGCCTCGTTCATGAAGCCGCACGAGACGATCACGGACCGGACGCCGGCCTTCTTCCCGGCCCGGGCGATGTCGGTCAGGTACTCGGTGAACACGGTGGGCTCGTTGTACGTGAAGGCGATCACCGGCACGCGCCGGTCGCCCGCCCGCTTCACCATGGCCTCCGGCTGGCAGAACCGCGCCGTGTAGTCCTCCGGGCTGGCCTGGGAGATTTCCCAGTTCTGGCAGAAGGCGCACCTGAGCGGGCACCCCGAGGTGGCCAGCGAGTAGGCCTCGGCCCCGGGCAGAAAGTGGTAGAAGGGCTTCTTTTCGATGGGGTCCACGTGCTCGGCGATGGGCCGGCCGTACACCAGCGAGACCAGCTCGCCTCGTACGTTGAGGCGCGCCCGGCACCGGCCCCTCCCGCCGTCGGGGATGACGCACGCGTGGGCACACAGGAGGCACTTCACCGTGCGCGCATCGTGCTCGTAGGCTTTTGCGCCCCTCAGATCGGCCGCCGTGTGGCACGTGACGCACGCGACTCCGGGCGTTTTGACGGAGGCCCAGTACCGTGCCGCGGGCGCGCGGCGCAGAAGCGTCCGGAGAGACTCGGCGGCCCTCGGGTCGTTGGGGTCGATGCCGAAGAGGGTCAGGAGGTCCGACGAGGACAGGAGCAGGGCGCCCGCGCCGAGCGCGGCGCCCCACCGGGCCGTCCGTCCCAGAAAGTCGCGCCGGGTTACCTTCCCCCCGTCCATGCCGCCCCCCGAATGCCGGTTTCCGCCTTCACAATATACGGCGGAAGGATCCCGTGGACCACCGGGGCCGGCGCCCGTCCGCGGCGCACCGCCGCAGGGCCGTCAGAACCGGAGCGACAGGCAGCTCAGGCCGCCGTCCATCTTGCGGTATTCGCTCACGTCCAGTTCGACAACGGGCGCCCCCAGCGCCTCCAGGCTTTCGCGCACGCGCGGGAACCCGGCGGGGGTGAGGAAGGTCCCGTTGATCCAGAGCGTGTTGGCCGCGTACTCCTCGCCGGGGGCCGCCACGATCCGCCGGTTCATCGCGAAGGCCTCCGCCTCGGCAAAGGCGGCCGTGAGCAGCAGCGTGTCCTGTTCCAGGAAGTTGACGCTCGACTTGAGGTGCAGGCCGCGTGCCACGGGGACGGCGGTCCATTCGAACCCCGCGCGCTCCAGCACCGCCCCGAGCTGGGAGGCGCCCGGCTCGTTGGTGCGCCCGGACAGGCCGATGAAGGCCCGCCGGCCGGCCAGCATCACGTCCCCGCCGTCGAGCGTGCCCGGCGGCTCGATGCGAACGAGCTCGCGACAGCCCGCCAGCACCGGCGCCATGGCGTCGGCCTCGGCCCTTCGCGACTCGGCTCCGGGGCGGGTCACCACCGCCACGTCGTCCAGCACCACCGCCGCGTCCTCCACGAAGCAGGCGTCCGGGAACCCATCGAGCGGGTCCAGCGCGACCACCTCGAGCCCCAGGTCCTTAAGCGTTCGTACATAGGCGGCGTGCTGCCGCAGGGCGGTGTCGTGGTCCGGAGCACCCAGCCCGGAGGTGGTGATTCCTTCCGCGAAGTCCCGGCCGGGGCGCCTCACGATGGCGTGTTTGAACATGATCCCTCCTGCGGTTCAGTTCCGGGCGGTTCGGAGCCCTCATCGCCCGCCTCAGAAAGCGTCGCCGCCCGTGTCTTCATGCGGGAAGAGAGTGAATGCCTACGCCTTCTCCCCGTCCCCGCTTTCTGAGAACGCGTACAACAGCCATCCCACAATGGCGACCAGTGACAAGCCCAGGGCCAATCCGCTCAGGAAATCGGTCGCCCTTGTGGACCCGATTCCGAAGGGTGTGTGCTGGATCAGGACCATGACTATGGCCGCCAGCGCCACACCGCTTTCGATGGCAAGCCCATAACGCCAGATCATCCGATCCCCCTCACCACGGCCTGCATGAGGTAGGGCTCGTGCGTCACCTGGCTGTCGCCCGTGCACAGCCCGCCCTGCGGCCGCCAGCCCTCCCTCATGGCTTCGTTGACCCGTTCGGCCAGCTTGTCGGCGGCCTTCTGAAAGTGCGTCCCCGTCACGTCCGCACACGCAACGACCAGAACCTTGTACTCCATTCCTGCATCCTCCTCTCGGCGGGGGTGGCCCCTCGCGCGAGGGCCGCGCTGCGCCGGGACACACTCTACCATCGAGTCGATGGGAACTTCGACGGGACCGCCCCCCCCTCCCGAAGCCTCCGCCGCGCCTACATGCCCCAGGTGCGCGGAGACGTGTTGATCCAGATCCGCGTGCGGTAGGCGTGGGCGTCCAGGTCCTTCAGGAAGGCGATCCAGTCGTTCCAGTGGTCGGCCGTGACGGCCTTTTCGGCGGATCGGTTCGCCGCCTGACCGCCCTGCATGACCGCCATCATCTGCTTCTGGAGCGCCTGAACCTCGTCCATCCGGCCCGCCTGGACCGCGGCCTGCATGCGCTTGCCGAGCGTCGCCATATCCTGGCTGTTGGCCACCGCGGGCGCCGAGGCTTTCTTCCTGGCCCCGGCCAGCCTGGCCCGCGTCTTGTCGAGCAGCCACCGGTCGTAGCTCTCGAGGCGGCCGTCCTTCGTCCTGACCGTGGGGAAGTAGTCATGTTCAAGGTGCCTGTACTTTGCGTAGACCCGGATGAGGTCCTGCTTGCTGTGCCGGCCCCGGCCGGTGTCCACTTCTTCCCTGAGGCCCTCGAACAGGTCGGACATGGCCGTGATCTTCCGGTCCGCCGGACTCATGCTCCCGGCAATCATTCGGTTCTCCTCGGCGATCTGCTTCTGCATGGCCGCCGTGGCCCGGTCCAGCTTGTCGGAGGCACCCGGCCCGGCCTGAGCGTCGGCGGTCCGGGGTTTGGCCGGCTCGAGGGCCTGAAGGAGCACACCGGCATCCTTCGTCGCGGTCATGTCCTTGAGGTACCTCACGACCGCGGACTGGGTCATCACCACGTGCCCCAGGTCAACTTCGTCGAAGCGGGTGCTCAGAGCCCCCATGGGCTTTCCGGCCTCTTCCTCGGCGCTGTCGGCGTTCCAGAGCGTGTTGCCCGCCGCCGCGGTCAACCGCCCGGCCCGGCTCGCATACCAGGCTTTGACCTTGCCCAGGGGCGCGCGGGACAGGTAGACCTGCACCGTGGCGTCCCCCGCCTTTCCGTCCCGAACTGCGCCCGGAAAAACTCCGGACAGAAGGCCGCCGCCGGCTTCGGCCGCAACGGCGCACGAGGCCGAGACTGCGATGGTGAGAAGTGTCAGAGCGAACTTGCGCATCGTCGAGTGTCCTCCTCTTCGTCGTGTGGCCAGGATGCCGTATCGGGACCTGACTTCTGAATCTTCGGCTTTTCAACGACCAGCGTCAGGAAGGGCCAGGCAGGCACCCCGAAGCGCTTCGAAAACAGGACGCGTCCCCCCGCGGCTTCGAGAGCGTCCCTCACACCGCTCACCGCGCGGCAGCCCATGGAAATGGCGGGCAAGCGCCAGGCGACGCTCTCGACAGCGTTCCCGATCCACCTCATGAAATGGTTTTCGGGATCCACGGAGTGGGCGATGCCGATCCTTCCGCCGGGCTTGACCACGCGGAACATTTCGATCGCGCCCAGTCCGGGATCGTATAGGGGGCACAGGCTGTATGTCGACAGGACCGCGTCGAAGCTGTCATCCTCGAACGGCAATGCCGTCATGTCGCCGGTACGGAATGTCATTCGGTCGCCAAGTCCCTCCTGCAGCGCTCTCTCCCGTGCCACTTCCAGCATGCATTCGCTCAGGTCGAACAGGACGATCCGGCCTTCAGGACCGCTCTTGCGCGCCGCGGCCAGGGCCGTGGAACCCGTTCCAGCGCCGCAGTCGAGGACACGATCTCCCGCCGACACGCTCCGACGGACAACGATCTCGCGACCCCGTCGGTCCGAAGCGAACGTCAACAGGGCGTGCAGGCGGTCATAGCGCTCAGCCGAGAGATCGTAGACGCTTTTCAGGACGTTCTTTTCAAGGGCCTGACGCATGCCGGATGTCCTCCCGTCCCATGTCCCTCCAACACAAGAAGGTACTGCATTCATCCAGGAGACAGGACGCCAGCGACAAAACGTGACATCCAGGTCCGCCCTGCTACCGACTCACCCTGCGACAGCCCTCGATCACCGGACAAGTCGCCCGCTTGGCAAAAGCTCTCGCAGCTCCGCCGGCTGGATCATTCAGGCATTCAGCAGCCAGATGGCCAGGTTGAGGCTGGACGCGAAGGTGACCCAGAGCAGGTAGGGCGTCATCAGCGCACCGGCCAGCCTGTGGACGTACCAGAAGCCCACGGTCGTCACCAGGAGGACCGCCCACAGCAGAAGGATGTCGACGAGCCCCAGTCCCGGGCGGTGGAGTCCGAAGAAGAGCCAGGACCACGCCGCGTTGAACACGAGCTGAGCGACGTAGAATCCCAGCAGAACGGGGGCGCCGCGGAAGCCGGCCCGCCTCCAGACCAGCCAGGCGGCCACGGCCATGGCGATGTAGAGCGCGGTCCAGACCGGCGCGAAGATCCACCCGGGCGGGGTCCACGCCGGCTTCTGGAGGTGCAGGTACCACTCCCCGGGCCTGAACAGCCCGCCCACCGACGCAGCCGCAAACGACGCCACCAGCCAGCCCGCCAGACCGAGAACCTGCTGAACCCTCGTCACAAATCCCTCCGTCGCGACGCTTCGCTCGCACTCAACGCCCGTATGCTATGTAACGCCATCATCGTAGCAGTGATTTCACCGGACCACCAAAGGAGTCTCAGGGGGGGATCACCGGCTTGGCTGCGTCATTCATGGTTTTCGCGGCCGGCCGCCTGCGGCGTGCAGCGATGCAGACGGCGGGAGATGGATTTCGAAACGAGGCACCTTCGTGGGCTTGGGCGAGGTCAGGCGCGCATACTTCTCGGCCGCCCCGGGCAGGGACAAAGAGGCGCTCCCGTCGGGGGCCACAGAATAGACCGGCGGACTGCCCGTAAAGGGATCGGAGACGAGAAACCTGGAGGGAAGCCGGGCGGGATAGGCGGCGCCGCCCGCGGCGTCACCTTCCAGCGTGAGGGCCGTTCGCGCCATCTGCCTGAGGGCCAAGGTCGCACACGACCGTCCCAATCTGGACCACCCGCTCGACGATATTTCCGCAAAGACTACAGGCCACCCCCACGGAAAGCCCTTGAGCTTACCAGGCTCAGAACCGAACGGTAACACCGCCATTCGGATGAGGTCTGTATTCCATTCGAGCCAAGCGGCCTCCCTCCAGTCGCCCAGGCTCCACCGTGTGTGAAACCCCCCTTTCACGGACGCGTTTCCATGAGCCACCG
>JBJKRE010000307.1:0-8634 GCA_046704825.1 Acidobacteriota bacterium
CTAATGTAAAAATTTATACAAACACGCGAAACGACCAAAAAGGGCGCATTGAAAGAATTTGGGGGGGACGGGGCGGGGGGGGCCGGGGGGGGCCCGGCGCGGAGCGGAGACGGACACTCCCGGATCGGCACGGATCCATGCTATTCTTACATGCGGGAATCACAGATGAAGCCATCTACCTTGATCCAACTTTTTTGGGTCGTTCTCTGCATCGCCGGCCTGGCGTGGGTGGGAGCGGGTACGGGCCTCGGTTCGTCCTCGGCCTGGGCCATACCCGTGGTCCTCGTTTTCTTTTTCTTTGTCTACGAGTTCGATGTCAGGCTTAAGGGTATCGGGAACCTGAACCTCGACCACGCCATCGCGTTCCCCGCGGTGGTGATCCTCCAGAACCCCCTCCTCGTCGGCCTGCTCGCGGGAACCGCCGTGTTGATCAGCCGCGTGTACCGGAAGGGGTTCCGTCGCATCCGCCTGCTGACCGTCTGGGGCACCGTGGTGGTGGTCACGGCCATCACGCTGGGCGGCCTGTTCTACCTCCGGTGGGGCCGTGGGCCGCCGGGTCGTTCGCTCGCGTCCTTCCTGCTCCTGGTGGCGGCCATGGCGGCCACCACGGTTCTCAACTGGCTCGGGTTCATCCTGGGGGCGCCCCCGCTCAAGAAATACGGCCTGAGAGAGCGCCTCTGGAGGCCCTTTCTGAAGAACATGCTGTGGGTCCTTCTGTCTTCCCCCTTCGTGGCCCTCGTCGTGGGCGCCAGCTGGGAGCACCTGCACTTCTACTCCCTGCTCGGCGGCCTTGCACTGCTCGTTTTGATCTGGGCCTTGCGCCTGTACGCGAGGCTCGAGGACAGGAACAAGGCCCTCATCGGGGCCACCGGGCGCCAGGAGTTCCTCCAGCAGCTGTCGCTCGCCAGCGCAGCCTCCCTGGAGGACGAGGCCTTCCTGAAGCGCCTCATGGAAGGGTTGAAGGACTTCGTTCACTGGGAACGCGATCTGATGCTGGTGCATCCGCCCGGCGTATCCGGGGGACAGCTCCTGGTGAGCTTTACGGCTCCACCGGATAACGGGGATTCGGCCAGGGAGAGCATGCTCGCCATGCTGGTGGATCCGGCGCTGAGACACCCGGCCCTGAAGCGGGAGGGCGAGTTCGTCCCCATCCTCATGGCCGGCGCCACGAACCAGATCACGCTCGCAATGGCGACGACGGAACTGGCCTTCGCGGTCATGGTCGTGGAGCGGGGGGACGGGGACGGCGGCTTCACCGAGGGCGACGTGAGCTTCCTGGACCTCTCGCTGGCGCAGATCGCCCGGCACGTCCAGGACGACATCCTCAAAAAGCAGCTCCTGGCCACCAACAGGAAGCTCGTACGGCAGACCGACTACCTCTCCCAGATCCTCCAGATCAGCAACCTGCTCAAAGTCCACCTGGACGTTCACACCATCCTGGAGAAAGTGGCCCAGGGCATCCGGACGGGCATGGGGTTCGGCTCAGTCCTGATCAGCATATACGACCAGGATGCCAGGTGCTTCGAAAGGACGGCCCAGGCCGGGATGGACGACCGATGGGAAGCCATCAAAGCCGTAAAACCCCCCGCCAAGGACGTCCTGGACCTGCTACAGGAGAAGTACCGCATCGGGAACTGCTACTTCATCAGCCACAGCGAAGCCCTCACGACGCCTTACGACATCCTCCCCCTGAACGCGAGGGTCGCCGTCGAGCCGGGAGGATGGGACCCCATGGACACCCTGATCATCCCCCTGAGGGACAAGGACGAGCGCCTTCTCGGCATCATCTCCCTGGACGAGCCGAAGGACGGCAGGATGCCCGCGATAGAAACCCTCCGGGCGCTGGAGGTCCTGGCGAACCAGACGGTGAACGCGCTCGAGAGCGCGCGCATCCACGCCAGGACCCGTCGCCAGGCGGTGATGGACGGTCTGACGGGCCTGTTCAACCACGGCTATTTTCAGGAGAGCCTCGCCCTCCAGGCCCGCGAACACGTGGAGTCCGGCCAGCCCTACACCGTCCTCATGATCGACCTCGACAACTTCAAGGAGGTGAACGACACGTTCGGACACCTGGCCGGGGACGAGGTGCTCAAGGCCGTGGCGAACACCCTCAACGCGTGCATCCGGAAGGAGGACATCGCCGCCCGTTACGGAGGCGAGGAGTTCGCGGTCCTGCTCCCGCGCTGTGCGAAGGACCAGGCCGACGTCATCGCCGAGCGGATCCGGAGCTCCGTCGCGGAGATCGACGTCCGGGTCGAGAGCGTTGAAAATCCAATAAACGTAACGCTTTCCGTGGGGCTCGCATCCTTCCCCTCCGAGGGAGGCGACCACCAGCACATCCTGGAGAAGGCGGACCACGCCCTGTACATCGCAAAGAGGCAGGGGAAGAACAGGGTCTGCCAGGCCCGCTAGAGAAGGCGGAGACGGGCCCCGAGGTCTGTGGACAGGGCGTTGGAATTCTTATAAGGTTTCTGGAGAAGGTTACCCAAAGCCCGGAGTGGGGGCTAGGAAGAATGGCCGCAGGGCTGTCCTGACAGCGTCATCAGGGCATAATCCGCTGGGATGGACGATGCAGACGTCGCGAAAGGCCCGATCACAGAACGGTGCAAGGGAACGCGGAGGCGCCGGGGCGCGGGCAATCTGCCTGTTCGCCGTCTTCCTGCTGTCCGCGGCGTTGCTCGTCAGGTCCGCTCCCGCCAGAGGGACGGGCGCCGTCCACCTGCGCGTGGTGGCGACGAAGGACGTTCCCTTCGCCTTCGAACGCGCCGGCCGGGCGGCGGGATTCGACGTCGAACTCCTGAACCTGGCCTGCACCGCGGCCGGGTGGGGCTACGAGGTCGAGTGGGTGCCCTTTCCCGAAGTCTTCTCCCGCCTCGCATCGGGCCGGGCCGACCTCGCGCTGGGCGGAATCTCTGCCACGACGGAGCGGAGCCGGGACTTTCTGGTATCCCGACCGTATGTGGAGACCGGTCTGGTGGTCGTCACAACGCCCGGCCGTTCCGTACGAAGGGTCTCCGACCTCGAGGGCCTCACGGTCGGGGTCAAGGCCGGAGGGACGGCGGACTCCCTCGCCGATTCCTGGCTCGGCAAGGGCCATGTGGGCGGGGTCAGGCGCTACGGTGCGCCTGAGGAATGCCTGGCCGCCCTGTCGACCGGCCGGGTCGACGCCGTTATCAACGACTACATCAACAGCGTCTACCTCATCAACAGCCTCTATTCGGGGAAGCTCGTCATCGCGAAGAACTCCTTCGGGCCCGTCTTTCTCACCAGATCCAGGGTCGTGTTCGTGTTCAGGAAGGGACTGGAGGACGAGAAGGCGGCCTTTGACGAGGCGCTGGACGGGTTCGGCAGGGGGGGCGTGCTCGACCGGCTCAAGCGGACATGGCTGGCCGTGCCCATTCCCCCGGACTGGCGGAGGATCACGGTCACCGGCGCGGCAGCGGCCGTCCTGCTGATGTTCGTGTTCGCCGCCCTCTGGATGGCCCAGCGCCGCCGCGTCCGGATGAAGTTCCTGGAGGAGTCGGAGCGCCGTTACCGAGACCTCATCCAGAAGGCCCCGCAGGGGGTCTTCGTGGTCAGGGACGGCACCGTACAGATCACAAACGAGTCGTTCAGGGCGCTGTTCGGCCTGAACGGGGGAGAGGCGGCCGAGGGCAGGCCCGTTCTGGAGTTCGTCCCCCCCGCGAGCCGCTCCGCCTTCGGCGCGTTCCTCGACAGGCTGGAGCGGGGCGACCATGGAGACCACGCCGTCGAGATGAGAATCGAGAGGCCGTCCGCCCCGACTCTCTGGACCCGAGTGTCGGGGGGGCGTATCGACCTGCAGGACGGTCCGGCACTCCTGCTCTTCGCAGAGGACATCACGGAGCGGGTTCTCGCCGAGCGGGCCCTGAAGGCGAGCAACGAAAACTACAGGCTGCTCGTGGAGAACCAGTCGGACCTCGTGGTCAAGGTCGACACGGAGGGCCGTTTCCTCTTCGTGAGCCCGTCCTATTGCCAGACGTTCGGCAAGGAGGAGAGCGAACTGCTCGGCAACGCGTTCATGCCGCTCGTCCACGAGGAGGACCGCGGGGCGACGGCGAAGGCGATGGAGGCCCTGTACCGGCCACCATATTCCTGCCGCCTTGAACAGCGCGCCCTGACGGCCGCCGGATGGCGGTGGCTGTCCTGGTCGGACAAGGCCGTCCTGGACGAGGATGGACGGGTCGTGGCGGTCGTGGGCGTGGGGCGCGACATCACCCAGAGGAAGCAGGCAGAAGAGCGCGTGCAGGAGAGCGAACGCCGCTTCCGAGAGCTGGCGGAGACCACCGAGGCAGCCATCTTCATTTACCAGGACGACGTGTTCCGGTACATCAACCGGGCCATGGAACTGACGACCGGCTACAGCCGGGAAGAACTGCTGAGCATGAAGGTGTTCGACCTCATCCACCCGGCTCACAAGGAAGTGGTTTTCGAGCGAGCAACGGCGCGCCAGCGAGGAGAAGGCGCTCCCCGGCACTACGAGTTCCAGATCGTGAGGAAGGACGGCATCAGCCGGTGGCTCGATTTCTCGGGCGGCGTGGTGCAGTTCGGCGGAAAGCCGGCGGCCATAGGGACGGCCTTCGACGTGACGGAGCGCAAGGCGGCGGAAGAGGCCGTCCGAGAGAGCGCGAAGCGCCTTCAGGTGCTGGTCGACAACGTGGACGAGGTGATCTACTACAACGCCCTCGAGGGTGATCCCCCCGCCTTGAGGCCGGCCTTCGCCTCCCAGAAGCTGGAGCAGATCCTGGGCTACGATCCCGGCCGGTTCATCGAAGACAGCTCGGCATGGTTCGAGGCCCTGCACCCCGACGACAGGGAGACGGTGGCCGCCGCCCTCAAGAACAGCCTGATGAAGGGCGAGCCGGCCGATCTGGAGTACCGTTTCCGCCACGGTGTATCCGGCCTTTACCGGTGGATTGAGGATCGCGCGGTCCCCGATTTCGACGAAGAGGGCCGCCTGACGGGCTTCTTCGGCGTGGCCCGGGACATCACCGAGCGCAAGGAGGCCGAAGGGGTCACCCGGAAGCGGAATCGGGAACTCATGGCGCTGGTGGCTTCCGCCCAGGCCATGGGTGGTTTTCTGGACCTCGAGGATGCGAGCCGGGCCATCTGCGATGCGGCCGTCACGGCTTTCGACGCCCGAATGGCCTGGATCGGTCTCATCGTCCCAGAGAGCACCGAAGTCAAGGTGGTGGCCTCGGCAGGTCAGGACGACGGCTATACCAAGGACGTGAAAGTTCGCTGGGACGAGTCACCCAATTCGCAGGGGCCCGCGGGATTGGCCATAAAGAAGCGGGAACTCCAGGCCATGAGCGTGGACGATCCGGTATTCACGCCATGGAGGGATCTTGCGGTGGCGCGCGGCTTCAGGGTGGTCTGCGGGGCGCCACTGCTCTACGAGGACGCGGTCCGCGGCGTGCTGGTCCTCTACGGCGGACGGCCCGAAGACTTTGGACCCGAGACGCACGAGCTCATCGAGATCTTCTCACGGCAGGCTGCCATGGTCATCGTCAACGCTTCCCTGTTCGACGAGGCGAAGCGCACCATCGAAGAACTCGAGGCCGCCAACGAGGAACTGCACGCCACGGAGGAAGAGCTGTTCGCCCAGTACGAGAGGCTCCAGCGCAGCCAGGACGCCCTCGAGAAGACCGAGCGCTGGTTCCTCGACCTCACGGAAAACACGAGCGACCTGATCTGGGAGACCGACGACGCGCTCAGGTACACCTACGTGAGTCCCCAGAGCCTCGACATGCTCGGCTGCGAGCCGGAATCCTTTCTCGGCAAGACCCCCTTCGAAATGCTGCCGCAGGAAGAGAGGGAACGCCTGGGCGCCTTCCGGCGCGGTCTCCTGGAGCACCCCGCCCCCTTCGGTCCACTGGAAGTGACGTGTGCGGCGAGGGACGGCCGGTCGAGGGTCCTGGAAGTGAGCGGTATTCCGCTCATGAACCAGGCGGAACGGCTGCAGGGGTATCGGGGCATATCCAGGGACGTGACCGCCCGGAAAATCGCCGAGGAGACGTGGAAGAAGGACCCCGGCCGATACCGGAGCCTCGGTGCCGGGGCCGACAGCATCCTGGTGATATGGGACATGGACCTGAAGGTCAGGTTCTGGAACGAGAAGGCCGAGGCCGTGTTCGGCTTTACCCGGTCCGAGGTCCTCGGCAGGATGCTCACCGAGACCATCCTGCCGGACGGCCGGAACGGGACCGGGGGACCGAATCAGCTGCTGGGCGACATCGCGGCGAAGGGGAACAGGTTCACCTCGAGGGTGATTCCGGGCCGGACGAAGGGAGGCCTCGAAGTCTGGATCGCGTGGATCAACCGCCCGCTTCTGGACGCCGAGGGCCGCATCGTGGAAATCGTCTCCCACGGCGTGGACATATCAAGCTTCCGGGGAAATGGCTGAAGGCGGAACAGCGGGACGGCCGGGATTCAATCGGGGGATAGCCTGACCTTCTCGATGACGCACGTGATGAAGGGGACCCCGGTGTCCTCCCCGGGCTGATCCGACGTCTCGAGATAGCCCCTCTCGCGGTCGGCACCGTCGTATGCGCCGAGGATCAGCTTACCCACCCTGTCCGCGACCAGGGCCTTGAAGGCCTCGATTTCGTCCGGGTGGAGCACGACCAGAAAGCGATCCTGCTCGTCTTGCCCCAGAACCCCGGCCGACGTCGTTTCGGGGATGGTTTCATGGATCTTCCAGGCGGTCTGATGGACCAGGTCCTTCAACCGCGGCACGCCGTACTTCCGCTCGAAGGCCTCGGCCTCGGCCTTCGACAAATGGAGCCGCAACATCGTGGAAGGCGCCCCGGCCTCAAGGCGCGCCTTATGCTCGGCCACCACGCGTGAGGCGTCGGGCAGACCGGTCCACGCAGTGGCCCGGCGGCCGGAGGCCGCCTCCTTGATGAGCTGGTCGACGAGCAGCTCCAGCTGGCGGGGGTCGTAGGGCTTGGTGATGTAGGCATCGGCGCCGCAGTCGTACCCCCAGTAGACGTCTTCCTTCAGGTTCTTGGCCGTCAGGAGAATGATGGGGATTCTGGACAGCGCCGAATCCTTCTTCAGGTCCCGGCAGACCTTGTACCCGTTCTTCCTGGGCATCATGACGTCCAGGATCATGAGGTCCGGCTTGAAGCTCCTGAACTTCTGCTCCGCGTCCTCGCCGTCCACGGCCACGAGCACCTCGTAGCCGAGCAGGTCGAAGTTCATCTTAAGGACTTCGGTAATGGCCCTATTGTCGTCGGCGATCAACAGCTTCTGGCGCATCAGATACTATTCTGTCACAGGAAGGAGCACTTGGAAAGCGGTCCCCGGCCGGTTCGTCTTCGGGCACTGCAGAAAGTCCAGGTCTTCGGGCTCGAGGGGAGAAGCCACCTCGAGCGTACCACCCATTCGGTCCGCGATGTTCTTGGCGATCACGAGCCCCAGCCCCGTGCCCGTCACGAGATCTCGCACGTTGCTTGCCCGGAAGAAGGGCGTGAACAGGCGCGACCTCTCTTTCTCGGGGATTCCGGGGCCGTCGTCCATGATGCGCACCGCCACGCGCCCCTCGTCGGCCTTCAGCCTGACCCCTACGTGGCCGCCGATCCCCACGTACTTTATGGCGTTCCCGATAAGGTTGGTGAAGAGGTTCTCCAGCATGCGCGGATCGCCCGTTACGCTCGCCTCGTCCAGGGCCTGCCGCCAGGTGAGCAGCTTGCCCTGGATGGTGTCCGACGAAGACGCCCGGATTCTCTCCAGGAGTTCGTTCAGCGGCACGGACTCTTCCACGCCGCCCCCGTGGTGGATCCGGCTGAGGCGGACCACGTCGTCCAGGAGGCTGCGGATGCTCTGGCCGTTCTCGCTGATCAGGGCGGCCATCCTCTCCTGCGCGGGGTTGAGCGGCCCCGGCCGGCGCGTGGAGAGAAGTTCGGCAGCGTTGATGATGGCGGTCAGGGGGTTCTTGACCTCGTGAGAGATGATGGAGATGAGGTCTTCCTTGAGCCGGTTGAGGCTGAACCACTCCTCGATGTCCTGGGTTACCACCAGGAACTGGCTCCCGCCCGGCCAGGGGACGACCTGGACCTGGAACCACCTGTTCTCCATCTGGTAGGGCGTCGCGACCATCCGGCCTTCCGTCTTCGCCTTGCGTATGAGCCCCAGCAGAGCCTGGCCGGCCTGGCGCCCGGCGAAGATCCGGTTCTCGCGCAGCTCCACGTGGGTAAGGCCGAGGGCCTTGGCCGCCGTATCGTTGGAGAGGGCGATGCCGCCGTCCACGTCGGCCAGGAGGATGCCCACGGGCACGCTCCGCATGACGTAGTCCAGGCGTTCCTTCTCCTGGGCCAGCATGACGAAGAGGTCGGACACCTGACGGGACTTTCGCCTGACGCCTTCCAGTTGCTCCCAGCGCACGAATCCGGCGAAGAGAAAGTCGCCGATCCTCGCGAAAAGACCGCCCTCCCGCTCGCTGAACGGCGCGTCGCCCAGGACGGCGAGATAGGCGCTGGGTTTGTCCTCTTCACCGATGCTCTGGAGCATGCCGGCTCCCGGCTGCGTGTCCAGAAGGCCGGCGGCCGCTGTCGCCTGGGGCGTGCGGGGGCCCCAGGTGGCCTTGGCGCCGGGGAAGGTCTCGATCCAGGC
>JBJKRE010000308.1:0-6995 GCA_046704825.1 Acidobacteriota bacterium
GGAGAGGGAGGACGCCCGCGCGTTCTACGAGAACCTCGGGTTCTCCGTCACCAAGGCTCAGCGGGTGTTCGACAAATGTCTGCCGCAGGAAGCAGCGCGTGAAAAGTAAACAGTGATCGAGTGATCAAGTGATCAAGTGAAGAGAGGGTGGGTGGACGTTCGAAGAATCCGGCCGGCTCCAGCCGGCCGCCACGAAAGCATCCCCCCTGCCGTATTCAAATCCCAAATCCAAAATCCAAAATCCCAAATGACCCATCCGCCCCGTTCCCTCGCCCCTATCCCCACCGGTAGCCGAGGCCGACGAGGAAGACGTCGGTGTCCCGGTTGTAGCCGGTGACGATGCGGTTCCAGGTGGCGGGGATCTCGAAGCGGTCGTCGATGCGGTAGGCCACCCGGAGGGTGACGATGCCGGCCAGGGTACCGCCGTTGACGATCTCCCCGGGATAGGGGGGTCTGCGCTTGTCGATGGCCACATAGGCGCCGCCCCCCGCGCCGAGCACGAGGTGGCTGCCCAGGAAGGTCCGGACGGCCTGGAGTTCGGCGATGACGCCGTTCCGCCGCACGACGCGGCTGTCGCCTTCGTTGAGCCACGCGATGGAGGCGTCCCAGTAGCGGCCGACCCCTCTGCGGTATTCGAAACTCGAGGCCACGGACGACTCGGAGCGGAAGCTGGTGACGATGGTCTGGCCGGCGAAGAGTTCGACCTCGTTCCGCGTGGTCCAGGCCGCCTGGTGCAGGGGCTTCGGCAGGGGACCCGCACTTGCAGGCGCCTGGAGCTGGTAGCCCACCCCCACCACGGCCGCCCACGAGTCGAAGCTGTGGAAGGCCTGGATCCAGTTCATGCGGGCCTCCGTGAACCAGCGGTTGCCGTAGTACCAGCGGGCGGACAGGCTCTCGATGGCGCCCCAGCCGTGGGTGTCGGACCAGCTCTTTCCGTGGGCCGCGCCGGTGGTGTCGAAGTAGCGGTAGGGTCCCGCCCCGGCCGCGAGGGTCAGCCGGCCCCGGAGGACGGTGACGCGCCGCCAGTACTGGAAGGCGTTGCCGTCGCGGTGGTGATAGGGGAAGTGGCCCTCGTTGACCCAGGCCACGCTGAAGGCCGAGTGTGCGTTGATGCCCTGGAGGTAGTCGATGGCCCACGCGTAGGAGTTGTCGTGGATCTTGCCGTCGCGCGTGGCGCCTCCGAACAATGTGATCTCCTGCGCCACTGTCGCCAGCCCGGGCAGGCCCAGAGCAGCGAAGAGGAACATCCCGATGAGAAACCCTCGCTTCATGTCCGTCTCCTTCCGGCCGCTTCGATGTCATCCCTGCCGGTTCACCCTGCCGTTCCGTCTACGACCCTTCCGGCGGCCCAACATAAACCCAAACGGCTCACGGCGTCCATCCCTTCCAGGCCGATGGGGCGCGCCCCGATAAAGAAGGAGCCGGCACACCCGCGGGGCGCCGGCTCCTTCTTCCTGCCGGATCAGGCAGGAGATTGTGACAAAAGAAGACGAACCGGCCTCAGTCCAGTTCGTCGGGCTCGTCGAAGAGTTCCTGCAGGGCGTCCCTGTCCTGTCGTCCGAGGGTTATGAATTCGACGCCTATCTCGTAGCGGCCGTCCTCCCGGGGGATCTCGTACACCACGCGCCCTATGGTCTCGATCAGCCGCTCCCTGATGGTGATGGCAAGCTCCACGATGGCTCCGTCCCCGAGGGGTTTCTCGTGGATGAACATGCACCCGCCCTCCCCCACGACCTCCGTGGTCGTGAGCCCTTCGAGAGCCTCGGGGCCTCTTCTGCTCACCATGACGGTGTGGCGGGAGTGTATGCGCGGGTATCGCCGGGCGGGTTTGTAGGTCGTCTCGTTCATCAAGCCCTCTCCTCTGTTTTACATAATATGGGGGTTTCCGGACGGCCGGTCCAGTGGACTGCCTCGGGTTGCCCTCAAGCCGGCCTTCCCGCTGGGGGTTCGGAGGTGATTTCGTCCACCAGAACGTCGATATCAAGCCCCCGCCCCTGGTCCATGAGGGACTGGAGGGTGTCCGAACCGAGCTTCCGCCGAAGCCTCCGCACGAGGGGTTCCGAGTAGGCCTGGATCTCGGCGTTGAAGGACGGGTGGGTCGTCACGGCTCCCAGAAGCCTGGCCGCCAGGGGCTGCCGTCCCTCCCTGGCGTAGATGATGGCCACGCTGACGATGCCCTCGAGGGCGATGGGGACTGCGCCGATGGTCATGGCTTCCCTGAGCGCCTCGCGTAGGTTCTTCATGGCCCTCTCCTCGTCCCCTTCCCGCCCTGCCAGCGCCCCGCCCATGTTCACGTGCCCGATGGCGACGCTCAGCCGGGCGCCGATCTCGCGCGCGATGGGCAGGCTCTTCTCCCAGTAGGACACCGCTTCGTCGATTTTTCCCATCTTGCGGTGCACTTCCCCCAGGTTGATGAGGCAGGTGCCCACCCCCCACCGGTCCCCGATGGAGCGGAAGATCTCCAGCCCTTCGTCGTGGTGGTGCGCGGCCGCGTCCAGGTCGCCCCGCATCATACTGGCAAAGCCGAGGACCCGGTGGGCGCCCGCGATGGCCTGGGCGTTCCTCAGCTCCTTTGCGATCCTGAGACTCTGCATCCCCGAATCCAGGGCCGTGTCGGCGTCGCCAAGGCGGAAGGAGACGTCCGCAAGGTTGAGGAGCACCTGAGCCGCACCTTCCTGGAAGCCCTTGCGCGAAGCCAGCTTGAGGGCCTCGGCCAGATAGGGTTTGGCCTCCGTGTACTGGCCCTGGATCATGGCCGTCCGCGCCAGGGCGTTAAGCGCCTTCACCTCGCTCTTTGGATCCTCGATCTTCCGAGCGATCCCGACGGCTTCCTCCAGACAGCGTCTGGCCGCGGCGTGGTCCCCGAGTATGCGGCACGCGTCCCCGAGCCCGGTCAGGAGGAGGGCGTGAAGGTGCGGCCTGTTTTTAGGGAGGAGGTACAGAGCTCGCTCGTAGGTGGCCACCGCCTCCCTGAGCGCGCTGGCCTTGACCATCTCGTCGCCCGCGCGCACGAGGTACGCGGCCGCGTTCCCGCTGTCCCCCGCCGCCTCGTGGTGGTCGGCGATGACCAGCAGGTATTCCGTGGTGCGGTCCTTGACGTTGCGCTCCAGCCATTTGGCCACGCCGGCGTGGTAGGCCCGGCGCATGCCCTTGACCACCGTCTCGTACACGATGTCCCTCAGGAGGGCGTGCTTGAAGGAGAACTCCTCGGAGTCCTCGAACGACGACGACTTGGCCGGGAAGACCAGCTGCCGCTCCCTCGCGACCTCGAGCAGCCCCCGCGCCCCGGCCGCACCGATCCCCTGTGAGAGTTCTGAGACGGCGGCGCCCCAGAACTGCCGGCCCACCACCGACGCGCACTGCAGCACGAGCCTTTCCTTGGAGGGGAGGCAGTCCAGGCGCGCCCGGAGGATGCCTTCGAGGGTGTCCGGCACGCCGACGCTGGCCAGCTTGTCCCGGTTCACGTGCCACCGTTCTTCGCCCACCACGATCGCGCCCCTGTCGATGAGCAGAAGGACCAGCTCCTCTGCGTAAAAGGGGTTGCCGTGCGCACCGTTCACCACCATTTCCCTGAGTTCGTCGGGCACGTCGTCCACGCGCTGGAGGATCTCCTCCACCAGGTCCCGGCTCTGGGCATCGGTCAGCGGTTCCAGGGCGAGCCTCACGAAGGACTCGGAGTCACGGCCCCAGTCCGGCCGGCGCTCGAACAGGGCCGGCCTGGCCAGGCAAACGAACAGCAGTTTGCCGTCCGGGACCTCCGCGGCGATGTACTCCAGCAGTTCCAGCGAACTCTGGTCGGCCCAGTGGAGGTCCTCCAGGAAGAGGACCATCGGCTCCCGCGAGAGGGCCCTGAAGGCGTGGCACAGGTCCGCCCGTGCCTGTTGGCTGAATGAACGGCTCCCCAGCAGGCCCGTCACCGCGTCGCTGGCGGAGAAGTCGAAGCCGAGCCAGTGCCCCACCACGTCGGCCCTGGCGGGCTCCAGGCAGTCGGCGAAGCCCCTCCTGAACTTCTGCTGGACCGTCCGGATGGCGTCGCTGTCGCGGATCTCGAACCGGAAGGTGAGGAGGTCCCGGAACACCCCGTTCGGGCGCCGCGAGGTCTCGGGCACTGCCTGCGCCTCGAAGAAGAGGATGCCTTCCGGAAGGAGTTCCAGCCACTTCTCGAATTCGTACAGCAGCCTTGACTTGCCGATACCCGCCTCGCCCGTGACCAGCGCCACCCTCGTCTTCGACTTCTCAACGGCTTCACGGTACGTGTCCTGCAGCACCCTAAGTTCTCGCTCCCTGCCGACTGTTCGCGTCTCGATGTTGCCGACGCCCCGGATGGGCATGCGGAAGGCCCTCGGTTTGGCCCGTTCCAACAGGTAGATTTCGACCGGTTCGGCCCTCCCGGTCACGGAAACGGCACCCCGGGGCTCGACGTCGAAGACGCCCCGGACGTGCCGGTAGGTGCTCTCCGCCAGGACCACACCGTCGGACGGGGCGGTCTCCGCCAGGCGAAAGGCGGTGTCGACGGCATAGCCGGCGGCATCGAGCCGCCCCTCCCCGTCCCGGCGAAGGTGCACGGGTCCCGTGCTGAGCGCCATCCTGAGGTGGTAGACGCCCGCCCCCTCAGACCTTGGCTTCTGCTCACGGAACCTGTCTCTGACGGCCAGTGCGCACTGCACCG
The DNA here is from genome assembly GCA_046704825.1 of Acidobacteriota bacterium. GTDB lineage: Bacteria > Acidobacteriota > UBA4820 > UBA4820 > DSQY01 > CAVRTJ01. The sequence continues at coordinate 4,670 of JBJKRE010000308.1, forward strand.
CACGCTCGGGGTCGTCCTCGCGCGACGCGTCCACGCCCCACAGCCCCACCAGCCGATCCCGGCGCGGCCAGTGGTACATGCCGCCCCGCTCGGAAATGGTCCCCTCCAACCAACTCCTCAAAGAAGCCGGCAGGTCGGGCCGATCGACCGCGCCCCTGTCGAACAGAAAGACAGCGGCGACGACGGTCGCCTGAACGGGACCGTCCGTGCGCCCGATTGTGTCGGAGCCGCGCGCCTTCTTGCCGTGCATGGCACCTCCTCCGGCAGGGCGGAGGAGACACACCCGCCCCCGGTCTCCGGTTGAGGACTCTCTGCTGGAACATACTCCCAATGTAATACGCTTTTGCCAGGAGTAAAGTTGTGAAGAAGACATTTTGGATTTGGAATTTGGGATTTGGGATTGAAAAGAAAAGAGATCCGCAGCAGAGATGCAAAGAAAGAACGATCTGGTCTCACAATGAGCCAGTGAGGCGGTGAGACAAGCTGGTTGTGAGTTAAGAGTGCTGGGGTTTGAATTGATGTGCTATCTCTCTCCAAAAGGCGAAAGGCCATAGAGAAAAGAAGCGGAAGGCGGAAGCAAACGACGACGGCAAACGGGAAGTATTGCCCCCGACTCGATCACGTGATGACTCGATCACTATTCACTATTCACTATTCACTAATCACCGGCGCCGTCAGGCGCACTAATCACTTGATCACCATTCAATGGAGCGGTGTGCGTCACAGGCGCGCCTGCTCCAGTTCGAGCAGACGCTGCTTGCGCCACAGGCCGCCGCCGTAACCGCCCAGCTTCCCGCTCTTGTTCACCACGCGGTGGCACGGGATGACGATGGCGATCCGGTTGCATCCGTTCGCCGTCCCCACGGCCCGGCTCGCCCCCGGGCGCCCGACTGACTGCGCCAGATCCTCGTAGGACCGGGTCTCTCCGTAGGGGATACGCAACAGTTCGTCCCACACGCTGCGCTGAAAGGGCGTTCCCGGGTAGACGACGGCCACGGTGAACCGCCTGAGAGACCCCGAAAAGTAGGCCTGCAGTTCTTCTCTCAGTCTCTCGAGGTGGCCGTTGCGCCCCGGCACCATGGCGCAGCCGAAGCGCTTTTCCACCGTTCGGAACTGGGTCTCGAGCATGCGCCTGTCGGTAAATTCCAGAAAACAGACGCCCTCGCGGGTTGCGCCCGCCACCAGCGGACCCAGAGGGCTCTCCAGCCAGGTGGCCAGGATGCAGTCCACCTTCCGGCTCTGACCGGGCGGCCGGCCGAAGGCCTTCGAAAACGCGTCGCGGAAGCCGCTGTGGGATTCGTAGCCGTGATCGAAGACCACCCCGTCCAGCGACGCCCCCTCGCGTATTCCCTCTAAGGCAAGGCCCAGCCGGCGCCCCCTGGCGTAGGCCTGGAAGGTCATGCCGTACTGTTTGAGGAAGAACCGCCTGACCCTGGCGGGCTCGTGCCCCAGGCGCCGGAGGTCGCCGTCCGTGATGCGGGCGCCCGGGTTCTTTTCCACCTCTTCCAGGACCTCGCGGACCCACTCAGGCGGGCGCCCGCCGGCCTCCATGGGACGGCAGCGCTTGCACGGCCGAAAGCCCGAGAAAAGGGCCTCCCTGGCGGTCGCGAAGTATCGCACGTGCTCGGCCAGGGGCTTCCTGGCGGCGCACGACGGCCTGCAGAACACACCGGTCGTGGTGACACCGGCGAAAAATACCCCATCGTAGACGGCGTCGCGTTCCCTGAAGGCTTTGTCCATGACGTGGTCGGGCGGGAGCTCGGGCATGGCGGCCCTCCTTTCCGCGGCAGGGTCCTCCCCCGCCGCGGCTCCTGTTTAGCATGGCCGCAGGCGAAGGGACCACCGTTATTTGAACGCCGTTTTTTCGGTCGCCGTGTCTTCTGCTACTTCTTTTTCTTGCCCTGCTTCTGCTGGATCTTGGCCCAGGTGTCCCGCAGGGTGACGGCCCGGTTGAAGACAGGCCGGTCTCCGGTGCCGTCAGGGTCTGCGCAGAAGTAGCCCAGGCGCTCGAACTGGAAGCGGCTGCCGGCGGCGATTCCCTTGAGGGAGGGTTCGAGCTTGCAGCCGGTCAGCGTCTCGAGCGAACCCGGGTTGAGGTTGGCCTTGTAGTCCTCGCCTTCGGGGTAGTCGTCGGGATCGGGGCTGGTGAACAGGTGGTCGTACAGGCGGACCTCGGCGTCCACCGCGTGGGCGGCTGAGACCCAGTGGAGCGTCCCTTTGACCCTTCTGCCATCGGGGGACGAGCCGCCCTTCGTGGCGGGGTCGTAGGTGCAGTGGAGCTCGGTCACCTCTCCCGTCGCATCGTCCTTTACGACCGATACGCAGG
>JBJKRE010000309.1:0-2608 GCA_046704825.1 Acidobacteriota bacterium
ATACGGTACAATACATAGCCGTCCCCTCCGGCGAGGGACCGGGAGAGGTCCCGCCGCAATGCAGGGAACGACCGTTCGGGAGAGAGCATGAAGGACCTTCGCCGCTATGAGAGCATCCTGGACGTCATCGGCTGGACGCCGATCGTCAGGCTCAACCGGATCATGGACGACCTTCCCGCGGAGGTATGGGCCAAGCTCGAGTTCTTGAACCCGATGGGCAGCGTCAAGGACCGCATCGCCCGGTACATGATCGAAAAGGCCGAGCGGGAAGGGCGGATTCAGGACGGGGCGCTCATCATCGAAAACTCCTCGGGCAACACGGCTCTGGGCCTGGCCATGGTGGCCATCCAGAAGGGCTACCGGCTGAAGGTCGTGGTCAGGGACCGCATCAGCCCCGAGAAGGACCGCCAGCTGAGGGCCCTGGGCGTCGAGGTGCTCAAGGTCGACAGCAGCCTGCCCCCCGAGTCCCCCGACTCCTACAACCGGATCACGCCGCGGATCGCCGCCGAAACGCCGGGGTGCTTCTTCCCCGACCAGCACAACAACCGTGAGAACAACGAGACCCACTACGCCACCACCGGCCCGGAGATCTGGGAGCAGATGGACGGGCGGATCGACTACCTGGTGGCGGGCATGGGCACGGGCGGCACCATCGGCGGCACGGCGAAGTTCCTCAAGGAAAAGGACCCCGCCATCAAGGTGGTGGCCGTGGACCCGGAAGGCTCGATCTTCTACGACTACTTCAAGACGGGGAAACGCGTCGAACCCGGACCCTACCTGCTGGAGGGACTGGGCGACGAATTCGTCATCGGCACGGCCGACTTCTCGGTGATCGATGACATGATCCGCGTGAGCGACCGGGACGCCTTCCTCACGACCCGCGAACTGGTCCGCCGCGAAGGCGTCATGGGCGGAGGCTCCAGCGGCGCCGCCGTCTGGGCCGTCAAGCAGCTCGCGCGCAAGCTGGACCGCCCTGCGCGCATCGTAACCATCTTCCCCGACGGCGCCTCGCGCTACCTCAGCACCATCTTCGACGACGACTGGATGCGCCGGAACGGCTTCCTTTAAAATCAGCCCTCCGGACGGATTCCAGCAGGCTTCTTGCGAAGCCTTTCTCTCTCTTAAATGGCGATCAAGTGATTGGTGCGCCTGCCGGCGCGGGGGTTCGAGCGATCAGGTGATCGAGTGATCCAGGCGAGGCGGGCCCTCGAAGCAAGGATTCTTCTTACTGCTTCCGGCTTCCTGCTCCCGTTTTCGCGTTTCGCATTTCGAGCTTCGCTTTGTTGCTTCCCCCTCCCGGTTCGCCACTCCCTCTCTTTGCGACCGCAGATTGCCCGGAGGCTAGCGCTCTTCGAGGGTGAAGCGGGAAGGGGCGCCTCCGCAAAGCTCGTCCTTGACTTCGTCGATCTGGGAGCGCGGCACCTCCATGAAGTTGAAGGCCTTCTTGCAGAACTCCGGTGTGGTCAGATGGGACTCGTCCTGCTTGCACTCGTAGAGGGCGTTGACCGATTCCTGGAGGCCCTTGCCGCCCTTGCGCTGGCAGACCCACTCCCTCACGGTGTGGATCATCATGAACTGGTTGACGGTGAAGAACGCCTCCGGCCGGCTCTTTCCCTGGCGGATGACCACGAAGTGACGGGCGTCCAGGAGCGGCTTCTCCGCTCCCCCCGCCGCCTTCCAGCGCTGCTCCCAATGGTGGTTGCCGAGGCAGTTCTTGACGGCGAACTCGTACGCCTCGCGGTCGGAGCGCGTCCTCCGGCTGAGGCAGCGGAAGAACTGCTGGTTCATGTCCGCCCCGAGTTCCATGTCTACCTCCGCGGACCAGCCCGCGAAGCTGCGCGGCTGCATGGCGTCTCTAAAATCGTTCGTCTCGGCGGATCCGCAGGCGCTCAGATAGACGAGGCTCCGGGAGAAGTCCGCCCCCACCGCCCTGAAGAAGCGGCTCTTGACGGCCACGAAGGGGACGTCGTCGTACATGAAGCCCACCATGATGCTGTCGCGAAGGTCTTGGTATGCTTCCCGGCCGATCCCGCCGCCCACCGACTCGTCGAGATAGTCGGCGAAATACCGGTCCAAAAACTCTTTTCGCGTCTCCGGGGTTATGGAGAACGGGACGGGCACCTCTTCGCCGGTGCTGAGGATGGCGTCGTCAGGTAGGATTCCGCCGTGGGTCGAGAAGAAGAAGACACCCCATCGGCTGTTCTTGAGCTTCTCGTAGAGGAGCTTCACGGTGACGTCTCGGTCGATATGCGGGCCGTCCACCTGGTAGTGGGCGTGTTCCAGGTAGCCCTTCAGGACTTCCAGATTTTCTCCCTTGTCCGCGAAGGTGAAGTAGTGGTAGCCGTCTGTGCCGGGGATGAGCACGGGGAGCGTATGGAAGGCCCCGAGGATGAGGGCCGTGCGCTCGGGCGGCGCATCTCCGTGGGAAACGGGCTCGGGTTCGTTGGCGAGCCAGGCCGCCTCGGAGGAGTTGCCCCCGGCAAATACCTGCGGCGGTCCTTGGGGAAGAAACTGGGCCAGGAGAACCTGCCCGCCCGCGCCTTCCGAACAGCCGGGCCGACGGAGCATGCCCCCCTGCCCGCTGGACCGCGCCGGGCCGCCCCGCCCG
>JBJKRE010000310.1:0-5079 GCA_046704825.1 Acidobacteriota bacterium
GATTCGAAGCCCAAGGGGGCGCCGTTAGGCGCTCGGAGCGAGAACGCGACCGAAGAGGGAGCGTTCGCAGCCCGAGGGCCAACGGAGGAATCCTTGGGCCGGGAACCGTAGGCGCGCTGGGAACGCAGCGAGCGGACTCCGACGCGAGCGAGGCTCCTAGAGCGCGTAGGTTCGAATCCCTCCCTCTCCGCCATCCGCGCCTTCGACGCGGTGATCGAGTGAAAAGTGATCAAGTGATCAGGGCGCGGGCAGGCCTTCGAAGGCTCGTCGCCAGCCGTCTTTAAATCCGCAATCCCAAATCCCAATTCCGAAATCCACCCCCCTCCCTCTCCGCCGTTCGCGCCTTCGGCGCGGTGATCGAGTGAAAAGTGATCAAGTGATCAGGACGCAGGCAGGTCTTCGAAGGCTCGTCGTCAGCCGTCTCTGAATCCGCAATCCCAAATCCCGACTCTGAAATCCACAATCCACTGAACGGGGAACTTTAGCCGGGCATCCCCGTATAAATGGGGCATAGGCAACGAGTTGCGGCCCGTGGGACGGATGTGAAGGTTCGGCCGGCGGGCGAAACGGAGACGTTCCAAAGTGTGAGGTGGGGTTATGAATTTCAGGACGGTGCGGCTCCTGGCGGGCGTGCTCCTCGCGTGCTCGCTGTCTCTGTCGGCGGCGGCGCAGAAGGTGACGGTGGACATCTCGGCGTGCGAGGGCATGCACGAGGTGCTGGCGGCGATGAAGGGCGGGGCCCCGCGGGCCAGGGCGTCGGCCATGCTGGACGCGTTGATGGCCACGCGGCCCTACCAGGTCATGTTCCGGCACTACAACCGGTCGTGGCGGCCGAACCACCTGCCGGTGGACGTGTTCGAGAGGATGATCCTCAGCCTCCAGTACGACGGCGTGTACAAGATCGGCGAGAACCCGACCGCAGACAAGATGCGCGGCCGGTGGCAGGCGTTCTACCCGGACCTGGAGCGCTACGAGGCGCGGCTCAAGCAGATCGAGACCGTGGACCTCGAGGACCTCGTCCGGTCGGGCGCGCGCTACGCGCAGGGGTGGCTGCCGGAGGGGTGGGACATCCCTGACTTCTACCTGGCCGTCATACCGAACGGCGGCAGTTCGGCCTTCGCCATCCAGGGCGCCCAGGGGTACGACTTCCTCCAGCTGGAGGAGAGCCGCCCGGGCACGCTGGACGTGGACAGGCTGGTGGGCACCATCGCCCACGAGTCGCACCACCTCGGCATGCGCCTCGAGGTCCCCGAGGGCCTCTCCGAGGAGGACACCCTGGCCTACCGGGTGGTCGGCATGTGCCTGCCCGAGGGCGCCGCGACGGAGTTCATAAGCGGTCCGCCGGCGGGACGGGCGCCCGCGGTCCCGGACATGCCCTACCACATCCTCGGGCCCGAGGCCCGCGAGGCCTGGGCGGCGCTCGTCGCAGGAGAGGGGGACATCCTGGACCACCAGATCGACCTGCTCAACAGGGCCGCGGCCGGCAAGCTGACGAAGAAGGCCTTCAACGCCGAACTCTTCGACTACTGGATCAGAGGGCCGATGGGGCGGGTGTACGTCCTGGGCGCCGACATGCTGGGGGCGATCTACCTGGCCTTCGGCAAGCAGGGGGTCTTTTCGGTCATGGAGGACCCGCGCACGTTGTTCCAGGTGTACAACGCCGCCCTGGACAAGAGGCCGAAGGCTCTCAGGCGCTGCGTTCGGGTGCCGGACGCCGCCGTGAAGCAGGCCCTGGCCATCGGGCGCGAGCCGAAACGGGCGCAACCCTCCACGGCGGGGAGCGGCGCGCCGCAGAGCCCCGTGGTCCCTTAGCCGCCGCCCCTCGGCTTCAGACTCCGGATCCGGCCTTCGCCTCGTCCTCCCTCAGGAGGCGCCGCAGGAGTTTTCCGATGTTGTTCTTGGGCAGCTCCTTGCGGAACTCCACCCGCTTGGGGACCTTGTAGGCGGTGAGGCGCGTCCTGCAGAAGTCGATGATCTCGGCCTCGGTCGCCGTCTCGCCCTCCTTGAGGACCACGAAGGCCTTGACGCGCTCGCCCGACCGCTCGTCCTTCACGCCGATGACGCCGGCCTCCAGGATCTTGGGGTGTTCGTAGAGAACCTCCTCCACGTCCCTCGGGTAGACGTTGAAGCCGCCCGTGATGATCATGTCCTTCTTGCGGTCCACGATGTAGAGGTAGCCGTCCTCGTCCATCCTGGCGATGTCGCCCGTGTACAGCCAGCCGTCCCTGAGCGTCGCCTCCGTTTCCTCGGGCCTGTTCCAGTAGCCCTTCATGACCTGGGGCCCCTTGATGAGGATTTCTCCGGCCTCGCCAGGCGGGACGTCCTTGGCGCCCGTGTTCTGGTCCACGATGCGGATGTCCGTGTCGGGGTAGGCCAGGCCGATGGACCCCGGCTTCCGCACGCCCAGGAGGGGATTGGACGAGGCGACGGGGGATGTCTCCGAGAGGCCGTAGCCCTCGACGACGCTCGCGCCGGTCATGGCCTCGAACCGCTGGAGCACCTCTACGGGCAGGGGCGCAGCGCCGGACACGCAGGCCTTGATGCAGTCGACCTTGTACTCGCGGGACCGGGGGTTGTTGGCGATGGCGGTGTAGAGGGTCGGAACGCCCGGCATGAAGCTCGGCTGTTCGTCGCGGATCATCTCGAGGAGGTCCGAGAGGTCTGGCTTGGGGCGCGTGGGGAAGAGGATGAGCCGGGCCGCGCTCACGATGCCGAAGTTCATGCAGGTGGTCATGGCGAAGCTGTGGAAGAGGGGCAGCACCGTCATGATGGCCTCCTGCGGCGTGTCCTGCATGCTCCCCGCGGTGGCCCAGCAGAAGACCTGGAGCGCGTTGGCCACCAGGTTCCCGTGGGTGAGGACGGCGCCCTTCGACACGCCCGTCGTCCCGCCCGTGTACATGAGGACGGCGGGGTCGCCCGGGGCCGTCTCGTGCCTGGGGGGCGGGCCGCCGGGAGCCGCCAGCAGGTCCCGGAACCTCGGGTAGTCCGCGTTGTTGGGCACCGGCGCGAGGTCTTTTCGTTTGACGACGGGGTACAGGAGGTTCTTTGGGAAGGGCAGGAAGTCGCTGACGCGACCCACGACGACCCGCTCGAGACCGGCGGACGCCTTGACGGCTTTTACCTTGGACAGGGTCAGGTCGAGGTCGAGGGTGACGAGAACCTTCGCGCCCGAGTCCGAGATCTGGTAGGCGAGTTCGCGTTCGGTGTACAGGGGGTTCGTGGGGACGCAGATCCCGCCCGCTTTGAGGACCCCGTAGTAGGCGATGATCATGTGCGGGACGTTGGGCAGGTAGAGCGCCACCCGGTCGCCTTTGCCGACGCCCATTTCCGCCAGACCGGCGGCGAAGGCGTCGCACGACGAGAGCAGTTCGCCGTAGGTGATCTGCTTCCCCAGGAAGGTGATGGCCACCCGTTCGGGGAACTTCGCCGCGACCTCGTCCAGAAACGTCTGGAGCGGGACCTCGGGATAGTCCAGACTCGTGGGTACGTCCGGGTCGTAATGACGGTGCCAGAAACGCTCCTCCATCAGCCACCTCCTCCCCGCGACCGGCGCAGCCTGAGCACGAGTCCACAGACGGGCGCAACCAAACCCCCACTGAACGTTCAGCGCTCGCTGCCCCGGTGTCTTCCTTCTGGTTGATGAATTCTTGCCATAATATAGGACAAGACCGGCGCAGAAACGAGTCGAGGGACGGGGAAAGGTGTCGGACGCTGGAGGGTGCGAGGCACGGCGGCGCTTTCGCAGGCTTAAGAGGGGACGGGGCCGGGCGGCCTCGAGGGCACCGCGTGCGGGAACGTCCGTCTCGAGACCGGCCTCCGGTGTGATAGGAATGTCTGGGGGCAGGTCGACGGCCGCGGGGGCATGGACCGCCGGCCTTAAGGCGGGGGACGCGGGAATGATGCCCTGCCCGTTCTGTGTTTTGTCAACCCGGAAGCGGGATTGGAAACGGAGGATAAGAACGATGAGTCTTCAGGAACGCCTGGACAGGATTCGCAACGGGTTCGAGAGCAAGGCCCCGGCCGACGTGCTGGCCGTCATGCACGGGGCGACGGACGATCTCAGGAATTCGGGCATCATGGGCCGGGTGCCGAAAGAAGGCGCAAAGGCGCCGGCCTTCGACCTCGAAGACAGTCGGGGGCGCGCCGTGAGCCTGGCCGGCCTCCTGGAGCGAGGCCCGGTGGTACTGACGTTTTTCAGAGGCCACTGGTGACCGTACTGCAACGCAGAGCTGGATGCTCTGAACGATATCGCCGGCGAGATCGAAGCCGAGGGGGCGACGCTCGTGGCCCTTTCTCCCGAACTGCCCGAACACAGCCGCGGCCTCATCGAGAAAAAGAACCTGGCCTTCGAGATCCTGCGCGACCCGGGCAACGCGGTGGCGGCGGCCTACGGCCTCAGGTGGGCCATGCCCGAAGACCTCAAGGCCCTCTACCTCAAATTCGGGCTGGACGTGGCAACGTCCAACGGCGACGAGAGCTGGACGCTCGCAATGCCCGCCCGGCTCATCATCGACCGCGCCGGGGTGGTGCGCTACGTCCGGGCCGACCCCGACTACACGCGGCGTCCCGAGCCCGGCGAAACCCTGGAGGCGCTTCGGGGACTGGGGTGAAGTGGTTGACAGTGATCGAGTGACCGAGTGATCGAGTGAATAGTCGGGAGGAGGCCTTCGAAGACCTGCGGCCGACCGCCGACCGCCGACGGCCGACAGTAAGCCGCCGACCGCCGACCGCCGACGGCCGACCGCCTCTCCGAGCCCTCTGTGTCCCAGGATGACGATGTGTCGCGCGGTTGCGGGGAGTGGCGCGTCAGACCGATGAAGACGTACCGGATCGAACGGGAACAGCTCATCCCCAGGCCCCTGGAGGCGGTCTTCGACTTCTTCTCCCGGGCCGAGAACCTCGAGGTGCTCACCCCGCCCTTCCTGCGCTTCCGGATCCTGACGCCGTCGCTCGTCGCCATGGGCGAGGGTACGCGCATCGAGTACGCGCTCCGCCTGTACGGCGTCCCGGTGCGGTGGCGGACGCTGATCGAGGCGTGGGTACCGGGGCGGCGCTTCGTGGACCTCCAGGTCCGCGGCC
>JBJKRE010000311.1:0-3045 GCA_046704825.1 Acidobacteriota bacterium
GCCTACTACCTGGACAGAAACGAGGCCGAAAAGGCCTTCGACCTGCTGGGGCGGGCCGTGGCCGAGGGCTTCGCGGATGCCGACACCTACGTCCTGAAGGGCCGCATCCACCTGGTTCAGAAGGACAGGAAGGCCGCCGCGACCGACTTCCAGATGGCCCTCCAGCTCAGCGGCAACCCGGCCCGGACCCTCAAGGAGGAAGCGGACGTCTACCTCCTGAAGAGCCAGTTCCCCGAGGCCCTCCACCTGTACCGGGAGGGCATGCGGCTGTACCCGGGCTACGCGCCCAACTTCCTGACCGTCGGCACGCTCTACCTCCAGACCGACCGCCCGGCCGAGGCGCTCCCTCTCTACAGGAAGGCCCTGAATTGCGACCTGGACGCCGCCACCCGAACGCGCGTCGAGGCGCTCGTCCGGGACCTCGTTTCGGCCCTGAAGCAGCCGCCGCATAAAGAGGGCTGAACCGCACGGGACCCGTGGATTTGCGGCCGGTCCGCTCCGTGAGATGGCGGGGTCGCCGTCCTACCCTCTGGGCATGGGCAGCAGCGCACCGCCGGAGCAGCAGATGTCCTGCCCGGTGAGGTGGCGGCTGGCGTCGCTCGCCAGGAAGGCCACGGCCGCCGCCACGTCCTCTGCTTCGGCAACCCGTTTGAGGGGGACCGCCGACACGATGGCCGCCTCACGCTCGTCCAGGGCCCGCTGGCTCATGGGTGTGCGCACCCAGCCCGGCGACACGAGGTTGACGCGGACGTCGGGTGCAAGTTCCTGTGCAAGCGAGTAGATCATGGACTGCACGGCCCCCTTGCTGCCGGCGTAGTGGCTGTGCTCCGGTTCGCCGCGCTGCCCCGCGGTGGAGCCGACGAAGACTAGGCTGCCGGCGCTCATGCGGTTGGAGGCCTCGCGGGCCAGGTAGTAGGACGAGAAGGTGTTGGTCCTGAACATGGTCTCCAGGGTCTCGCGTGTGAGCGTCCGGATGGGACCGTCCGTCCAGATCCCCGCCGAGTGGACCAGCACGTCCAGCCTGCCCAGTTTTTCGGCGGCCGCCCGCACGGCGTGCACGCATCCGGCCTCCTCCGACAGGTCGGCCCGGACGGGGACGATGCGTCCCGGCATTTCGTCGGCCAGCCCGGTCACGGCGCCCTCCCCCGAGCGGTAGTGCGCCGCCACCCTGGCACCGGAGGCCGCGAAGAGGCGGGCACACGCCAGACCGATGCCCGACGAGGCACCCGTGATCAAAACGGCTTTGTTTTCGAGATCAGGGTACAGAGCAGAAAATGTCATTCGACCTCCCATTTTGGATCATGCCCGTCCAACTCCAGCGTCAGACCGTCGTAGGCGGGTTCCACGCCTTCGGGCAACGCCTTCGACAGGTCTTCGTGGTCCATTTCGTGGCCCATGTGCACGAGAAACGCCCGCCGCGGGCCGACGGCTTCGACGGCCGATAGGGCCTCCCCGACGGTCATGTGGGTGGGGTGTTCGGGCGAGAAGCGCAGGGCGTTGATCACAAGCGTGTCGACGCCCCGGAGCCTCTGAACGGTCTGTGCCGGCAGGCGCTTGCAGTCCGTGATATAAGCGAAATCGGCGATCCGGTAGCCGGTGACGGTCATGCTGCCGTGGTCCGCCTCGACGGGCAGGATCGTCAGACCTCCGAGCGTGAGGGGGCCGTCGAGGGGCATCAGGTCTAGCTTGGGCCGGCCACCGCCTTCGGGCACGTCTTCGAAGGCGTACCAGAAGGTGCGCCGCACGCCCGCCAGGGTGGTCCTGCTGCCGTAGACGGGTATGGCCCGGCGCTGCCAGTAGGCGTACACCCGGGACTCGTCGAGCCCGAAGATGTGGTCGGCGTGCGGGTGAGTCAAAAGGATGGCGTCCAGCTTCCCGATGCCGAAGCGCAGCGCCTGCTGGCGGAAGTCCACGGACGTGTCGATCACCAGGGAAAGGTCACCCTCCCGGATCCACACGGACTGTCGCATCCGCTTGTTGCGCGGATCCGGCGAGGTGCATACCCTGCACCGGCAGCCGATGACGGGAACGCCCACCGATGTGCCCGTACCCAGAAACGTGACCTTCATGGCGCTCTCCCGGACAAGGCGGCCATCATACCACTTCCCCGGCATCAGTCCCTCCGCCGCGTCGAGCGGAGGGAAGGGGACCTCGAACGCCCCGCATTACTGTCACTTGACATGCATTCTGCGCGGCCTTAGAATTACAGCCATGGAAGAGACAGTCCGATTTTCCCTCCGCAAGCGATGCTGTCCCGTCTTCCGGATCGATTACGGGTACGAGACGCCCGCTCCCGCGGGCTGGGCCACCCTCGACCTGACGTGGGCCCCGCCCGTGTGGGACGTGCCAGATGCCGGGGGGCTGCTCGTGAGGTCGGCCGACGAGCTCCCGGCCTGGGCGGGGACCCGGGACCACGGGAATGTCTGGCGCCGTCTTGCCCCGCTCGCGAAGGAGGGGCGGCTGGTGCTCATCTGCCGATTCCCCCGCCGCGCCGTCCAGGTCCGCGAGGCGCTGGCCGGGACCGGCGCCCGGGTGGAGTTCTTCGACGCACCGGCGGACGGGGCCGTGCCTCCTCTCTACGCCAGTCTCCCGGAAGGGTCGCCGCTCCGGCGCCTCCACCTGGAGCACGAGTGGTCCACGGGGCTCGCCGCCGCCCGCGGCGGCACGGCCCTGGTCAGGACGGCCTCTCTCCTGGCGGCAAACGGGACCCTGCCGCTTTCCGAACTCGCCGCCGCCATGGGCATCACTGCAGGGGCCGCCCGGTCCTACGTGCGATGGATGGAAGACGCCGCCCTCGCGCGCCGGGAAGGCCGGTCGGTGGCCCTCCGCCACCCTCTCCTCAACAGCCTCTTTGCGGTCGACCGCGAGCCGCCGCCTAGACGCACCGTCGCCCCTCCTCAGCGATGGGATCCCGTAGAACTCGACTGAGTCGGCCGGGACCCCAAAGGCCCGCACCGCGTTGACAACGCGCGCCCCCCTCGCCTAACATGCTGCGTACGGAGGGTTTGCCATGCGCGCGTTCCTGGCCCTGGATGTGTCGGAGCC
>JBJKRE010000312.1:0-16000 GCA_046704825.1 Acidobacteriota bacterium
ATCCTCTTCCGGGTCCTGGCGTCCATGCCGGACCGGGGCATCCCGGAGAGGGAGCTCCTGCCGATCCGGTACCTCACCGGCCGGTCTGGGGCCAGCCGCGCGGGCAAGACCATCCTCCTGGTGGATGACGACCGCCAGTTCGTCCTGAACCTGGGCATGCAGATCAGCCACTTCGGTTACGACGTCAAGACCATGACCGGGCTCAAGGACCTGGAAGAAATGGTCGAGAGTGCGGAGCCGGCGGCCATCATAATGGACATCATTTTCACGGACGAGACAGGGACCGGGTGCGGCGCCGTCGAGGCCGTCCAGGCCGGGAGGGAGCACCCCATACCCGTGCTGTTCGTGTCCGCCCGCGGCGACCTGGCCACGCGGCTGAGGGCCGTGAGGGCGGGCGGCGACGCCTACTTCACCAAACCGCTGGACGTGGGCGAGATCATCGAAAAGCTCGACAGCCTCACCCACCCCAAGTCGACCGAACCCATCCGGGTGGTTATCGTGGAGGACGAGCGGGAGCTGTCCGAGTACTACGCCGAGCTGCTGAACCGGGCCGGGATCACGACCATCGTGGTGAACGACCCCCTGGACGTCCTCCAGGTGCTCAGCGACTTCCGGCCGGACCTCATCCTCATGGACCTGTACATGCCCGGCTGCGACGGCATGGAGCTGGCGGCGGTCATACGGCAGGAGAGCGCCTACATCGGCGTCCCCATCGTCTTCCTCTCCGTGGAGAGCCGCCTGCAGCACCAGATGAAGGCCATCGACCTGGGCGCGGACGACTTCCTGACCAAGAACATCGCCCCTCAGCACCTCATCTCGTCCGTGGCCGCCAGGGCCATGCGGTCCCGCACGCTCCGGTCCTTCATGGCGCGCGACGGCGTCACGGGCCTGCTGAACCACACGCGGATCAAGGAGCACCTGGTCAGCGAGGTGACCCGCGCCCAGAGGACCGACGCGCCCCTGGTCTTCGCCATGCTGGACGTGGACGACTTCAAGTCCGTCAACGACACCTACGGGCACCCCACCGGAGACCGGGTCCTCAAGAGCCTGGGCCACCTGTTGAGGCAGCGGCTGAGGCGGACCGACAGCATCGGCCGCTACGGCGGTGACGAGTTCGGCGTCATACTGCCGAACACGAAGGCCGCCGACGCGTACAGGATCATGGAGGAGATTCGCAAGGCCTTCGCCCAGGTCCGTCACCAGGGCAACGGACGGCCCTTCACCGTCACCCTGAGCTGCGGCCTGGCCGCCCTCGGCCCCTCCGAGGACTCGTCCCAGCTGGGCGAGGAGGCCGACAAGGCCCTCTACCAGGCGAAGGCGTCGGGCAAGAACCGGGTCTTTCAGGCGCGGTCGAACTGAGCCATTTGATGCCCTCCCCCGTCACGCATCGGAAAATCTGTTGACTCACCGGACGGGCCGCACTACTGTTCTCCCGAGGTGGGCCATGTTCGATTCCCTTTCCGTGGCAACGTTTCGCACGATTCTCGAAGACTTCCCCGACGGCGTCATCCTGCTCGACCCCGACCGGACCGTCCTCTACGCCAACCCGGCCTTCTACCGCCTCATGGAGATCGACCCCCGGGAAGAGGTGGTGGGCAAGTTCTGCGGGAGCGTGGCGCGCACCGCCATCTGCGAGAACCAGTGCCTGATGCGGCGCGCCGAGGCCGAGGAACTGACCACGATCCAGCGGCACAGCATCTCCTGCAGCTATCCCTGCGTCGGCCCGCTCTGCATGACGCACCGGCTTATCGGGAGCGGGAGGCCCGAACCCGGCCAGCCCTACTCGATCGAGGTCTTCAAGGACATGGCGGATCTGGGCAACTACCTGGAGACGCTCCGGACGACCACCCTCGCCCTGGAGCAGGAGAAGGACAAGCTGAGCGTCATCCTGGAGGGCATCGCCGACGGGTACTTCACCACGAACAAGGACCTCATCGTGACCGACGTGAACGACAGCCTCCTGCGCTTTCTCCAGAAGCGGCGCCAGGAGGTGGTCGGGAAGCCGTGCCCGGAGGTCTTTCACTCCAACAAGTGCGACACCGACTGCCCCGTCCGCTGGTCGCTGGAGAAGAACAAGCACATCGCCAACTGCCGGGAGCGGATCCTCACCGCCGAAGACGAGGTCCGGCACGTGCTCAAGAGCACCTACCTTCTGAGAAACGTCCAGGGCGAGGCCACGGGCGTGATCGGCATCGTGCGCGACAACTCTGAGCTGGTGTCCCTGCAGCGCCAGGCGTCGTCCATCCTCAAGGTTCACGGTTTCGTCACCAAGAACAAGAAGATGCACGAGATCCTGGACCTCGTGCAGACCATCAAGGACACGGACACGTCGGTTCTGATCCTCGGCGAGAGCGGGACAGGCAAGGAGATGCTCGCCAACGCCATCGTCAGAAGCAGCGGCCGGGTGAACAAACCCTTCATCAAGATCAACTGCTCGGCCCTGACCGAGAACCTCCTGGAGAGCGAGCTGTTCGGGCACGTGAAGGGCGCCTTCACCGGAGCCCTGCACGACAAGCCGGGCAAGTTCGAACTCGCCGACGGGGGCACCAACTTCCTGGACGAGGTCGGCGACATGTCGCTCACCCTGCAGGCCAAGGTCCTGCGAGTTCTGCAGGAGAAGGAGTTCGAGCGGGTGGGGGGAAGCCGCACCCAGCGCGTGGACGTGCGCATCATCGCCGCCACCAACAAGGACCTCAAGGAGGAGATCGCCAAGGGGACTTTCCGCGAGGACCTGTTCTACAGGCTCTACGTGATCCCCATCGTGATCCCGCCCCTTAGAGAGCGAAAAGAGGACATCCCGCTACTGACCAACTTCTTCGTGGACCTGTTCAACCAGAAGTACCACCGGACCATCCAGGAGGTATCGTCCAGGGCCCTGGCGCTCCTGGTGGACTATCCCTGGCCGGGCAACATCCGGGAACTGAGGAACGCCATCGAGTACGCCTTCGTCTGCTCCAACGGGGCGATCCTGGAACGCCCCGCCCTCCCGGTGGAAATCCAGAACTGGCAGGGGCCAGGCAGCATGGTCCTGAGAGAACCGGGGCGGCCGCCGAAGGAACCGCGCGAACCGGCCGGCGCAGACCTGCCGGCCGGGACGGCGGGCGAACGGGAGATGCTCATCCAGGTCCTGGACAAGTGCGGCGGCAACAAGACAAAGGCCGCCAGGGAGCTGGGCATAGGCCGGACCACGCTCTGGCGCAAGTTGAAGGCCTACGGGATCGAGGAGCGCTACCGGTGAGGGCCGCCCTCCCGGTGCTGGCGTTGTGCGCCGTCGCCGCCCTGACGGCGTGCTCCTCCAGCGGGTACAAGCCCGACACGGACGACGGCGGGACCATCTTCATGGAGGCCTGCCGCCCGTGCCACTCTGGCCCTTCGTCGCCCGGTGGCGGCCTCGCCGGCAGGAACCTGACGGAGGTGCGGGTGGCGGCCCGGCTGAGATCCGGCGGGAAGGGCATGCCGTCCTTCCCCGGCATCAAGGGGCAGGCCCGGAGCAACCTGATCCGGTTCGTCGTCCGCATGAGCCGCCCGGAGGAAGGCGCGGAATGAGTGCAGAAGACCTTTCGGTACGATTCAAGCCCAGGAAGAAAACCGCCGGCGCGTGCAGGCGGCGCGTCAAGTCCGGCTGCGCCTCGCCCGAGTCCGCGTGCCGCACGATCGTGACCCTGACGCCCGGGACCGAGTGCCCCAACTGCCGCCTGGCCAACCTCGAAAAGGTGGAAGGGCGCAAAGTCGTCTGCCCGGTCTGCGGCTACGGCACCCACCGCCCAGTCACCTGATAGCCCGCACCCGCCCCGGGGTCCCGGGTTAGAACAAAGGTTATTTGGGATTTGGGAACTGGGATTTGGGATTTAAGAGACGACTGGGGACGGGCCTCGGGAAGGCGGAAGGCGGAAGTAAAAATCGTCTCCCGAAGGCAAAGTCCGAAAGGCTAAAGGCTAAAGGGAAGACGGCAGGCGGGAGGCCTTTGTAGCGGCCGATTCCTATCGGCCGTCGGCCGCAGGGATGCGGCCGCTAAGTGGGGGTGAGCCGCCGCGGCCAGGCCTTCGAAGGCGGCCCCGCGACTCTTCACTTGATCACTCCATCACTGGATCACTTCTCCCCACATTGAAATCCTTCCGGCTTTTCGTCAGAATACTGGCAGCGCCGTCGCAAACGTTCAACAGGATTGTGCTCCGCCGCGCTGTCGATCACAGCTTCGCCTCCCGCCCGGACCGGCCAGGGGGAGGCGCGAACGAGAACGGACAGGCCGGAATGTCGCTCTTTCGTGGAGGACGTATCATGAGGAAGTACCTCGTCTTATCGATTATGCTCGCCACCCTGACCCTGAGCGCCCACGCCCTGATCGGCATTTCGTACAAGGGCACCGTCAAGGTGGAACTGCCGCCCGAACAGCAGCAGAAGCAGGAACAGATGTCCAAGGAAGACCGGGCCGCCATGCAGCGCATGGGCCTCGGCGCCGGGCTGACGGGCTTCAAGTTCGAGGCCAAGGCCGAGAACGGCAAGTACAAGATGACCTACCTCACGGGCTTCGCCCTGTTTCCCGAAGGGTCCTACATCCTCGGCGACGCCAAGGCCAACGTGGGCTACATCGTCTTTCCCGAGCGGCACGAATACGTGAAGCTCGACGCGGACCAGCTCCAGGGAATGGCCACCAAGATGAGCAACTCGGTCCACATGACGTTCGAGAACGAGAAGGTCGAAGTCACGCCTCTCCCGCCCAAGGTAATCAACGGCATGCCCTGCACGGGCAAGGAGATCCACGTGTCCTACGACGTCAAGACGCGCATGTTCGGCATGCACCACAAGAGCCACGTCGAGGAGACGACCCGCTACTATTCCACCAGCAAGTACGACGTCATGGCCGCCTTCGGTGACCGCAACTGGCACTCCCAGGGCATCATGACCGGCGACCCCCAGTTCGACAAGACCATCGCCGCCAAGGTCGGCTTCCTGGGATTCCCCGTCAAGGTCCGCACGGAGAAGGTCACGGACGGCAAGCCCGAGGCCACCACCATCCTTACCACGGACGACGTGCACATGGCGCCCATCGCCCCCGGAACCTTCGACCTGCCGGCGGGCTACAAGGAGACGAAGCTCGGCGCCGGGACGGTGTTCAAGAACATGTTCCACCCCACCGACCAGCCCCAGGGCCAGAACGGCGAACAGGTGAACGGCACCCAGCAGAACCAGGGCGAGCAGCAGCCGGCCCAGCAGGACCAGCAGCAGGAGCAGCAGAAGAAAAAGAAGCACTCCTGGAAGGACCTGCTCAAGAAGATCGGCGGCTGAGGATCCGCCGCTGGCGGGTAAGATTTACGGAACCTTGTCCGTTCAAAGAACTTGTGCTACACTTTTCTGCGCTCTGCTCCTTAGAGAAGGAGCAAATTATGCCCAGAGGGGAGGCGATATATAGTGCCGACTGTTGTGGTCAAAGAAGGCGAGACGGTGGAAGGCGCCATCCGGCGTTTCAAGCGTAAGTGCGAAAAAGCCGGCGTGCTCTCCGAGCTGAAGAAGCGCCAGCACTACGAAAAACCCAGCGTCAAGCGCAAGAAAAAGGCCCTGGCCGCGCGCAAGAAACTCCTCAAGCGCCTGGCCCAGGAACGTAAACTGAACGCTTAGTTCTCTCTATATCTAGATCTCATGGACGTCAGGACATTGCGGTCCCTGGAGTGGGACCGCGTCCTGGCGCTTCTTTCTCTCTGCGCCTCCACGCACGAGGGAAAGCGGCGTCTGGAGGCGCTCACTCCCGAGACCGACGTCGACAAAGTGCGCGTGAGACACCGCCGGGTGTCCGAATGCGGGCAGGGCGAGGCCCTCTGCGGGCGCCTGTCCCTGGAGGGCTACCAGCGCACGCCCACGCGCATCCCCGGCGGCATGGCCTTCCCCATCGAGGTTCTCCGGTCCACCCGCGCCAGCCTCAGGGCCTGGCGACGGGCCGAGGAATGGCTCAGGGATGAAGCCGCGCCCAAGCCGGCCCTGCTGGAGGGCTTCCCCCCGGCCGCCGACGCGGCCAACGCGTGGCGTCACCTCGAAAAGATCCTAGACGACAGGGGCCAGGTGGCCGACGGCGCCAGCGAGAAGCTGCGAAGCATCCGCCGGGAGCGGGAATCGGCCCGGAGCAGGGTCCTGTCCCGGATGGAGAGCCTCGTGGACAGCCTCGGGACGACCGTCCTGCGGGAGGCGACCTACACCGTCCGGAACGGGCGGCTGGTCCTGCCCGTCCAGGTGTCCCGGAAGGGAAGCGTCAAGGGCATCCTCCACGACACCTCCTCCACCGGCGCCACCGCCTTCATCGAGCCCATGGAAGTGGTGGACCTCAACAACAGGCTCACGGCCCTGGACGCCGAGGAGCGGGAAGAAATCCAGCGCATCCTGGTGGACGCGTCCTCTCGCATCGCCGCCGCCTCTGAGGCCATCGAGGCGGCCTTCGACTTCGTGGAGGAGCTGGACGTGGATCTGGCCTGCGCGCGCTTCGGGAAGGCCTGCCGTGGCGGCCTGCCGCAGATCGACGAAGCGGGCCGCATGGTCATCCTCCGGGCCTTTCACCCCCTCCTGGACCCGGCCCTGAACGGCCTGCGAAAGGAGGCCTGGGGCGAGGCGGAGCGGGGCGAGGCCGTACCGCTGGACATCGAGATGTCCCTGGACGGGACCAGGACCCTGGTGGTCAGCGGCCCGAACGCGGGGGGCAAGTCCGTCGCGCTCAAGACCGTCGGCCTGCTGTGCGCCATGCAACAGGCGGGCATCCCGGTCCCGGCCGCCGAGGGGACGCGCATGCCCGTGTTCGCTTTCTTCCACGCCACGGTGGGCGACACCCAGTCCATCCTCGATTCGCTGTCGACCTTCTCCGCACGGATGGTGGCCCTAAGGGACGCGCTGGCGGACCTGAGGGAGCCCTTTCTCATCGTCCTGGACGAACTGGGATCGGGCACCGATCCGTCCGAAGGTGCGGCGCTGGGCGAGGCCATCCTCATGGACCTCCACAGGCGCAGGGGGTTCACCCTGTGCAGCACCCACTACGAGCCGCTCAAGGCCCGCGCCCTCGTCACGGAGGGGATGGGCAACGCAGGCATGGATTTCGCGGAGGAGGACAGGACGCCGACCTACCGCCTGAGGATGGGCCAGGTGGGCACCAGCCGGGCGCTGGAGATCGCCGAGCGGTCGGGGCTGCCCGCCGATCTGCTGGCCACGGCGCGGGCGCTCCTGCCCGAGGGCGAGAAGCACCTGCGAGACGTGCTGACCGCCCTTGAGGAGGAGATCGGCCGGCATGACGCCCTGAAGGCGGAACTCAGGGCGAAGATCGACGAACAGGCCGCCGAAAAGGCCCGCATGTCCATGGCCGTCCAGGCCCTGGAGCGGGAAAAGAAGCGGTTCGTGGAGGGCCTGGACGAACGGTTCGAGGCCGTCCAGGAGCGCTTTCTGGCCGAACTCAAGGCGGAGGTGAACCGGCAGTCCGTCAAGCGGATCGGGTCGAAGGCCCGGATCAAAGCGGCCAAAGCGGCCTCGGAATCGCTGGGGCTCACGCCCGTCCGCGAAGCCTCCCCGGCCCTGCCGGAGGTGGGGGCGAGGATCAAGGTCTCGGGCATGGGGATCACGGGCGACGTGGTGTCGGTGGACACCGGATCGGGGCGCGTCACGGTGGACTGCGACGGCAAGACGCTCCACGTGGGGGCGGGGGACATCGAGGTCCTGGAGCCCGCCCGGCAGAGCCCGGCGCGACGGGCCGGCGGAGTGGACAGCGGCACGCTGGACGCGAGCTGGGAGATCAACCTGATCGGGCAGTCCGTCGCCGAGGCCGAGGCCTCGCTCGTGCCCTTCCTCGACAGGGCGGCCATGGCCGGACTCCGCCAGGTGCGGATCATCCACGGCATCGGGACGGGAAGGCTGAAGGCGGCGGTGCGGGAACTGGTCCGGCATTCGCCCCTGGTGGCGGAGTGGGAAGACGCGCCGCCCTCGGGCGGCGGCCCCGGCGCCACGCTCGTCCGGATGAAGGACTGACGGCCGGCAGGCCGCCCGGAGGAGGGCCCGCGATGCACAGGACGGCGGAGGCTCAGCACAGCACGCCGGGGGCGCGCTTTCGCCGGGCAGAGGTCCTCCCGATGCCATGTTGCGCACAGGTCCAACGGGGACTACATTATCTGACGGCGTGTGAGGTGCCATGACCACGGTGCGCAGTGTTGACGAACTCAAGTCCCTCATCGATCCGCTCGCCGTTTATCAGGATTATGTGAGGCTCACGCGCCGCGGGAAACGAAGCACGGGGCTGTGCCCCTTCCACAAGGAAAAGACGCCGTCTTTTTCGGTGGACGCGGACAACGGCCTCTTTTATTGTTTCGGCTGCCACAAGGGAGGCGATCTCATACAATTCCTACAGGAGATCGAGTCCTGTTCCTTCCCCGAGGCCCTCGAGATCCTCGCGCGCAAGGCGGGGGTCACCCTGGAGACGCGGGGGCCGAGAACGCCGGATCAGGCTCCGGACCGAAAGGAACGGCTCAGAAAGGTACTTGCGTGCGCCGGGGAGTTCTTCCGCGAGTCGCTGGATGCGGCCGGAGAGTCGTCCCCTGTGCGGGCCTACATCGGGAAGCGCGGCATCCGGCCGGAAACGGCCTCGCGCCTCGGACTGGGCTACGCGCCGCCCAACGGCCTCATGCGGTACCTCAGCCGCAACGGATTCAAGGCCGACGAGGGCCAGGAGGCCGGACTCCTGCTCGAGAGGCGCCGCGGCGAATGGGCCGAGCGGTTCCACCATCGCCTGATCTTCCCCATCCAGGACATCATGGGGCGAACGGTGGGGTTCGGCGGGCGCTCCCTGGGAAGCGAGGAGCCCAAGTACTACAATTCGCCCGAATCGCCCGTCTTCCAGAAACGGGAGCTGCTGTACGGGCTGAACCTGACCAAGGGAGCGGTGCGGGCGAAGGAACAAATAGTGCTTACAGAAGGTTACATGGATTTCCTGGCCGTCACCCAGGCCGGGGTGGACAACGCCGCCGCCACGCTCGGAACCGCGCTGGCCGAGGGGCAGGTGAGGCTCATCAAGCGCTACGCCAGGGAGGTGGTTCTCAACTTCGATCAGGACGCCGCGGGTCTGGCGGCCGCCAGGCGCGCAATCCAGTTGCTTCTGGCCGAGGGTCTCAGGATACGGGTTTCGGTGGTCCCGGACGGAAAGGACCCCGACGAATACATCAAGATGAACGGCGCAGAGGCCTACAGGGACCTCCTGGGACGCGCCCTGCCATTCTTCGACTTCCTCGTGGAGCGGGCAGAGGGCGATCTGGCTCGGGGCGGGGTTCCGGCGAGGATGCAGTTCCTGGAGGACCTGCTCCCCTACCTGACCTCGGTGGCCGACCCCATAGAGCGTCAGGAGTACGCCAAGGAGATCGCTGGGCGCACGGGCATCGAGCCCGCGCTCATCCTGAAGAGGCTGGCCCGGGAAGCGGCCCACACGAAGGACGAGCCACCCGCGGTTCCGTCCGTTCGCGGCGCGTCGGTACCCGTGGCCGAACAGATCATAGTCAAGGGCGCCATTACGTTCCCGGAAGCCGCCGGCAGGCTTTTGTCCACCCTGCCCGACGATGCGGTGAGGGAATTGTCCGTCGGCCCCCTCATGGGGTCGCTGATCGAGCGGGGCACGCCGCAGGGGCCCGATCAGACCGCCCTGCTGGCCCTCATACAGAACAGCTGTCACGAGGCGCCCACGGAGAATGATTTCGCAAACGCCGTAAACATGATTCTGGGGGTTCACTTGAAAAAGAGGGAACGCAAGATCCAGCAGAAGATCAAAGAAGCCAGTCTCAGGAAAGACTTCGGACTGATACAGATTTTGAACCGTGAGAAGATCTCCGTTCTCGAGCAGATCCAGTCTCTTGAACGGTCAGGTTCGTGATGACTACGATGGGCACTTTGCGGAGAAGCAAACACATGGACGACCGACTCGAAGACATCCGGGAAATCGTGGCCTACGCCCGCAGCAAGGGCAATCTCAACTACGACGAGATCAACGATCTCCTGCCGGCCGATTTCAATTCCAGTGAGGACATGGACTTTCTCTTCCAGGTCCTGGACGACCAGGGCATCGACGTCATGGAAAAGGACCAGCAGGAGGACCTGGGCTTCCTCAAGAAGGGGCGAAGGTCGGAGGACAGCCCTCTGGGTTACGACCCGGACCTCGAGCGGACCAGCGACCCGGTCAAGATGTACCTGCGGGAAATGGGCCAGACGCCCCTCCTGAACCGGGAGGGCGAGGTCCGCATCGCCAAGAACATCGAACGCGGACGCAAGGTCATGATCAAGGCCCTCTCGCGGTCCCGTTTCGCCGCCCGGATGGTCCTGGACATCGGGGAGGAGATCAAGAAAGACCCCGAGGCGGGGCGGCACTACCTCTCGATCTACGACGACACGGACGACGAGCAGTCCCTGGCCCGCAAGCTGGAAGAGCAGATCGAGATCATCGACAAGATCCGGGACATCCAGCTCAGGGTGGAAACCCTGTCGACCAAGCTGGCCGCCCAGAAGAACAAGAAGAGCAAGAAGGTCAGGGAGCTGCGCTGGAGCCTGAGCCGCATCTACGTGGAACTCACGCAGATGATCCGCGGCCTCGAACTGAACACCCACTTCATCAACGACATGATGGCCTCCTTCAAGAAATCCAGCCAGGAGATCCGTTCGCTGGAATCCACCGCCAAGCGGCTCAAAGCCCGCATGGCCAAACTCCAGGACAAGGGCCACAAGGAAGAAGTGGGCAAGCGGGTGGCCGAGGTGGAAGAGCGCCTGAACGACATCTGCGACCAGATGGGCTCGCCCCTTTGGGAGGTCAAGCACATCGCCGCCCTGATCGACAAGGGCGAGCGGGACATGGAGAACGCGAAGAACGACCTGATACGGGCGAACCTCCGGCTCGTCGTCTCCATCGCCAAGAAGTACACGAACCGCGGGCTGCAGTTCCTGGACCTGATCCAGGAGGGCAACATCGGCCTCATGAAGGCCGTCGAGAAGTTCGAGTACCGCCGCGGGTACAAGTTCTCCACCTACGCCACGTGGTGGATCCGCCAGGCCATCACGCGCGCCATCGCCGACCAGGCGAGGACGATCCGCATCCCCGTCCACATGATCGAGACCATCAACAAGCTGTTCAAGACAATGCGGACCCTCGTCCAGGAAATCGGCCGGGAACCGACGCCCGAGGAGGTGGCCGAACGCATGGGCATCACCGTGGCGAAGGTCCGCAAGATACTCAAGATCGCCCAGGAGCCCATCTCTCTCGAGACGCCCATCGGCGAAGAGGAAGACAGCCACCTCGGCGACTTCATCGAGGACCAGGTGATTCCCTCCCCCATCGAGCACGTCATCGGTGAGGACCGGAAGGACCACATCTCGGACCTCCTGAACGAACTCCCCGAGCGCGAAGCCAAGGTCATCAGGATGCGGTTCGGCCTGGGGTACGATTCCGAACACACGCTCGAAGAAGTGGGAAGGGCCTTTGCGGTCACGCGCGAGCGCATCCGGCAGATCGAGGCCAAGGCGCTGCGAAAGCTGCCTTCCCGAAGCAGACACCTCAGGGCCTTCCTGGAAGGCACCAGATAACCTCATTCGGATCATTATTGATAGCAAAGGAGGCAACCATGAAAGTCGCGAGTCGGATTCTGGGGGTGGCGGTGCTTGCGATGCTCTTCACCGTCGGGTCCTGGGCCCAGCTCACCAAGGGGTTCCGCGGTAAGGTCCTGGACCGCGAGGGCAAACCCGTCGTCGGGGTGACGGTGAAGCTCGTGGACGAGTCCAATCCCATGAACGTCCACGAGGTCAAGACGGACAAGCACGGCGAATACATCCAGGCCGGCCTGACCTACTCCGACAAGGGCTACAAGATCTCCGTCAAGCTTCCGGGCCTGCCCGAGGTCTCCAAAATAAAGAAGGCCAGACTTCTGGACATCACCGAGGTCAACTTCGACATGCGCAAGGACCTCGTCATGCAGAAGGCCGACGTTTCGAACCCGGCGGCCGACGCCAAGAACCTGTACGAAATGGGGGACTACGAGGGCGCCTTGACGAAGGCCAACGAGGCCATCGCGAAGAAGGAAAACCTGAAGGCCGCCCTATTCTTCAAGGCGGCCTGCCTGGACAAGATGGGCGACACGGACAAGGCGATCGACGCCTTCGAGTCCTTCAACGCCAAGTTCCCCGGCAACGTGTCCGTCCTGGGCATGCTCGCCGAGCTGTACCAGACCAAAGGCAACACGGAGAAGGCCGATTTCTACAAGAAGGCCTTCGCGGCCAAGGGCGGAAAGATCAAGGGTGAGACCTACAACCAGGGCGTGAAGGCCCTGAACGCAGGCGACGCCAAGGCCGCGGCCGGGTTCTTCAGAAAGGCGATCAAGGAAGAGCCGAACGACCCCGACTCGCATCGGGAACTGGCGAGAGCCCTGGCCCAGACCGGTGACTACCAGGAAGCCGTCGACCAGCTTAAGACCTACCTCAAGCTTAAGCCCGACGCCAGCGACGCCGCCACCTGGAAGCAGGCCATCGCCGGCCTCGAGCAGATGCTGAACCAACAGAACAAGAAGTCCAAGAAGTAGCGCATTCTGAGGACTTTCTCCCGTGCATACGGTCCCCGGGTCTTCGGACCCGGGGATTTTTTCGCCGACCCGCCGTGCGGCTCCGGGAGATTTCCGGTCACCCGGGGGCGTCGGAAGCCCCCCGATGGGGGCCTTCGTGACGCCCGGCGTCGCCCTAACTCTTTGCATAACGGCGGGATTCATGTTACTATCCGGTTGGAAGCTGGGGGCCCTTAGCTCAGCGGTGAGAGCCACCGGCTCATAACCGGTCGGTCCCAGGTTCGAATCCTGGAGGGCCCACCAGGCAGTGAGGAGTACAGGTGCCGGCGAGGGTTCTTTTTCGCTTAATCTGGCCATACCAAGGGGTGCGTTGAAGTGCACCCCTTTTTTAATGCTCGAGGGCGGAATCCGTGAACGACATTCTTGAACAATTATTGAAGCTTCAGAGATTGGACATTTCCATCCGAACGCTGGGCCACGATCTCCAGCAAATCCCAAAAAAGAGCAAAGTCATCGACGAGAAGGTCAAATCCGTTCGTGAGCCCTTCGAGGCGCACAAGGCCGAGAAGGAATCGCTGGAAAAGGCTCGCAAGGACTACGAAGAGACCGTGAAGTCGCTCGACGACAAGGAGCGGAAGCTCAAGCTCAAAATGCCCGAGATCCGGTCCAACGAAGAGTACAGCGCCCTCCTCAAGGAGATGGACGCGGTCAAGAAGGCCCGGGACACGGCGGAGGAAGACTCCCTGAAGGCCATGGAGCGCGCGGAGGAGATCGACAAGGCACTGCCCGAGCTCGAGGCCAAGTACCAGGAGGGCGAATCCAGGGTTGCCGAGGAGCGGGATGGGCTCAAGGCCGAGCGCGAAAGGCTCGAGGCGGACCTCCTGGCCCTCAAGAAGGAACGCCATGCCCTCCAGGCCGAGATGAAGCCGGCGTGGTTCAACAAGTACACGCACATCGCAGCCCAGCGCAACGGCCTGGCCGTGGCCGCTGTCCGCGCCGGGACGTGCCAGGGCTGCTTCATCGGCGTGCGCCCCAAGCTTATCCAGGACCTCCATTACGGAGAGGAAGTGGTGTTCTGTGAGGGCTGCCAGCGCATCCTGTACCTGGACGATGGCTCGAATCAGACGTAGTTCCCTTCTCATCCTCTGCCTGCTTCTGCTCGGGCGACTCCCCGCCCTGGCATCCGAACCTCTGGATTTTCAGATTCTCCAGAAACTGGTCAAAGAGGGGGCCGACCAGACGGCCCTCGAACAGGGTCGGGCCTACCTCGAGGCCTATCCCAAGAGTCCCCACAGGGCACAGGTTTCGGCGTGGGTCGGCGAATTCACGTTCGACGCCGGACAGCAGGAGGCCGCCCTCCCCTACGTCGACGAAGCCCTCAAGGGACTGCCCGCGGCGAAGAGGGGGCGTCTGCCCCTCATCAAGGCGCAGATCCTTCTGGGGCTCCACAAGCCCGCCGAAGCGGCTCAGGCCCTGCGCGAGTTCCGCCCCACCGGAGAGAAGGGGCGCGCCCAGGCCCTGCGCCTCAAGGCCCGCGCCGCCGGCTCAATGAACAAGCCGGACGACGCCGTCAAGGCGCTCAGGGCGATCCCGGAAAAGCAGGTTACGGACGACGACCGGCTCCACCTGGGCCTGGCCCTCGCCTACGCGGGAGAAGACGACAAGGCCGCCGGCGTCCTGGAGCCGCTGGTATCCGCCGGCGGAGGGCTTCCAGAGGCGGAGAGCCGCGAGGCGCGCCTGGCCCTCGCCGCCAGCCTCTACCGGACTGACCACTACGACCGCGCCCTGGCGGTCCTCGCCCCCCTGACGGGGGCGTCTCCGCCCGATCGCGAGGCGAGCCTGCTGGAAGCCTGGGTGCTGCACGCCCAGAAGAAGGACGCCCGGGCCTACGATCTGGTGCGGCGGGTGGTGCCCCTGACGGGCTGGAAGGAGGCGGCCGCGCTGAAACCCGTCCTCCAGGCCTGGATGGAGCGCGATACGGACCGCCTGCTCCAGAACGCAGCGGCCCTTTTGAAGAAGTTTCCCTCGGGCGAGGATGCCGGTCTGGCCCGCTACCTCTCCGCCCGGGCCCTCGCGAACCGGGGCGACGCTTCGGGTGCTCTCCTGGTCCTCGAGGCCGCGCTCCCCGACATGCCGGGCTCGGCACGTCGCATCGACGCCGCTCTGCTGGGCGCGGACCTCGCGTGGCGGCGCGCGCACGACCCCGCCCAGGCGGCCAAGTGGCTGGCCGTCGCGCGAAAGTCCGCCGAGACCCAGGAGGACAAGGCCCGCGTCTCGCTCGCCGAGGCGCGCTTCGACTGGGCGGCGGGCGGCGGCACGAAGGCCATCAAGGAACTTGCGTCCCTCGTCCAGGACTACAAGGGCACCACGCCCATCCCCGACGCCTATCTGCTTCTCGGCAGGATTCTCGTGGCCCAGGGCGAGCGGGACAAGGGGCGGCAGGCGCTTAAGGTCGTGGTGGACGCCTTCCCCGATTCCAACGATTACGCGGAGGCGGCGCTCGCCATTGCGGACAGCTTCGTGGCCGACGGCAAGGTCGGCGACCTCGCGGCCCCCCTGGCCTACCTGCAGGGCGTGTCGCTCACGCCCCGCCAGGAAAGCCGCATGAACTACCTGAGCGGCCTCCTGGCCCTCGAAGGGCGCAAATGGGACACCGCCCGCGCGCTCTTCGACGAGTCCGCCAGCGCGTCCGCGGTCCCGGCCATGACGGACGACGCCGTGTTCGCCTCGGCCATGGCCGACATCGGAGCCGGCCGGATCGGCGACGCCCTCAAGCAGGGCTCGGCCCTCCAGGACCCGGGGCTGAACCTGGCCGTTCAGTTCAGGGCGGCCGCGGCGCTGGAGGCTTCGGGCAAAGCGGCCGACGCCGAGACGATCCTGGCCGGCCTGGCCAGGCAGGAAGGGACCCCGGGGGCCCTCGCCCTGTGGGACCTGGCCGACCTCCAACTCGGGTCCAAGGCCCCCGGCAAGGGCATGGCCACACTCGAGAGGCTGGCGTCGTGGACAGGCGACTCGTCCCTGTCCGTCCTGGCCCAGCGGAGGATCGAGATGATCCTCCTCACACAGAAGGGGGCCACGGCCGCCCTCATGACCGTGCCCGCCTTCAAGGAGGCGGAGCCCGTGGCCCTCGGCGAAATGGACGCCCTCCTGAGGTCCGCCCGTCTGAAGGCGAGGGCGGGCGACACGGCCGCAGCCGAAAAGGCCTACCGTGCCTACCTTCAGCGGATGCCCCAGGGGCCCGGCGCATGGGAGGCCTCAAACTACCTCGCCTCCGTCGCCATGAAGCGATCCGACTACGCCGAGGCCCGGCGCCTGCTGGAAGCTGCGCCGGAAACGCCCGAAAGGGATTACATGCTGGGCCGGGCGTGCTTCCAACTCCGCGACATGGCCGCGGCCCAGACGGCCTTCGAGTCGGCCCTCGCCAAGCCGGACGCCCTGGATTCGGACCAGGTAACCCG
>JBJKRE010000313.1:0-6226 GCA_046704825.1 Acidobacteriota bacterium
GTGGAATGCATCAGCAAGGGCAAGGCGCACAAGAAATACGAGTTTGGATGCAAGGTCAGCGTGGCGGTGACGAGCCGCGGCGGATGGTTTGTAGGCGCCCAGGCCATGCCTGGGAACCCCTACGATGGCCACACACTGAAAGAGGCGATGGAACAAGTCGAGCGCATCTCAAAAAAACCTGAACACGCATTTCTCGATCAAGGCTACCGGGGCCACAACTACGAAGGACCCGTGGACGTGCACGTGGACAAGCGGCGTCGGGGGAACACCGCAAAGAGCCTTTGGAAATGGATGAAACGCCGGGCCGCCATAGAGCCGGCCATCGGCCACCTGAAACAGGAACACCGCCTGGATCGAAATCGCCTGAAGGGTGTCGAAGGCGACAAGATCAATGCGATCCTGAGCGCCGCCGGGATGAACTTTAGCAAGCTGATGATCCACGCCGCCTACTTTTTGGACCTTTTTCTTGCTCGGTTCCTTTCCCTCCTAAGATCGCCTGCATGGATGCTATCGTTTGAGCACTGATTTTTCAGGATCGACTAGGGTATGCACGCCTAGGTGATAATGATGGTGAGAAATTGAAAAAAGATACTAACATTAGTTCAATTCGATTCACCTCCTTCAAAGCGCTTTCCAGCTTTTCACTTAGCCTTGAGAATATGAATATTCTCGTGGGGCCAAATAATAGTGGAAAATCTACAATACTTGGGGCCTTAAGAGCCTTGCGGGTAGCGATGCGGCGTGCAGGGAGAACAAGTGCCGAGATAGCTCAGGGTCCCAATGGCCAACGATTTGGCTGGCTGATACCAGAAAAGAGCCTACCTATTTCATTGGAAAATGTTCACACCGACTATCAAGATGCGGAGTCCGAGATCGATTTCCGTTTCTCGAATGGCAACCACCTAAAGCTTTACTTTCCGCATGATGGAGGTTGTGTCCTGTTTGCAGATACTGAAGGGCCACAAGTGCGAACATCTCAGCGGTTTAGGTCGGCGTTCCCGGTTGAGATCGTGGACGTTCCTGTACTCGGCCCTGTCGAACACGAGGAGCCCTATGTTCAAAAGGAAACCGTACAGCGTGAACTCCACAGTCATAGAGCCTCGAGGCACTTTCGGAATTATTGGCACTATTTTCCCGAGGGTTTTGACCGCTTCGCTGAACTGGTTCGCCAGACTTGGCCCGGCATGGAAATATTGGCTCCTGAACCTCCGGACTTGCAATCCGGTACGTTGCATATGTTCTGTACGGAAAAAAGGATAGATCGGGAACTTTATTGGGCGGGATTTGGTTTTCAGGTTTGGTGCCAAATGCTGACGCATGTTTCCCGTGCTGCCGATTCAGACCTGCTAGTCATAGATGAACCCGAGATATATCTCCATCCTGAAGTTCAGAGGCGATTACTCAATATTCTTCGCGGCGTAGGCCCCCATATTCTTCTGGCAACGCACTCGACAGAAATAATGAGCGACGCCGACCCGTCCGAGATCGTACTGGTGGACAAGGGCAAACGTTCGGGCCAAAGGCTAAATGATATTGAAAGTGTCCAAGGTGCCCTAAATGTCGTGGGCTCTGTACAAAACATAACTCTTACCCAACTTGCAAGAAACCGGCGAGTCCTCTTTGTGGAAGACGACCAAGACTTCACAATTATCCGAAGGTTTGCGCGGATATGTGGCTATGAGGAATTGGCTTCTGCTCTTGACCTAACACCAGTCAACTCAGGAGGCTTTGCATCGTGGAAGCGGATTTCGGCGATGTGTTGGGGGCTAGAGCGAACCTTGGGACGTCCTCTCCTGATCGGAGTGATCTATGACCGGGATTACTTTCCGCAGGAAATGTTGGATGAAGTCTCTAAGGATCTTGATTCATCTCATGTAGCATTAGTCCATTTCCATGGGCGGAAAGAAATCGAGAACTATCTTTTGGAACCGGTGCCTTTGCAGCGGGCACTAGAAGCGTCAGTAAAGGATCGGTCCCGGAAAACTGGTGAGGTACCCGCGACCCCGGTATCGATCACTGAGATATTGAAAGAGGCAGAAGAGAAAAGCAAGAACCACCTGATCTCCCAACTGGCTGCGCGCCGCAACGAGCACTTCAGACGTACGGGACTCGATGAGGCGACAGTGACCCAGAAGGTAATTGAGGACGTTGAAGAGCGATGGCGCGATCCTAGGGGGCGCTTGGAGATTGTCCCCGGCAAGGAGGTGTTGCAGTCAGTGAGGGATGCAGTAAGAGAGAAGTATGCCGTTAACCTAACTGATTCCAGAATTCTGACTGCTTTTCGGAGAGAAGATGTCCCTCCCGACATGATTCAGTTAATGAAGGAGTTGGATCAATTCAGATTGCAAAAAGTATCTTCGAGTAATTAGGAATCTTCTTGGTAATTGCCTTCACCCTCAGTAATGTTGCCGCGATCCTCCGGGCCTAGCAGTGACTGCTTTCTGGTTCGACGGTTGGTAGTTCTGCGAAGGCATAGCCCCGTTCGGACTCCCCTCATCACCTAATTACCCACTCACGTTAGCGGGCCGGCCGCACCCAGGCCGTGGGCGAAGCCCACGCGCGCGAAACGGCTGCTCTCCCCCTCCGTTGTATAATGCCCCCTTGAACGTATCGATCCAAAAATATCGGAAAGGAGCTCATCATGCACATGCGGTTCACCCACGGGGACAGGAGCGACGACCGGCCACGCGTCCGCCACACCCTCCTGCCCGTCCTCGCCCTCCTCGCCGCCGGCCTCATCCTGCCCGCGACGGCCCGGGCCTCCGAGAACATCCTCACGCGCTACCCCACCCTGCACGGCAACACCATCGTCTTCGAGGCGGCCGGCAACCTGTGGCGCGTCAGCCGCGACGGCGGGACCGCCCAGCGGCTCACCACCGACGGCGGCTTCGACATCATGCCGCGCTTCTCGCCCGACGGAAAATCCATCGCCTTCACGGGCCAGTACGACGGCAACACCGACGTCTA
This sequence comes from Acidobacteriota bacterium, assembly GCA_046704825.1. GTDB lineage: Bacteria > Acidobacteriota > UBA4820 > UBA4820 > DSQY01 > CAVRTJ01. Next base: position 2,968 of record JBJKRE010000313.1, read on the forward strand.
CGTGATCCCCGCAGACGGCGGCAAGGCGAAGCGGCTCACCTTCCACTCCGACGTGATCGAGGGCGCGCCCCTGCGCTGGGGGCCGGACAACATGGTCGTGACCTGGACGCCCGACGGCAAGGACGTCCTCTTCCTGTCGCGTAGAGACACCTTCAACTCGTGGTTCGGCCAGCTCTTCCTCGTGCCCGTCACCGGCGGCCTGCCCACGCGCCTCATGGTGCCGCAGGGCGGCATGACCTCCTACAGTCCGGACGGGACGAAGATCGCCTACAACCGCATCTTCCGGAACTTCCGGACGTGGAAGGACTACTACGGCGGCCTGGCGCAGGACATCTGGATCTACGACTTCAACGCGCACAAGTCCGAGCGGATCACCACCTGGAAGGGCACGGACACGGACCCCATGTGGTACGGCGACACGATCTACTTCGCGTCGGACCGCGGCCCCGCGGGGCGCCTGAACATCTGGGCCTACGACCTCAAGACGAAAGAGTTCCGCCAGATCACGCACTTCAAGGACTACGACGTGGACTGGCCGAGCCTGGGCGACTCGGGCATCGTCTTCCAAGACGGCGGCTCGCTCTACGTGATCGACCTGCCCTCCGAGAAGCTGCGCAAGGTCGACGTGACCGTGCCGGTGGACGGCGTGCGCACGCGCGACCGCTGGGTCGACGCGAGCAAGACCATCCACTCCATGGGCATCGCGCCCAACGGCAAGCGCGCCCTCTTCGGCGCCCGCGGCGACGTCTTCACGGTCCCGGCCGAGCACGGCAACACGCGCGACCTGACCCAAACCTCCGACGCCCGCGAGATGTACCCCTCCTGGTCGCCCAACGGCAAGTGGGTGGCCTACGTGACGGACCGGACGGGCGAGGACCAGATCGCCGTCCGCCCGGCCGACGGCTCGGGCAAGGAGACCCTGCTCACCGACCGCAAGGTGGGCTACCTCTACGGGCCCAAGTGGTCGCCCGACAGCGCCAAGCTGGCCTTCTCGGACAGCGACCACGTGCTGTGGGTCCTCACCATCAAGGACCGCAAGGTGGTCCGGGTGGACCAGGACAAGCGCGAGGAGATGCACCACTTCAGCTGGTCGCCCGACGGGCTGTGGGTCGCGTACTCGAAGGCCGGCCCGCAGGACATGGGCTCGGACGACGACGCCTCCACCTACATGGGGCGCATCTACCTCTACAGCCTGAAGGACGGCAAGTCCACGCAGGTCAGCGACGGCATGACGAACGACTACGACCCCGTCTTCAGCCCCGGCGGGAAGTACCTCTACTTCGCGTCGGACCGCCACCCGAACCCGGTCTGGAGCCAGACCGAGTTCAACGTGGCGACGCTCAAGATGGCCGGCGTCTACGTGGCCACGCTCCGCAAGGACGAACCGTCGCCCTTCGCGCCGCGCTCGGACGAGGGCACGCCCGAGGCGAAGAAGAAGGACGAGGCCGGAAGCTGGAAGCCCGGCGCCATCGCGCCCATCCGTATCGACCTCGACGGCCTCATGCAGCGTGCGGTGGCCCTGCCCATCCCGTGCGGGAACATCACGAACCTGGCCGCGGCCGGTGACCGGGTCTACTACCAGACCACGCCCATCGGCACCATGACCAAGCCCCTGCCGGGCGAGGAGCCCGAGGTCCACGTCTTCGTGATGAAGACCCGCAAGGACCACGTCCTGGCCGAACCGGCGGACGCCTACGCGCTGAGCGCCGACGGCTCGACGGTGCTGTATCAGCACAAGAAGACCTACACCCTGGCCAGCGCCCTGCCGGGCAAGGACGAGGACGCGAAGAAGCTCGACCTGTCGGGCATGCAGGCGCACGTAGAGCCCGTCCATGAGTGGAACGAGATGTTCCACGAGGCCTGGCGGCTGGACCGCGACTTCTTCGTCAACACCAAGATGAACGGCGTGGACTGGAACGCGATCCGCGTCAAGTACGAGAAGCTCCTGCCCGAGATGGGCTGCCGCGAGGACCTGAACTACATCATCGGCGAGATGATCGGCGAGCTGCACAACTCGCACACCTACGTGGGCGGCGGCGACAAGTTCGAGACGACCTACGTGCCGACGGGCCTCCTGGGCGTGGACTTCGCCCTGGACAAGGCCTCGGGCCGGTACTACTTCCAGAAGATCTACCCGGGCGACAACTCCCGCGAGGGCCTGCGCTCGCCCCTGACCGAGCCGGGCGTGGACGTGAAGCAGGGCGACTTCCTCCTGGCCGTGGACGGCCGCGAGCTGAAGGCCCCCACGAACCCCTACAGCCTCTTCGTGAACACGCTGCACAAGACCGTCACGCTGACCGTGGCGAAGGACGCCAAGGGCACGGGCCGCCGCGAGGTGACTGTCAAGCCCATCGCCGACGAGCTGAACCTCAGGCTCAAGGCCTGGATCGACCACAACCGCGAGATGATCGACAAGGCCTCCGGCGGCAAGATCGGCTACGTCTACCTGTCGGACATGGAAGACGTGGGCATGGACCAGTTCATCAACCAGTTCTACCCGCAGACGCCCAAGCAGGGTCTCATCGTGGACGTGCGCTGGAACGGCGGCGGCGAGATCGACCAGATCATCCTGGAGCGCCTGCGCCGGGTGCTGATCGGCATGAGCACCAACCGCGAGCGCCAGCGCTTCACCATCCCCAACCAGGTCCTGCACGGCTACATGGTGTGCCTGGCCAACCACTACTCGGCGTCGGACGGGGACATCTTCCCGTACTTCTTCAAGCACTATAAGCTCGGGCCTGTGATCGGCACGCGCACCTGGGGCGGCGTCCGCGGCATCCGCGGCTACTGGCCGCTCATGGATGGCGGGTACATCACGATCCCCGAGGACGCGCTGTACGGCCTGCACTCGCAGTGGATCATCGAGAATCACGGCGTGGACCCGGACATCCGCGTGGACAACCTGCCGGAGGACGTGATGGCGGGGAAGGACGCGCAGATCGACGCGGGCGTCAAATACATCATGGACAAGCTGAAGGCGCACCCCATGACCCTGCCCGCGCCGCCCCCGCTGCTGCCGGCGTACGAGCCGGCGGGCCTGCGGTAGGAACAAGGCAAGGATCCGCAACGAAGGAGGAGCGCGCAAGCGCTCCTCTTTTTTTGTGACGCCGGATTGAACCACAGAGATCACAGAGGCCACAGAGGCGCAGAAGGCATGGTTTTGAACAGGAGGATGGGAGGAAGGGAGGGGAATGATTTGGGAATTGGGATTTGGGATTGCGGATTTGAGAAACGGCGAGGGATGTGCCGTTGTAGCGGC
>JBJKRE010000314.1:0-30368 GCA_046704825.1 Acidobacteriota bacterium
AAGTGTCCGTGTATGCAGATGTAGCGCTCTGGGCTCATGGCGCGCCTCCGGGTTTGAGGAAGACCGCGGCCAGGGGGGGCAGCGTGAGCCAAATGCTGAACGGCCGCCCGTGGCGCGGTTCGTCGGAGGCCGTCACCGCGCCCAGGTTGCCCACGCCGCTGCCCCCGTACTCTTCGGCATCGCTGTTGAATACCTCGAGCCACCTCCCTCCGCTGTCCACGCCCGCCGCGTAGTCCTGCCGCGGCACCGGGGTGAAGTTGCAGGCCACGACCAGCCTGTCTTCAGGCTTGAGGCCCTTTCTCTCGAATATGAGCACGCTGTTCTCCGAGTCGTTACAGTCGATCCAGTCGAAGCCCCCTTCGCCGCAGTCCATTTCGTGGAGAGCCGGTTCACTGCGGTAGAGCCGGTTGAGCCGCTGAACGGCAAGCCTCACGCCCCTGTGCATGGGACCGTCGAGAAGGTGCCAGTCCAGGCTCCTCTCATGTGACCACTCCCGCTCCTGCCCGAACTCGCCGCCCATAAAAAGGAGTTTCTTGCCCGTCTGTGCGTACATGAGGGCCAGGAGCAGCCGCAGGTTGGCGAAGCGCTGCCACGCGTCCCCCGGCATCTTGTTCACGAGCGAACCTTTGCCGTAGACCACCTCGTCGTGAGACAGGGAGAGAACGAAGTTCTCGTACCCCGCGTACATGTTCCGGAACGTGAGCTGGTTGTGGTGGTAGCGGCGGTGGACGGGGTCGTGCCTGAAGTACTCCAGGGTGTCGTGCATCCACCCCATGTCCCACTTGAGCCCGAAACCGAGGCCGCCGACGTAGGTTGGTTTGGAGACCATCGGCCAGGCCGTCGATTCCTCGGCGATCGTCTGCACGTCGGGATAGGCCTGGTAGACCTCGCTGTTGAGCCTCCGTATGAACTCCACGGCCTCCAGATTCTCACGGCCGCCGAAGCGGTTCGGGATCCACTCGCCTCCCTGGCGAGCGTAGTCCAGGTAGAGCATGGACGCCACGGCATCCACCCTCAGGCCGTCCGCGTGGTAGCGGTCCAGCCAGAAGAGCGCGCTGCTGATCAGGAAGCTCCGCACCTCGTTCCGCCCGTAGTTGAACACCGCACTCTTCCACTCGGGGTGGAGGCCCTGCCGAGGGTCCGAGTGCTCGTAGAGGTGCGTCCCGTCGAAGTAGACCAGGCCGTGCTCGTCGGTGGGAAAGTGGGACGGGACCCAGTCCAGGATCACCCCGATTCCCGACCGGTGAAGGGCGTCGACCAAGGCCATGAAGTCGGCCGGGCCGCCGTAGCGGCTCGTCGGCGCAAAGAAGCCAGTGCACTGGTAGCCCCAGGAACCGTAGAAGGGGTGCTCCATGACGGGCATGAATTCCACGTGGGTGAACCCCATTTCCTTGACGTAGGCGGCCAGCCTCGGGGCCAGCTCACGGTAGCTCAGCATCCGGTCACCGTCTTCGGGCACTCTCATCCAGGAACCGAGGTGGACCTCGTAGATCGACACAGGCGCCGAGAGGTCCTGCCGTCCGCCCCGGGAAGCCATCCACTCCGCGTCTCCCCATCGGTAGTCCAGGTCGCGGATGACGGAGGCCGTCTTGGGGGGCAGTTCGGCCGAGAAGGCGAACGGGTCCGCCTTCTCCACGGTGTAGCCGTTGTAGGTGGACGCGATGCGGTATTTGTAGCGCTGCCCTTCGCGCGCCTCCGGCACAAAAGCGGTCCATATGCCCGAATCGCCCCGCGGCTCGAGGGGCAGGCTCTCCCGGTCCCAGCCGTTGAAATCCCCGACCACGGTTACCGAGCGGGCGTTCGGCGCCCATACGGCGAAGTGCGTCCCCTCGGCGCCGTTCCACGTGGCCCTGTGCGCCCCCATCTTCCGGTAGAGCCTGAAATGCGACCCTTCGTTGAAGAGGAAGAGGTCTTCCTCCGTCGGTTCGAGCTCGGATGCATCCGGCATGTGCGTGCTCCCTTCGGTGCCTGCCGCTTCCCTCTCGGGACCAGCCGCGGCCACAGACCCGCTCTCGGTCCCTCCGGTCCCGTTGAGGCGGCTCAGTGCGCGCCTCACCACGACGTTCGCCTCCGCCTCGTCGAGACCCAGCCGGAGCTTCCGCCGCCAGCTCGGCCTCGCCTCTCCCATGCCCGGCCAGTTCTGCTGACGCGTCTCGCCCCAGAGGTCTTCGAGGGCGACCACCAGGTAGCCCGCCCGGCTGGTTCTCAGGTCCTCGAGCAATCCGCACAGGACTTCGTGCACCTCGCGCCCGGGATCGGCGGACGTGTCGATGGCCAGGCTCTCCAGGACCTCTTTCCGCATGGTCCTCCTGCGCGCCGCTTCGTCGTCACGTTGGTCGTCCTCTAGCAGGCCGAGCTCCTGCCGTTCGACGAGGTCCAGCCCCCGCCAGAAGGCGGCGAAGGACGGGAGATCGTGCGTGCCCAGCTGCGCCAGGCACCCCCCCGGAACCGACCGCGCAGGCCTCTCTCCCGGTTCCGGCGTCTGGAACTGGAACACCCAGGTGCGGCTCACGCCGCTCCGGTCCATGGCCTGCCGCACGGCGCGCGGCACCGTTCCGAGATCCTCGCCCACCAGGGCCGCACGGTGCCGATGCGATTCCAGGCGGAGCAACGCATACAGGACATCCGAAGGATAGACCACGTAGGCGCCCTCCACGGCCTCGAACCCGTCCGGCACCCAGAACAGCCGGTGGAGCCCCATTATGTGGTCGATCCTGACCAGGTCGGCGTACCGCATGGTGCCGGCCAGCGAGGCTCTGAAGTGCTCGAGGCCCTCGCCGCGGAGTCCTGCGGGGCTCAGCGGCGGGAAGCCCCAGTTCTGCCCCCCCGAGAAGAAGTCGTCCGGCGGCGCCCCCACGGCGACGCCGCTCGCATAAAGGGCTCGCCGCTGCCACGTGTCGAACCCGTCGGGATGTGTCCCCAGAGGGTGGTCGAGATTCAGCAGAACGGAATGCTCGCCGGCCTTCCGCCGGACGGCGGCCAGCTGTTCGTGCGCCGCGAACTGTGCGTAAAGGTGGTAGAGGACGGCGCCGGGATCCACGTCCCCGTCGACGATCTGTCCGGTGCGGAGCCGACCTAGCCATTGCCGCCAGCCCCTCCCCTGCCGCTCCGTGGCGGCCCGGAAGCGCCCGTAGGCCGTGAGGTCCGGCGTTTCGCGAACAAAAGCCTCGAAGGCCTCCCTTCGCCCGGGGACGCCGTCAACGGCGCGCGCAAGCCTCTCCATCACCTTCCGCTTGACACCCGTAATCGCGCGGTAGTCCACGAATTCGTCCCTGGCCACCCTCTCCAGGAGCGCGCGAACCTCACCGCTCTCCAGCAGGCCGGTCGCCTCGGAACAGCGCGCGAACTCGGGCAGGCTCTCAAGATGCACGTAGAATTCGTTCAGGAACCTCAGGCTGGCCGGTGAATAGGGGCTCGGCGCGAGGATACCGTCCAGGAACGAGGCGTGCAGGGGAAGGGTCGCGGCGACGGAGCCTCCGGTTTCTGCCACGAAGTCCACAAGGCGCTCCAGCGACTCGAAATCGCCGGTCGGCACGGCCCCGGTCCCCTTCAGTCCGTACAGCGGCGCGAACTCCCCCGTCCGCGGTGCGCCCGCCTGGGGAGGGTGCGCGAACGCCCTGGGGGGTGCAGACAGGACCCGTCCCTCTGTCTTCGACGACCCCGCCAGGACCTCGATCGTGTGATATCCGGCGGGGACGGCTCCATCCAGTTTCACACCGAGGTGGTGATAGGTCATTCCTTCGAAGGATTCGGAACGGCCGGCCGCCTCGCCGGTGTCCATCCTCCCGGACACCTCCCTCCCCGACTCCAGGAGCAGGCGGTAACGGAGGGTCCTTCCGGCCATCCTCTCCGGCAGGGTCAGCCGGACGACTGCTCGAGTTCCGGCTGACGTCACCGAGACGGGAGCCACGAGTCGCCCGAGATCCTGCGCCTTCCCATCGCGCACGAAGGCCTCGGCCTGTCCGGTCTTTCCGACCGGTACGCCCAACCCGGCCAGGATGGCTTCCACGGCGTCCGGCGAGGCCGCATGCATGGAGCCGTCCAGGCCCTTGTACCGGGCCTGCACTCCGCATGCGGAAGCCAGCCTTTCGAGCGTCCTGGGCAGCTTTTTCGTCATGGTTCCGTTTCCACGAGCCAGCGAATCCCGGTGAGCGGGATGTCCACCCAGCCGGGGCGGTTGTTCAGTTCGTAGCCGAGTTCGTACACCGCCTTGTCGAGCAGGTACAGCCCAAGTAAGACGCCGGCCGTGTCCTCATCCACCGCCAGTGCGGGCGACTCCCCGGCGGTTTCCATGTAGCTGCGCAGGAACTCACCGCTGACCGTGGTGTACCAGAAGTCTGCCCATCCCCTGGCCGCCTCTTCCCGGCCCCGCTCGATCATGCCGAGCTCGACCTGCTGTTTGACGGCGTGGTAGGCCGCGTAGTGGAAGGACCGGAGCATGCCCGCCACATCCCGGAACGGGGATCTCTTCAGCTTCCTCTCCGCCAGGCTCCTTGCCGGCTCGCCCTCGAAGTCGATGATCACGAAATCTTTGCCCGTGTTGAGCACCTGGCCGAGATGGAAATCTCCGTGGCACCGGATTCGCCCGGCGTCCACCCTGCCGGAAAGAAGCCGCCTGTAGCGGTCCTGGACCGCCTTGTCGTACCCCAGAACCTTGTCGGCCATGGCCTTGAGCCCCCCCGGCAGTCCGCCTTTCCTGTCCGACAGCAGATCGAAGGTCTGCCTGGCGAGGTTGCGCATGGACTGGTACAGGGAACGCTGGTAGAGCGTCGTGAAGGGTTCGGCCTGGAATGCCGGGTCCTCGAACTAGGAAGCGAGCGCGATGTGCATCTCTGCGGTGCGGATGCCCAGCAGGCGGGCCGACTCGATGTAGGCGCCGACGAGGTCGACCGACTCCTGCTCGACCTCCCCCGAACTCCTCTCCAGGAGCGGCCGCCTGTCGCGGTAACCCTCCGGCGGCCCCGACGCAAAGGCCGGACGCGTCAGTATCCTCTCGAAGAAGTGCGCCAGCACGTGGAGGGTGTAGGTCCAGGCGTCCCCATGGTTCTTGACGTATCCGTGCAGAACCCCCACCGTCATGGGCGTGTGCTTGCGCACTTCGTAGGTGATCTGCGCGGCCAGCGGAGGAGAGTGCCGAAAGCCCGCCTTCTCGGTGAGGTATCGGCCGATCTCCAGTTCGGGGTTTTCGCCGCTCTCCAGTTTCCTGTAGAGCTTGAGTATGAAGGCCTCGCCGTAGATGATCGAGGTGTTGCTCTGCTCGGCGCCGAAGACTTCCGCTCGGTAGTCTTCGACGAGCCCCTTCATGCGGCCGTTGATCCTCATGTTCCTCTCGGTGGCCAGCTCCCCCGTGCCGCCCTCGAGACGGCGCTTCCTCGAGAAGAGGTCCAGGAGACGGCGCGGCAGGGCCTGGCTGTAGACGGCGTCGTAGAGCAGACCTCGGCCGCCCTTTCCCGGCAGATCGAGCCAGCAGATGGCCGCCGCCGGGTGGGATTCGTAGAGGTCCTGCCCGTCCTGGCCCTGAAGGAAGGCCACGGGCAGCGAGTACGTTTCCGGCTCTCCGTCCTGGTACTCAACGTCCAGGAGGGCCAGGGCGGACCTGTCACCGCGGGCGCGCCCCTGAAACCAGATCACGTCCCTGATCGACACATCTGAAATGGTTCGCGACTTCCCTCCGAACCACCGGCATCCGGGGAGGAAGCGCGGAAGAACCCGCTCCAGGCGGCGCGCGGTCCTGCCCTTGAGAATGCCGTCCCATCCGTTGCGCGCAACGGACACGACAGGGAGTTCCGTTTCCGCCTGCCTGTGAGAGGGCACCTCGGCCGGAACAGGCGCTTCCAGTTCGAACCAGTAGAAGCCGTACGGGTTGAGGGCCAGGCAGTAGGGGCAGTCCCTGACGCGGGCGAATCGCGTCCTGCCGAAGAGTTCCACCGGCGTGAAGCCCTCGTACCCGGTCAATTCGATCTCTGCCTGCTGAGCGTGCCTCGACAGGTTCGCGACCACGAGAATCGACTTGCCCTCGTGGCTGCGGAGGTACGCGAGAACCTTGTGGTTCTGGGGGAAGAGGAACTCGAAGGCGCCCCACCCGAAGGCCGGATGCTGGTTGCGCATGGCGATGAGCCGCTTCATGAACCACCACAGGGAATTGGGGTTGCCCTGCTGGGCCTCGACGTTCACGGCGGCGTAGTGGTGGTTCTGGTCGAGGATGAGAGGCAGAAATAGTCGCTGGGGATTGGCGCCCGAGAACCCCCCGTTTCGGTCCGCGCTCCACTGCATGGGCGTGCGTACGCCGTCCCGGTCGCCCAGGAAGATGTTGTCGCCCATACCGATCTCGTCCCCGTAGTAGAGGACCGGCGTACCCGGGAGCGACAGGAGCAGCGCGTTGAGCAGTTCGATCTTCCTCCGGTCGTTGCCGAGCAGGGGGGCCAGCCTGCGCCGGATCCCGATGTTGATGCGGGCCTGAGGGTCCGCCGCGTAGGCCCTGTACATGTGGCTCCGCTCCTCGTCCGTGACCATCTCGAGTGTGAGTTCGTCGTGGTTCCGCAGAAAGATGGCCCACTGGCAGTCAGCCGGTATCCTGGGCGTCTGTTCGAGGATGTCTACCAGCGTGAACCTGTCCTCCGTGCTCAGGGACATGAAGAGCCTCGGCATGAGGGGGAAGTGGAAGTTCATGTGGCACTCGTCCCCTTCCCCGAAATAGGCCGCGGCGTCCTCGGACCACTGGTTCGCCTCCGCCAGCAGCATCCTGTCCCGGAAATTCGCGTCCACGTGCGCCCTGAGTTCTTTCAGGAACACGTGGGTCTCGGGCAGGTTTTCGCAGTTCGTACCCTCTCGCTCGAACAGGTATGGAACGGCGTCGAGCCGCATGCCGTCCACCCCCATGCCGAACCAGAAGTCCACGACCTTGAGGATGGAGCGGCGGACCTCGGGGTTGTCGAAGTTGAGATCCGGCTGGTGGCTGTAGAACCTGTGCCAGTAGTAGGCTTCCGCCACGGGGTCCCAGGCCCAGTTCGAGCTTTCGAAGTCGGGAAAGATGATCCGGGTCCCGGCGTACCGCTCGCGGGTTTCGCTCCATACGTAGAAATTGCGCCACCGGCTCCGAGGCGGCGCCTTTCGAGCGCGCTGGAACCAGGGGTGCTGGTCCGACGTGTGGTTGATGACCAGCTCCGTGATCACCTTGAGCCCCCGTTTGTGGGCCTCGCCGAGGAACCGCCTGAAATCGCGGAGGGTTCCGTAGTCGGGGTTGACGTTGAAATAGTCCGCGATGTCGTATCCGCCGTCCTTGAGCGGAGAGGGGTAGAAGGGAAGCAGCCAGAGGGCCGTCACACCCAGGTCGCGCAGGTAGTCCAGCTTCTCGGTCAGGCCCGCGAAATCGCCGGAACCATCGCCGTCCGAATCCTTGAACGCCCTTACGTGCAGTTCGTAGATGACCGCACTTTTGTACCACCGGGGGGATCTCGCCTGGCCTCCTTCATCTCTCGCGCTCCTCGGCATGTTTCTACCCCTCTCCAGTAAAGAGTCCACGGCGTCCCGGGGCCTGCGGTCAGCCGACCGCCTTCACCAGGAAAATATGGGCTGCCTGCCTCTGGGGGTCCAGCTCGACGTAGTTACGGGAGCCCTGCCAGGTGTACGTCTCGCCGCCGAGGAGATCCTCTACCTCGAATGCTCCCTCGCCGGCGCCCAACTCGTCCAGAACGAGGTTCGTCCAGCCCGACTGGCGGTGGTGCGGATCGAGGTTGGCGACCACAAGCACCACGTCCCCCCCGTCCTCCGCCCGCTTGCTGTAGGCAAGGAGTCTGGGGTTGTCCGTATCGTGGAAGAAGAGCCCGTCGTTGGACTGGAGGGCCGGGTGGTGTCTGCGTATACCGTTCACCCTCGTGATCAGCCCGCTGAGGCTGTCCGGACGGCCTCTGTCCCAATGACGTACCTGGTACTTCTCCGAATCGAGATACTCCTCGCTCCCGGGGCGGGCGGGCGCGGTAAGGGCGAGCTCAAAGGGCGGCCCGTAGATACCGTAGTTGGCCCCGAGGGTGGCCGCGAGCACCAGACGGACGGCGAAGGCCGGCCTCCCGCCCTCCTGCAGGTAGGCGTGCAGGATGTCGGGTGTGTTTGCGAACAGGTTCGGTCGGAGGAACTCCCGTGCAGGACCGCGAGTGAGTTCGGTGAAGTAGTCCCTCAATTCCCAGCCCTCGTTGCGCCATGTGAAGTACGTGTAGGACTGCGAGAAGCCTATCTTGGCGAGGTGGTACATCACCTTCGGGCGCGTGAACGCCTCGGACAGGAAGATCGTATCGGGATGTTTTCGCCGGATACTGCGGATGCACCACTCCCAGAACCGGAACGCCTTGGTGTGGGGGTTGTCCACACGGAAGATCGTGACGCCCTTGTCGATCCAGAATTCGAACACGCTCCTCAGTTCCGTCCACAGGGCACGCCAGTCACGGCACTCGAGGTCGAGGGGATAGATGTCCTGGTACTTCTTGGGAGGGTTTTCGGCGAAGCGAATGGACCCGTCCGGGCGGCTCTTGAACCAGTCCGGGTGTTCCCGGAGGTACGGGTGGTCGGGGGAGCACTGGAAAGCCACGTCGAGGGCGATCTCGAGGCCCAGATCGCGGGCGGCGGCGAGCAGCGCCTGGAAGTCCTCCAGCGTTCCAAGGTCCGGGTGGACGGCCTTGAACCCGCCCAGTTCGCTCCCGATGGCCCAGGGACTGCCCGGGTCGCCGGGCCGGCACTCCAGGGAGTTGTTGGGGCCCTTCCTGTTCGTCACGCCGATGGGGTGGATCGGCGGGAGGTACAGGACGTCGAACCCCATGCCGGCAATGTGGGGCAGCAGGTCGATGCAGTCCCTGAAAGTGCCGTGGCGGCCGGGCACAGGCGACGCGGACCTGGGGAACATCTCGTACCAGGCCCCGAAACGGGCCCTTCCCCGTTCGACGGCCACGCCCAGGACATGGGGGTAGTCCGTGGCGCACCTGCGTTCGTCCAGCTTGAACATAAGGCCGGCCAGCCTGGCTTCGCGGGCCTTTTCGAACCGCTCGGCCTGGGGGCCGTCCCCCGCGACCGCCGCGGCCAGATCCTCCAGGTATTCGCTCTCTTTGGCGCCCGCCCTGCCTCCCGCCTCGCGGATCAGGGCCGCCCCTTCGATCAGTTCGGTGCCGATGTCCATGCCCGCGTCGAACTTCTTGCCCGTGTGGATGCACCAGGTCTGGAAGCGGTCGATCCACCCCACGAGCGTGTACTCGTAGTGGGCCATCTCCTCGACGAGAAAGCGCCCGGCCCACCGGTCGTTGACCATCGGTTCCATCTGTACTTCCTGCCACCGCTTGCGCCCTTTGCGACGATAGCGCAGGAGGCAGGTGATGACGTCGTACCCATCCGCGAAAACGTCCGCCTCGACCCGCACCCACTCCCCCGGAACCCGCTTGATGTCGTAGAGTCCCCCCTCGATCTCGGGGCTCACGTTCTTGATCACCACCCGGTTCAGGCTGTCCTCCATGGTCTGCATCTCCATAGCACCTTCGGGGTCACCGCCGGGGCCGCAGTGCCGTATACCCCGGATGTTTCGTGTGCCGTCGACCAGTGAAAACACCGGCGGGGAGGCGGAATTCCGGTGTGGGGCCCTTCCGCCGCACACGCCCCCGGGCGCGCGTCGCGATATACGTGCGTTTTAGCGTGTCCACAGCCGAAGTCTAACCGCCCGATTTTGTCGGTGTCAATCGGCGGGAGAGACTCACCGATGCGGCTTTGGGGCTCGGGCGGGCAGGCCGTCGGCCTTCGGCCTCAGCCTTCGTGTACCGGGGGCTTCAGTCTGCCCTCGGCCACGTATTTCAGGGTCATCTTCCTCACCATACCCGTTAGGAGGAGGATGGCGATCAGGTTCGGCACGGCCATGAAGGCCAGGGCAATGTCGCTGAAGGTCCAGACCAGCTCGAGCGAATAGATCGCTCCGATGAACTGCATGGCGCAGAAAAGGATCCTGTACGGCAGGATCCATCTGTCTCCGAGGAGGTACTGCGTCGCCCTGTCGCCGTAGTACGAAGCGCTTATGGCCGTGGAGAGCGCGAACAGGAAGACGGCGATTGTCACCAGGTAGTTGCCGTGGCCGCCGGCCAGTCGTCCCAGCCCCTTCTGGAACGCCCACGAGGTAAGGGGCGATCCGTTCTGGAGCGCTTCACCGCGCACCCAGAAGCGCGACGCGTCGACCCGCCTGCCTTTGGTGTTCCTGAAAACCGCGAACGCGAAATCACCCTCGGCGTCGGACGGTATGCGTACGGTCCCCGAGAAGGGGCGCGTCCGCTCCACTCCGGTGGCTCCGCCCTTCACAAGGATTCGCAGACCGTCGACGGTGCCGTTTTCCCTGACCAGGCCGAAGCCCTCCGGCCGGCCGTCTTCGACCCGGTAGGTACCAGCGGCGATGTCCCGGCTGCGCACCACGCCGTCCGTATGGACCCTGGCCCCCGCTACGACGGCCGTGAGCGCGGACTGCTCCTTCACCGCGAGCCTCTGAGGCTGCTTCTGGCTCCAGACACCTGTGGTCAGGATGACCAGCCCCGTGATCGTGCAGACCACGAGCGTGTCCACGAAGGGCCCCAGCATGGCGACCACGCCCTCCCTCACCGGTTCGTCCGTCCTTGCCGCGGCGTGAACGATGGGCGCCGAACCGAGTCCGGATTCGTTCGAGAAAAGGCCTCGTTTGACCCCCCAGGTCAGGAGAAATACAAACCCCCCGCCGGCGAAGCCTCCCACCTCGGCCGCCGGCCTGAAGGCCGAAACCACGATCAGTCTGAGGGTCGGGAGGATCTGGTCGGCGTTGAGCACGATCACGGCCAGCCCAGCCGCGACGTACAGCAGGCACATGAAGGGGACCAGCTTCGAGGTCACCTTGCCGATGCGCCGGATCCCGCCCAGAATGACGGCGCCAACGAGTAGGGTCATGACCAGGCCGGTGACGAAGGTCGGAACCCGCAGGTCCTGGCGGAACTGGTCTGCCACGGTGAAGGACTGGACCGCGTCGCCCATGCCCAGGGGGGTGATGGCCGTGGCAACGGCGAAGGCGATGGCCATGGGCTTCCAGTTCTTCCCGAGCCCCTTTTCGATGTAGTACATGGGACCGCCCGAGGCCTCGCCGGAAGGGGCAATCTTTCGAAACCGCTGTGCCAGTGTGCATTCGGTGAATTTGAGCGCCATCCCCAGGATCGCCGTCACCCACATCCAGAAGAGGGTCCCCGGCCCCCCGTAGTGAATGGCCGTGGCCACACCGGCGATGTTCGCGATTCCGATGGTGGCAGACAGCGCGGTGGACAGGGCCTGGAAGTGCGTCAGATCACCTTCGTGGCTGGGATCGTCGTAGTCGCCCTTCAGCACCCGTATCCCGTGCCAGAAGCGCCTCACCTGTATGCCCCGGAGCCGGACGGTCGTGATGATGCCCGTGCCCACCAGGAGCAGGACCATGAGGGGCATGGCCGAGGGCCAGTCCCACACGATGCGGTTCAGACCGAAGAGAACGGATTTCAGCGCGTCGATGAAGTTAACGAATAAATGCAAGGCACCTCTGGGTGTCAGGTATCCGCGCGGTCGGCCCCTGGGAGCCGTTGTAAATTGTGAGTGCTAATTATGACGCGCAGGCGGAGGCCTGTCAAACCGGCGCCTGACGAGGACGCCCCCACCGGGGACCCCTCCGTGCCGAACTGCGCGCCATCTGAGACGTGACGCCATGTGCGCAGGCCGGCCTCGGGTGGTCAGCCGCGATCGTCCTTCTTGAAAACCATGACGATGCCCAGGGGTTCGCCCTTCTCGTTCCGGATCGCTCCAATGCTGCATCCCACCGTGATGATCCTCCGGTTCCTCCTCAGCTTGTACCACTGGAACCCGAACCCGATGGCCTCTTCCTTAAGGTAGCGCGACCAGAAGTTGTCGACGGGTTTGCCCGTTTCGGCGTCCAGGAGGGGGATGACCTCTTCGATGCTCTGCCCCACGGCCTGCTCGTGCCTCCAACCCGTAAGGGCCTCGGCCATGGCGCTCATGAACTTGACCCGCCCGCGGGCGTCCGTGGCGATCACCGCCTCGCTGATGCTCCTGAGGGTCGCCATCAGCCACTGCTGGCTCTCGATGAGTTTCCTCACCAGAGCGTGGCGGTCCAGCGCCACTTCTATGGCGGCCTGGAGATCCCTGTCCCGGATGGGCTTGTAGACGTATCCGTAAAGGGCCGCGCCCTTGGACTTCTTGAAGATCTTCTCGTCCGTGTGGGCCGTCATGTAAATGACGGGGATGTCGTATCGGGACATGATCTGTTCGGCCGCCGCGATTCCGTCCATGAGCCCCGCCAGAACGATATCCATGATGACCAGGCCGGGACCCAGTTCGCCCGCCCGCTTGATCGCCTCTTCGCCCGTGGTCACGTGGCCGGCGACCTTATAGCCCAGCCTGTTGAGGGTCTCGATGATGAGCTTCGCGTTGAGCTTGTCGTCTTCAACGACCAGAATGGAACAAGGCGTCATGATCATTCTCCATTTCTGCCAAAAAAGGCAGTGCACTAGGGGGATCGACCTGACGGTATACTCTGGGAATTATTATAACCCCTTCTGAAAAAAACACAATCCTGCCGACAGCGAATATTGGTCGCCCCGGAGTGTTTTCCTATCCTCGATGGAGTCGAGCGAATGAACGAGAAGGTTCAGAAGACGGAAGACGAATGGCGGAAGATTCTGGACCCGGCGACCTACGAGGTGTGCCGGTGCAAGGGGACGGAACGCCCCTTCACGGGGCGCTACTGGAACTTCTGGGAGGACGGTGTGTACCGCTGTGCATGCTGCGGCAGCGACTTATTCTCGTCCGGCACGAAGTTCGACGCGGGGTGCGGCTGGCCGAGCTTCTGGGACGCCCTGGAGCCTGGCAGGGTCATCCTCGTTCCGGATCTCAGCCACGGCATGAGGCGCACGGAGGTCACCTGTGCGCGCTGCGGAGCCCACCTCGGACACGTTTTCGACGACGGCCCGGAGCCCTCCGGAGACCGCTACTGCATCAACTCTGCCTCCATTCGGCACGAACCTCTGGAGGAGCAGAAGGGGTGAGGGCCGGCAGGTACCCCCTGCCCCTCCCCGGCCCCGGAGAAAGGACATGCGGATGAAGATTCGGGTGAAGCCTTTCGGTGTGTTTCTTATGGTGGTTGTTGCGTCCCTGGCCGGTCTCCTGCTCTGGAGCGGCGGCGCGGTGGGGCTCGGTCGTCCCGCGCCGGCCTTTCCGAAGGCCCGCTGGATCAACAGCAAGCCCCTCACCATGAAAGACCTGAAGGGCAAGGTGGTGCTCGTCGATTTCTGGGAGTACACGTGCATCAACTGCATACGCACGCTCCCCTATCTCAAAGCTTGGAACAAACGGTACGCACCGTACGGCCTGGTCATCGTCGGGGTTCACACGCCCGAGTTCAAGGCGTCCGCCGAACCCTCCAACGTGGAAGCGGCCGTCAGGCGCTTCGGCATCACGTACCCCGTCCTGCTCGACGACCAGTACAAGACCTGGACGGCGTATGGGAACCTTTATTGGCCGCGCGAATACCTGATCGACCGCAAGGGCATCATCCGCTACGACCACGTGGGAGAAGGCGAATACGGGAGGACCGAAGCCGAGATACAAAAGCTGCTGCGCGAGGGCGGAACGTGCCCCGACATCCCATTGATGAAACCGGTCCGCGCCGTGGACAGCCCCGGCGCCGTCTGTTACCGGACGACGGCCGAGACCTACATCGGGTCCGACCGCGGGCAGCTGGCCAACACGGGCGGCTACGGAGGGCCCCGGGTCCGGCGCTACGTGGCGCCGGCTCCGCGCGTTCTCCCGGACGGACGGCCCGCCCTGTCCGGACGCTGGTCAGCACATCCTCAGTATTGCGAAGCCGAGGGCCCCTACGCCTCGCTCTATCTTCGGTACCACGCCGCGGGCTGCTACGTGGTGGCCGACGCCGGGAACCGTCGCTCGTTCAACACCATGGAAGTCCTCCTGGACGGTCAACCCGTGCCCGCGGCCCTCCGCGGGAGCGACGTCGTCCAGAAGCACGGGCGCACCTTCGTCACGCTCGGCAGGACCCGCCTCTACAGGCTCGTGGACGGGAACGTATTCGGGCGCCACGTGGTCGAGCTGAAGCCGGAACCCGGCGCCCGGTTTTACTCGTTCACCTTCGGAACTTGCACTCACTGACGCATCCTTTACCCCGCCCCGGCCATCGCTGGTCCGGGACAAGGCTTGTCTGTCAGGCTGTATGGGTGTACGATAGGGGTTGAGGTGTGATCGATGCTCCCAGATTTTTTTCTGCGCCTCCTCTTCGCTTTCGTTATGACACCGACTATACCCCGCACAATTTCGACGACATGAATATGACATGATCCGCCGCCAGAGTCCTCCCGGCGGCCATTCCCTTCTACCTGGTGACTCACATAATTCAAGATCGGAGGAACAAGTAATGGACAGACAAACTGAATCGGGGACCGCGGTCGTCGGTGACGCCGGTCCGGCCAACGAAAGGCGGCGCCTCGCCGCGCTCGCCTTCAATCTTCTGGGCGGGATCCTGCTCGGGGCGCTGGTGCTGTGCCTGCCCGCGAGCGCTCTTCAGGCGAGAACGCCCGCCTCTTCGAGCTCGGTTTTGAGGGCCACCCTCAAGAACGGATTGCGCGTGGTCATCGTGCGCAACCCACTCGCCCCCGTCGTGACCACCGAAGTGAACTACCTCGTGGGATCCAACGAGGCCCCCAAAGGCTTTCCGGGCATGGCGCACGCGCAGGAGCACATGATGTTCCGCGGAAGTCCGGGCCTGAGTGCCGACCAGCTCGCGGACATCACCGCAGCCATGGGTGGCGACATGAACGCCGACACCCAGCAGACCGTCACCCAGTACTTCTTTACCGTGCCGGCAGAAGACCTGGACGTCGCGCTGCACGTCCAGTCCATTCGCATGAGCGGCGTCATGGACAGCCAGAAGCTGTGGGCCGAGGAGCGCGGCGCCATAGAGCAGGAAGTGGCGCAGGACCTCTCCAACCCCCAGTACGTCTTCTTCACCAAGCTGCTCAAGGCCATGTACAAGGGCACGCCTTACGCCCACGACGCCCTCGGTACGAAGCCGTCCTTCGACAAGACCACCGGGGCCATGCTGAAAAAGTTCTGGGACACCTGGTACGCCCCCAACAACGCCATCCTTGTCATCGTGGGTGACGTCCAGCCGCAGAAGACCCTCGCCGAGGTCAAGAAGCTGTTCGGTCCCATCCCCACCAAGAAGATCCCCAAGCGGCCGGGGATCAATCTCCAGCCCGTCACTCCGAACACCCTTCACCTCAAGACGGACCTCCCTTACGGGCTCGCCCTCGTCACGTTCCGCATGCCCGGTTCGGACAGCCCGGACTACGCCGCCGCCCAGGTCCTCGCCGACGTTCTGAGCAGCCGCAGGGGCTCCCTTTTCGAGCTCGTCCCCAAGGGCAAGGCCCTCTACGCCGGTTTTTCGTCCAACGCCATGCCCAAGGCCGGACTCGGATTCGCCTTCGCCGTCTTCCCCAAGGGCGGCGACTCGGCGGGTCTGGTCAAACAGGTCAACGCCATCCTCGCGGCGGACGTGAAGAACGGCCTGCCCGCCGACCTGGTAGAGGCCACCAAGCGCCACGTCCTCACACAGGCAGAACTCCAGAAGACATCGGTCTCGGGCCTTGCCCAGGCCTGGTCCCAGGCGCTGGCCGTCGAAGGCCGGCAGTCACCTGAAGACGACGTCGCCGCCATTCAGAAGGTCACCGTCCAGGACGTCGATCGCGTCGCGAGGAAGTACCTCGATCCGAAGCACTCCGTCGTGGCCATCCTCACCCCCCAGCCCTCCGGAAAGCCGATCTCTTCAAAGGGCTTCGGCGGCAGCGAGTCTTTCGCGCCCAAGAACCCCAAACCGGTCAAACTGCCCGTCTGGGCCGAGAAGGCCCTGGGGCGCCTCGCCATACCGGCCTCGGCCGTCAACCCTGTCGTCGCCACCCTGCCCAACGGCATCAAGCTGATCGTCCAGCCCGAATCCACGAGCAACACGGTGAGCGTTTTCGGACGCATCAGGAACAACTCTGACATGGAGACCCCGAAAGGCCAGGACGGCGTCGATGAGGTACTCGGACGGCTGTTCGACTTCGGCACCACCTCCCTGAACCGCATCGCATTCCAGAAGGCGCTTGACGACATCGGGGCCTCCGAAAACGCGGGAACGAGCTTCAGCGTACGCGCCCTTTCCAGCCACTTCGACACGGCCGTCAAGCTGTTGGCCGACAACGAACTCCATCCCGCGCTTCCGCAACGCGCCTTCATGATCATGAAGATGCAGACCGCCCGTTCCCTGGCCGGTCTCCTTCAGAGTCCCGACTACCTCTCGGGGCGCGCACTCGACAAGGCTCTCTACCCCGAGAACGACCCCAGCCTGCGCCAGGCGACCCCCAAGACGGTTTCGGCGCTCACGCTGGGTGACGTGAAGGCCTATTACAAGAAGGTCTTCCGCCCGGACCTCACTACCATCGTGGTCATCGGCGCCATCAAGCCTGCCGAAGCCAAGGCTGTGATCGAGAAGTACTTCGGTGAGTGGAAGGCTGAGGGCCCCAAACCCGACACCCTCTATCCCCCCGTGCCGGCGAACAAACCCTCCAGCACGGCCGTTCCGGACTCCAGCCGCGTTCAGGACCTGGTCACTCTCTCCGAAACCCTCGGACTGAAGCGGTCCAATCCGGACTACTACGCCCTGGAACTCGGCAACCACGTGCTCGGCGGCGCCTTCTACGCCACCCGGTACTACCGCGACCTCCGCGAAAAAGCCGGCCTGGTTTACTACGTGGGGTCGTCCTTCAACGTGGGCCGCACCCGCTCCACCTACACGGTGAACTACGCCTGCGACCCGCCCAACGTGACGAAGGCTCAGAACATGGTGGTCAAAGAGCTCAAGGCCATGACCTCCTCACCCGTCACCGCCAGCGAGCTCCAGAAGGCCAAGGCCATCCTGCTCCGCGAGATCCCCCTGCGGGAATCCAGCGAACGCAGCATCGCCGGAGGACTTCTGTCGCGGTCCATTCACGACCTGCCCCTGAACGAGCCCACCCTCGCGGCCCGGAAGTACGTCAAGCTTACGGCCGCCGAGATCCAGACCGCATTCAAGAAGTGGATACGGCCTGACGACCTCGTCCGCGTCACCCAGGGGCCCAGCCCCAAATAGCGTCGCAGCGGGGAACGGGCCCCGCTCCAGCGACACACTTCAAGCCTTGATCGGGCCCGGGAGCGACCTCGCTCCCGGGCCTTTTGGGGCGGGATGGGCTACAATAACGAACCGGGTGGCTCGTCCGGCCGGCTCCAGACGCAGGTAAAACAACCGTTCCTGAGGGTTCACGCTCCGTGGGAAACCAAGCTCGACGCCAGACCAGCAAGTTCATGATCACCTTCGCCACCATGCTGGCCACCATGATGCAGGCCGTGGACACCTCGGTGGCCAACGTGGCGCTGCCCCACATGCAGGGGGCCTTCTCGGCCGGCGTGGACGAAATCACGTGGGTGCTCACCGCCTACCTGGTCGCCAACGCCGTCATCGTCCCCATCACGGGATGGATGGGCAACTACTTCGGCCGTCGGCGGGTGTATATCCTCAGCCTCATCGTGTTCACGCTCTCCTCCCTCGGGTCCGGCGCCGCGCCCACCCTCGCCTTCTGCGTCCTGATGCGAGTCATCCAGGGCCTGTCCGGAGGCGTCATCGTCCCCATGAGTCAGGCTATCCTGCTGGAGGCCTTCCCCGCGGAGGACAGGGGGCGGGCCCTCTCCTATTTCGGAGTCGGCGTGGTCTTCGGCCCGATCATCGGCCCCATCCTGGGCGGCTGGATTACCGACCACTGGAGCTGGCGCTGGATCTTTTACATCAACATCCCCATAGGCATCCTGGCCGTCGTTCTCGCCCTCCTCTACGTGTGGGACCCGCCCTACCTCAAGAAGCCCGAAGGAGGCCTGGATTCCTGGAGCCTGGCGTTCGTGGTCCTGGGCCTCGGGGGCCTCGAAGTGGTACTCAGCAGGGGCGAACGCCTGGACTGGTTCCAGAGCCACTTCATCCAGATCTTCGCCCTCCTGGCAGCCCTGGGTATCGCCCTCTTCATCTGGCGGTCGCTGACGCACAGCAGCCCCCTGGTGGACCTGTCGATCCTCAAGAACAAGGAGTTCGCCGCGGGGGTCGGCCTCTCCTTCTTCCAGTACTTCGTGCTGTACGCCACGCTCGTGATGCTCCCCCTCTTCGTGCAGCACATGCTCGGCTACACGGCCACCTGGGCCGGCCTGCTCCTGGCGCCCGGCGGGGTCGCCGCCCTGCTCGCCATGCTGGTGGGCGGCCAACTTGTGGGGCGCATCGACGCTCGGTGGCTCCTACTCGCAGGGGTGCTCATCATGCTCGTGTCACTGCGGATGCTGTGGAATCTGAGCCTGGGGATCGACTTCACCTACCTGGCGACGGCCCGTTTCGTGCAGGGGTTCGGCGTCGGCCTCCTGTTCATTTCGGTGGCCGCCGCGGCCTACTCCACCATGTCCGCGGAGAAGATGGGCCACGCCACGGGCTTCTACAACCTGGTCAGAAACGAGGGTGGTTCCATCGGCATCGCCGTGGCCTCCACGATCCTGGCGAGCCGCGCGCAGTTCCACCAGGAGCGACTGGTTGAACACATGAACCCGTACAACCCCATCTTTCAGCATCGCTCGGCCGAGGCCGTCCACGGTCTGGCCCCCCACGTCGGCATGAACGGCCATGCGGTCGGGCAGCTCTCCCAGGCGCTCCTCTATCACCAGGCCCAGGCCCAGGCCATGGTGCTGTCGTACGCCGACATATTCTGGGTGATCACCTTCGTCCTGCTGGGGTTCCTGCCCCTCATCCCGATCCTGCGCGGCAAGGTCGCGCGGAGAGGCGCGCCCCAGGTCGATTAGCACGGGCTGGCGCCCGGATTCCCGGCTGAGCGGTTTCGCCCGCACCGCACCTTCAGCAACGACCTCTGCTGGTCCATCGCCCGGTGCTGTTCTATACTTGTCTTATTGTGCGCACTCTGAATCAGAAAATGAGGAGCCCTCGCGATGCGGACGCGCTTCGGCCCGCCCCGTGCGACGGGCTGCCTCCTTCGATTGAGGAGGACAGTTCATGGCCACCGTAGGCATCAATGGTTTCGGGCGAATAGGAAAGATGGTCTTTCGCATACTCCACGAACGCGGCGTAAACGTCGCGCTCATCAACGACCTCATCGGCGGGAAGAGCCTGGCGTACCTTCTGAAGTACGACTCCGTCTACGGTCGCTTCGCCGGTGAGATCAGCTGGACGGACGACCACCTCATCGTCGACGGGAAGAAGATTCTCGTGTCCACCGTCCGTGACCCCGCCAAGCTCGACTGGGGCCGCGCCGGCGTGGACGTGGTCGTGGAATCGACGGGTGTCCTCGGACACCGTGCAGACGCCGTCAAGCACCTGCAGGCCGGCGCCCGAAAGGTGATCATCACGGCCCACGCCCGACAGCCCGACGTCGAGATCGTGCTGGGCGTGAACGAGGACCACTACGACCCGGCCAGTCACCACATCCTCTCCAATGCGTCCTGCACGACCAATTCGGTGGCCCCGGTGATGAAGGTGCTCGACGAGGTCTTCGGCGTCGATGCGGCCTTCCTCACGACCATCCATTCTTTCACGAGTTCGCAGCGCCTACTGGACACGACGCACAAGAAGGACCCGCGCCGGGGCCGTGCCGCCGCCATCAACATCGTTCCGACGACGACGGGAGCCGCCAGGGCCACCTCGGCGGTCCTGCCGCAGCTGAAGGGCATATTCGAGGGGCTCGCCTTCCGCATCCCCACACCGACGGGCTCCATCAGCGACATCACCGTGAACCTCAAGCGCGAAGCCTCCCCGGACGCGATCAACGGGGCTCTACGGGATGCCGCCGAAGGGCTCATGAAGGGCATCCTCGCCTACACCGAAGAGCCCATCGTGCTCACGGACATCGTCGGCGACTCGCACTCCGCCATCGTGGACGGAGGCCTGACCAAGACCATGGGAACGATGGCGAAAGTATTCAGCTGGTACGACAACGAGTGGGGCTATTCCAACAGGGTGGCCGACCTCGTTGAAATGGTGGCCGCCAAGCTCTGAGGGACGTTCCTCATCGGGCCCTGAGCGCCTCGACACGGCGGACCAGCTCTTCCAGCACCGTCCGGTACAGTTCGTCGCCGATGCACGCGTCTTCCACGCCCGCGTCGATGTTGGGGTTGTCGTTGACCTCCATGACGTAGACGCCCCGATCCGTCATCTTCACGTCCACGCCGTACAGGCCGTCTCCGATGAGGTTCGCGGCCTTCAGCGCCGCCTCAAGGACCTTCGGGGGCACGGCGTCAACCGGCAGCGTCTTGAAGCCGCCCTCCGTGAATCGACCGGACGGGCTGTGTTTCACGATCTGCCAGTGGTGCTTGGACATGAAGTACTGGCACGCGTAGATGGGCCTTCGCCCCAGGATGCCGATTCGCCAGTCGTATTCGGTGTACATGAACTCCTGAGCCAGTATCAGGTCCGAATCCGTGAAGAGCTTCTTGCTGATGGCCTTCAGTTCGCCGAAGTTGTTGACCTTGTAAACCCCTCTCGAGAACGAGCTGTCCGGGATCTTGAGGACCATCGGGTAGGGAATGGCCGCTTCGAGCTTCTGCAGCGCACGGGTCCCGACCTCCTGTATGACCACCGTTTTGGGGGTCGGGACCTTGTGGGCCGTCAGCAGCTCGGCGAGGTAGACCTTGTTGGTGCACTTCACGATGGAATCGGGGTCGTCGATGACGGCCATCCCCTCGTTCTCGGCTTTCTTTGCAAAGCGATAGGTGTAGTGATCGATCTCCGTCGTCTCCCGGATGAAGAGGGCGTCGTACTCGGCCAGCTTGGCGTAGTCCCTGCGCTCGATCAGGTCCACGCCTATGCCGAGTTTCTCCCCCACCCTGATGAACTTCTGAAGCGCCCGCTTGTTGGACGGAGGCAGGCGCTCCGCCGGGTCGTAGAGTACGGCGAGGTCATAGCGCGTGCGGGTCCTGGCTTTCGGCCTGTGCCAGGGCCGGGTCCTGTACTCTTCGAAGGCTGCGACAAAAAGCGCTTCCTGCTCGTCCGAGAGCCCATGGAGGTGGGCCGGACGGATGGCGGAGATATGCCACCTGCCCTGGAGCCTGAACTCGACTCTCAGGAGGGGGCACTGGAAGAGGTCGAAGATCTGGCGGGCGAGGTCCTGCAGGCGCCGGTGTCTGCACCGGCCGAAGAAGATGCACATCTCAAAGGAGTTGCGGTCTTCGAGGCCCGTCTCCTTTCTCATGACCTTCTCCACGGTCTCGTCCAGGTCCTCGACGTTGAGGCTGTAGATGGCCTTGCTGCTGAGGTCGGTCAGCGTACGGACCGTCGGGATGACCCTGTGCCGCCTGGCCTGCGCCAGGAGCGAGCAGTAGTAGCCGACGGTCAGGTAGCCGTAGCTGCGGCAGATGTTTATGACTTTTGCGTCTCTGAGCTTGAAGTACTGTGACTGCGCGAGATAGTCCCTTGCGCGGACCACCGTCACGTCCGGGAAATTCGGTTTCCAGTCCTTGAGGTTTTCGACGATCACGACCTGCCGCGCCACCGGTACGCCTCCGCAGTCATCCACCCGTTCCACACCCTTCCCTTTCAAGGTCGGTCCTCGTCGGCACCGGCGCCACCCGGGGCGCCGTGTGCCGTCTCTCTTCCCGCCTGCGGCCTGCGGCCGACGAACAGGGCGGCCTTGAGCCCGGCCTTCCCGTACCTCGCCATGCGCTCGAAGTCTTTCTTCAGGATAGGCATGTTGATGCTGTCCGTGGCCGTCTTGTGCGCGTCGACGTCCACAAAGGAGTCGTGCACGTATATGAACCGGTCGTCCAGTCCCGTGACGACGATCCAGTGGGGCGAGTTCTCGTGATAGATCCTTCGAGAACTTATGAGCACGAGCGGTATCAGCCCGGCTTCGCAACGGTCCTGGATGTCCGCCATGCCCGGCGCACCGTAATGGAGCCTGATCCGGGAGCGCCCTATCTCGTCAAGCATGTCCTCCTGGACGAGCCTGATCACCTCCTTCTTCTCGTCACTCCTGACGGACTCGGTGAAGAGGACGCCTTCGGCGTTGACGAAGACCTCCACGTCGAACCCGCGATGGTAGGCCGACAGTGCCAGTCCGTAAGGACCGCACCCCCCGTGGCCCGACGTCATGTAGATACTCGTCGACTCCCGCCAGATGCGAAGCTCCATTTTTCTGTCCAGCTCGAGATCGGGGGCCAGCGCTCTCATGGCCATCATGAGCGCCGAGGGCCCGCAGGTGAAATCGAGCGTCTGCATGTAGAAGGGGACGCTCACGAGGTTGGGTTCGAGGTGCGGAATCAGGAATTTTTCGAACCTGAGCGCACGCTGGTGGTCCTCGTAGTAGTCCTCGATGGCACCGAAGCGCCGGTAGCCCGCCTTCTCGTACAGGCCGATCGCCGGGCCGTTGTCGGCCCTCACTTCGAGCCTCACGCTTACGCAGTCGTGCTCCCGGGCGGCCCCTTCGGCCGCTTCCAGGAGCCGCGCCCCCAGCCCCAGCCCCCGGCTCCGCGGGTCCACGGCTACCGAGTAAAGGCGGGCGAGGGAGGTTCCCGTATTGAACAGGAGCATGGCGTACCCATTGAGCGCGCCTGCTTCGTCCTCGACGAGCGTGAGGGCGTTGGCCCGGCTGAGAAGGTATCGGAAATTTCGTCTCGAGAGGCGATCCGTCTCGAAGCACCTCGCTTCGAGAGCTACGAGTTCTTCAAGATCTTCCAGACCGCCTCGGCGGACAGACATGGTCTCACTCTCCCCTGCACCGCCTTCGACCGGCCGGTCTCGGGCTACGCGCTCTATTATGGCCGCATAGAGCAAAAAATAAATACCCGCCCCCGCGCCTCATGGGGCGGAGCCGTCTCCCCGGAGTCGCCGCAGGTCGAAGGAGCCGGAGAGGCGCAGACGATTTTCCACGAAGGAACTATAATAGAGGCTCGTCAGTTTCGGAGCCCGCGTGGGGGCTCCGCGGATCCAGACGCGCTGAGACTATGGGTGAGGGCATGCCGAAGACAGTCCGAATCGCACCGGGTCACCTGGTCACCATTCACTACACGCTCTACGACGAGCAGGGATCGGTCATCGATTCCACTTCCGGCGAAGAGCCGTACACGTACATCCAGGGCTACGGCCAGGTCGTACCCGGTCTGGAAAAGGCCCTCGCCGGCCTCAAGCCGGGCGACAGGCGCAAGGTCACCGTCGATCCCGAAGAGGGCTTCGGCCCCCATGACCCGGCGAAGGTCTTCCAGGAGGCGCGCGACAAGCTCGACGCGGACCTGGAGGTGGGCCACGTGCTTGAGGTGGAGGTCGACGAGGACCACAGCAGCGAGCTGCTGGTGATCTCCGTCCAGGACGACGCCGTGACCCTGGACGGCAACCACCCGCTCGCGGGCAAACGCCTGGTGTTCGACGTCCGCGTGGTGTCCGTCAGGCCTGCTACGCTGAAGGAACTCAACAAGGCGCGCAAATCCCGGTGACGCCTTGGACAGGCTGGCCTGTCCACTCGCCGCTTCCGTTCCCGCAACCCATCGTCCCGGAATGCCTCGCTGTAACCGTATGGTTGCACCGAGGTTCCGTCTTGGAAACATCCCCCTCGCCGCCACCTCGGCTCACAGTTCAGGCACAGGCCCCTATCCCCCTGCCGTTGCTAACTTTTCATTACGATGTGGGCTCGACGGCAGCTGTGGCAATTTTCTTGCAACATCGTTCGATCGGCGCAACCCGAGGCCAGCCATATGAAATGCTCGGCGCGGCTTTAAAGCTGCGACCGGACATAGGGTGGAGGACATCTTGCCGCTGAAGCCGACGAAACAGTTCCTGGAGACCGTTCTCAAATGGTGTCCCGGAGCTGTCTGCACATTGGATCGCGACTGGATGGTCACCTACGCCAACGACTCGGCCGGTGCGATCCTGGACGTCGCTCCCGAAGCCCTGTCGGGAACCCGTTTCCTGGAAAGGATCCTCGACGAGGACCACCCGGACTTCGAGAAGTGCCTCGCCAGGCTGGACGGCGGCTCCACCGAATCCGTCTCCACCGTGCTGCGTATTCCCAAGACCGGGTCCGGCTGGGGCCGCGTGGAAGTCTCGGTAACCCGGAGCGAACACTCGGGTGATATCGTCTACATCCTCTACATCACGGACATCACCCGGAGGATCGAAACCGAGGACCGCCTGCAGACGCTCTCCAGCGCCGTCGAACACATCGACGAATCCGTCGTCATCACGAACAAGGACGGGGTGATCGAATACGTGAACAACGCATTCGAGAGGACCACCGGTTACACGAAGGACGAAGTCCTGGGCAGGAACCCCCGGATCCTCAAATCGGGAAAGCACGACAAGAACTTCTACAAGTGGATGTGGGACACGATACTCGCCGGGGAGTCCTTTCACGGAACGGTCATCAACAGGCGCAAAGACGGCTCGCTCTACTATGAAGAAAAGACCATTTCGCCGCTCATAGACGCGTCTGGAGCGGTGACTCACCACGTGGCCACCGGCATGGACGTCACCCACAAAAAGCTCGCCGAAGAGCGCCTCAGGGCCGGCGTCGAGCGGTACGCTCTCTCGGTGAAAGGCGCCAACGACGGCCTCTGGGACTGGGATTTCCGGACGGGCAACCTTCACCTGTCCGACCGATGGAAGACCATGCTGGGGTTTGCGCGGAGCGAAGTCGGCAATTCGGTGGACGATTGGTTCCGGCTCGTCCACCCCGACGACCTCGCGGAACTCAAGACACTGATGAAAGCGCACATAGAGGGCACGACCTCGCATTTCGAGCACGAACACCGCATGCGCCACAAGGACGGCGGTTTCTGCTGGGTTCTGACCCGGGGACTCGTAGTCCGGGACAGCCAGGGAAAGGCCTACAGAATGGCCGGCTCCCAGACCGACATCACGGATCGCAAGATGGCCGAGGAGCAGCTCCAGCATGACGCACTCCACGACGCGCTGACAGGCCTGCCCAACAGGACGCTCTTCATGGACAGGCTGGGGCTTGCAATCGCTCGGGCCAAGCGGAGCGAATCCTCCCACTTCGCCGTCATGTTCCTGGATCTGGACCGGTTCATGATCATCAACGACAGCCTTGGACACCTTGCAGGCGACCAGCTCCTGATCGAGCTGGCCAACCGCGTAAAGGCCTGCCTGCGCGCTTCGGATACCGTCGCCAGGCTCAGCGGCGACGAGTTCGCCGTCCTGCTCGAGAACAGCCGGAGCGACCAGGAGGTCACCCTCTTCGCGGAGAGGATTCAGTCCTGTCTGGCGGAGCCGTTCCAGATCGGGTCTAGGGAGGTCTTCTCCTCCGCCAGCATCGGGATCGCCAAGTACAACGACGCGTACAACCGGTCCGAAGAGATGGTCAGGGACGCCGATACGGCCATGTATCACGCCAAGAACCACGGCCGCGCGCACTATACGGTTTTCTCTCCGAACATGCATTCGCGGGCCCTCCAGATACTGGACCTCGAAACCAGCCTCCGCCATGCCATGGAATCGAACCAGCTCACGGTCCACTACCAGCCCATCGTGTCGCTCAGGACGCGCAGGATCACCGGGTTCGAGGCGCTTTCCCGCTGGCCCCACAACGAGCGGGGCTTCATATCGCCGGAGGAGTTCATCCCCCTGGCCGAAGAGACCGGGCTCATCAACGCCATAGGTCTGCGGGTGCTCCGCCGGGCCTGCCTGTACCTCAAGTCCGTCCAACGGCGCTTCAGGGGAAGCCCCGCCATCACCATGAGCGTGAACATATCGGGCGTCCAGTTCATGCGGCCGGAACTCATGGGGCAGGTGGACCTCATGCTCCGCGAATACGGAATAGATCCGGCCACCCTGAAGCTGGAGATCACCGAGAGTGTAATCATAGAACACGCCGAATTCGCCCGCGAGATGATCCAGCAGATGAAATCTCAGCGGATCCACCTGAGCATCGACGATTTCGGCACCGGCTACTCCTCGCTCAGGAGCCTTCGGAGCTACCCGATCGACACGGTCAAGATCGATCAGTCCTTCGTGCGTACCATGTGCGACAACGAGGACAGCCACGAAATCGTCCGGACCACCGTCGACATGGCCCACAAGCTCCACATGGAAGTGGTGGCGGAGGGGGTGGAGACCAGGCGGCAGCTCGACCTTCTGCATGCCATGGACTGCGACTACGGGCAGGGCTTCTACTTCGCCCGGCCCATGCCCGAGGATGACGCCGACACGCTTCTGGCCCGTCGACCGCGGTGGTGACTCCTACGCCGATTGCGTAGGGTCTCTTCCGGGCGAAATCACCGCTTACGGGATTCATACTCCATCGGAAGGCAACTTTCCCTTTCAGACACCGTAAAGCCATCAGTAGGACGCGGGCCGTGGGGACGGCTCTGTCCCGAGGGTCAGGCAGGACCGCGCTGGAAGGGAGCGGTTCGGAAAGTCATTTCTTGCAGCATTGCAAACAGGAGGAAAAGGGAATGAAGGCATTCGCTCGAACGTGCTGTATGGCGGCGGCAGTCGCCGCGCTGGCCACGGTCACCGTAATGGGGGCGGACCGGACCGATATCCCGGAGCGCTACACCTGGAATCTGGCCGACATCTACCCGTCCGCGGAGGCGTGGACAAAGGCAAGGGCCGACGTGGAGAAGCGGATCGGCGACCTTGCACCCTTCGAGGGGCACCTCGGAGACTCTCCGCGAATCCTGGTCGAGGCGCTTCGGACCCAGGAGAAGCTCGAAAAGGACATGTACAGGGTCTATGCATACGCGAGTATGCTGAGCGATCAGGACACACGGGATTCGGAGCACCTGGCCATGAAGCAGAGCGCCGAGGAACTGGCGACCGCCTACGGGACGGCCGCGTCCTACATTCAGCCCGAGATCCTCTCGCTGGACGCCGAGACCATCCGCCGATACATGGCCGCCGAGCCCGGACTCGGAATCTACAAACCTTACCTGGACGACATGCTGCGTATGAAGGCCCACACCCTGACGCCCGACCAGGAGCAGATCGTCGCCCGCGCCGGGGCGGTCGCCGTTGCGCCCGGTGCCATATACAAGATATTCACGGCCGCCGACATGCCGCGGCCCGAGGTCACCCTTTCCACGGGCGAAACGGTTCGCCTTGACGCCGCGGGATACGCCAGATACCGATCCTCCAAGGACCGGGCCGACCGCGACAAGGTCTTCAAGGCCTTCTGGCAGGGTTACGAAGGTTGCCGGCGTACGCTGGGCACCACCCTTTATTCGCACGTCAAGGCCCACATCTTCAACAAGGACGTGCGGCACTACGACAGTTCGCTCGCGGCGTCTCTGGACGCCAACAATATCCCCGTTGCCGTGTACACCCGCCTCATCGAGGACGTGCACGACAACCTGCCTACCCTGCACCGCTACCTCAGGCTGCGCCAGCGCATGATGCACCTGGACCAGCTCAGGTACGAGGATCTCTACGCGCCCATCGTCAGCGAGGTGGATATCACCTACACGCCCGACCAGGCCATGGATCTGGTCCTGAAGGCCGTCGCCCCTCTGGGCGCCTCTTACACGAAGGCTCTCAGGAAAGGCTTCGACAGCCGCTGGGTGGATTTCTACCCGAGCGCCGGCAAACGCTCCGGAGCATACAGCACGGGCATCGTCTACGACGTCCACCCCTATCAGCTCCTGAACTTCAACGGCCGCTACGACGACGTTTCGACCCTGGCCCACGAGTCCGGCCACTCCATGCACAGCTACCTTTCGAACAGTAACCAGACATTCGCGAACGCACACTACGCAACATTTGTGGCCGAGGTGGCCTCGACTCTCAACGAGAACCTGCTGTTCCATTACATGATGGACCACACCACGGACAAGGCCGTGCGGCTCTACATCCTGGGCGAGCACCTCGAGGGATACCGGCAGACGCTGTTCCGGCAGACCCTGTTCGCCGAGTTCGAGATGCGCATCCATGAAATGGCCGAAAAGGGGCAGCCCCTGACGGGCGATTCCATGAGCAAGCTCTACCTCGATCTGCTCAGAACCTACTACGGCCACGAGGACGGTGTCTGCAAGATCGACGAACTCTACGGCAACGAGTGGGCGTACATCCCGCACTTCTACCGGAACTTCTATGTTTACCAGTACGCCACGAGTCTCACCGCTTCCACCGCGCTGGCCAACCGGATCCGGGCCGAGGCGCCCTCCATCCGAACCCGCGACGCCTACCTAACCATGTTGTCATCCGGATCCGTAAAGTACCCCGTCGACCTTCTGAAGGACGCTGGCGTGGACATGACAACCAGCCTTCCCTTCGACGAAGCCGTTAAGGAAATGAACCGGACCATGGACCAGATCGAAGCCATTCTGGACGGGAAAGCGTAACATCGATCACTGCCCGTAACTTTCGGGGGCCTCTCCGGGGCCCCCTTCTCAATTTGCATCCCGACAGTCCGCGAACCAACGCGCGCGATTGACTCGGCGTCCGCCCTCGACTATGGTAAGTAACCTGCGTAAGTGCGGTCCCCTGGATGGGCCCGCCTCAAGGGGGAGAGACAACAACGAACCGCGGCGCGGCCCCCCCTCGGCCGTATCCGGTATGACGGGCATGCAGGACCGCCCTGCGGAATTCGAGGCGTTATGACAACGGAACCGGACAAGCCCTGGAGCGACGAGGAACTGAAAAAACGGGGGGTCGGATACAAAGACAAGGCCCTGTGGGTCGTCAACCACCCCTACAGACTTTCCGACGGAGATCTGCGGCGGATGGCCCTCGGAGTCGCGGCGGTCTGGGAGGGAGCAGAGCAGGTCACCGGAGCTTTCGCTCAGGACGAACGGTTGCGGAGTCTCTTCGGCTACGGACCTCTCCAGACGCAGTGCATCCTCAAAGACCCCGGTTACAGACCTTCGATCCCCCTGGGACGCATGGACGCCTTCATGGTGAACGGCGAGCCCAGGTTCATGGAATTCAACACGGACGGGACGGCCGGGTGGCATTATGCCTCGGCGCTCACGGCCCTCTGGCGGGAGCACGAGGGCCTTGCCCCCGCGTCGCCGTCCCTCGACCACCGTCTGCTGGCCACAATCCTGGACTGCTACCATCATTGGAGCGGCCCCCGGAATGATCCGACCAGAATCGCCATCGTCGACTGGGACACGGTAGGGACACTTCCCGAGCAGCGAGCGCTGGCTTCCGCCTTCAGCGCCGCGGGTGTCCCCGCCTCAATCGAGGACCCCAGGGGCCTCCGCCTCGTCTCCGGTCGACTCGAAGGTTCTGCGGGACCCATCGACGTTGTCTACCGCCGCCTGGTGAGCGAGGAGGCCTTCGCAAGGGCCGCGGAGATCCGCCCCTTCCTGGAGGCCTACCTGTCCGGTGCCGCGTGTTTCGTGGGCGGCTTCAGGACCGATCCCGCCTGGAGCAAACTGCTCTTCGTGGTCCTTTCGGATCCGGCCTACGCGGACCTTTTTCCCGCGCGCCTCAAGGCTGACCTCGAGAGGTACGTGCCCTGGACTCGAACCCTCACCGAAAGCACCGTCGAATACGAGGGAGCCCGCGCCGACCTTGCCAGGCTCCTCCTCGACCGCCAGGAGGAGTTCATCGTCAAGCCCACGCGGAGCTACGAAGGTCGCGGGCTCCTCGCAGGCCCCTACTGCTCGCGGGAGGCCTGGGAGGCGGGTGTCAGGAAGGGGCTGCAGACGGGGGGATACGTGGTCCAGGCGTTTCTCCGCCCGGACTCTACGGACGTTCCCGGCCTGGGCCGCTCTTTCGTCCAGGCCGGTGCCTACGTCCTGAAAGGCCGCCTTGCCGGCTTCCTGCCTCGCATAAGCCCCACCGAACTCATCATGCCCGGCGTATCCGAATACTACTGTCCCGTTGGCGTGGACGTACCCTGGCCCGGGACGTGACACCGCCCCACCCGGCCGGGTGTTCAACGACCCACCCTGTCCGGGAACGCCCGAATTGCCGCCCCTGGACGTCGCGCCGGCCCCCGCCCGCTTTGAGCGGACGGCCAGCATCGGGATATCCCCCGGCGACCACCTCGCCCGGCGCCGCCGCCGTCCGGGTCCATTCACCTGTCTGGAAGACTCACCCGACGTAGGACGTGAGTAAGGGCCGCCGGCGAAGGTGCGGCCCCGAAGTACAAGTGTTATATCTGGTTCGTCGGCATGACTCTCTACCAGAGGATCTACGCCACCCGCGACCTCCAGACCGCCAGGCGCGCATGGTACATGGCCGGCCTTCTCGAGTGGCCCGTCATGGCTTTCCCCGGCGTGGTTCTGGGCATGTTCTCGGGGGTTGTTTTCCCTGCCGTGGAGGC